>JANYEA010000125.1 GCA_025363385.1 Bacteroidota bacterium | reverse complement strand
ATTTTCAGATTCTAATAATTTAATTTTCTCCTGTAAAAGCTTCTCCACTTTTTTCAATGGCTTGAATGTATCAGGCCACTTCATTAATGCATGAAATAAACTGAGTAGCGATTCCTCTTGAATTGCTGTATCAGGAGATTGATCAAAATCATTTGCTGTTGCCTTTCTCAAACTTTTCCAAACCAATTCTGGTGCTTGATATTTATAAGGCAACGGATTTTGCTTAATTTCATCCAGTCTTTCTTGTAAATCGGCCCAGAATTTTTTCTCCATCTCTTTTGCTAATTCCTTAGCATCACTCTCTCCATTATCTAATAGGTGTTGCGTATAGATTTCTCTGGGATTCTGGTGTTTGTCGATCAATGCATACAATTGCGGCTGGGTATATTTTGGGTCGTCTCCTTCGTTATGGCCATGTTTTCTATAACAAACCATATCAATAAAGATGTCGCTATTGAATTCCTGACGATATCTGGTTGCAATTTCTGCACATTTCACAGTTGCTTCTGCATCATCACCATTCACGTGCAATACAGGTGCCTGAACCATTGCTGCCACTGAAGTACTATAATCAGCACTTCTTGCGTCATCAAAATCTGTAGTAAATCCGATCTGATTATTGATCACAAAATGAATGGTACCACCTGTATAAAACCCCCTTAGATTGCTCATTTGCAAAACTTCATATACAATACCCTGACCTGCAACAGATGCATCACCATGTATCAATATCGGTAATATTTTATCAAAGTCGCTTTCGTATAACACATCAGCCTTTGCTCTTGCAAAACCCACCACAACCGGATCCACAGCTTCTAAGTGAGATGGATTGGGCATTAATTTTAAGTGTATGGGCTGTCCGTCGATTGTCTGCACATCACTTCCATAACCCATATGGTATTTAACGTCTCCACTACCCATTGTTTGGTCAATAGTTGCCGTACCTTCAAACTCACTAAAGATCTGCTCATAGGTTTTACCCATGATATTGGCCAATATGTTTAAGCGACCTCTATGCGCCATTCCAATAACCACTTCCTGAACCTGATGGTTCCCGGCAGTATTGATGATAGCATCTAAAGCTGCAATTGTTGTTTCCCCACCCTCTAAAGAAAATCGCTTCTGCCCAACATATTTGGTATGCAAGAATTTTTCGAACATCACACCCTGGTTTAATTTTTCCAGGATTCTTTTTTTCTTTTGAAGCGTTTCAGGTTTGGCGAAATGCTGTTCAATTTCCGCTGTAAGCCAATCGATCTTTTTTTGATCACTAATATATTTAAACTCGATACCTACATGAGTAGCGTAGCATTTTTGCAAATGTCCGAGAATCTCCTTCAGGGAAACGGCCCCTAAACCAAGTAAATTCCCCACCTGATATACCGTATTCAGATCTGCATCCGATAAACCAAAAAAGTTTAAGTCTAGGTTGGCACCTCGATCTTTTCTGGTTCTGATTGGATTGGTTTTTGCCAATAAATGACCCTTATTACGATAGCCCAGAATAAGTCGATAGACTTTGATCTCTTTCATCCAATCAGTTGTAACTGATTGACTAACATTTTTTTGTGAAGAACCCTGAGCTATGGCAAAATCAAAACCCTCAAAAAATTTCTGCATGTCGGGATCGACGGTTTGAGGATCTTTTAAAAAATCGTTGTATAAGCTTTCGATATACGCCGGGTGGGAGTTGGTGATGTACGAAAAGTCTTTCATGTGAATGTAAAACAGCTTTTTAATGGAATAGTTGGCAAATATCGGTGTTTGAGAACAGAAAAAAACGAAACTTTACGAGTTTCGTTAGTTAGTTTTCTGACTGAATTTGAGAAATATGGGCACAAATTCGATTTTTTCTCTTTTTAATTTCGAATTTTCAATTCAAGCCCTTACCTTTGCCGTCCTGAAAAAAATAGAATATGGCAAACCATTCAGCTACAAAGAAAGATGTTAGACAAGCTGCAAAGCGTCGCGATACCAACCGTTATTATGGTAAAACTACCCGTAACGCTATTCGCGATTTAAAAGCTAATACCGATATCAAGGTATATGGTGAGCAATTGCCTGAGGTAATTTCTCAAATCGACAAATTAGCAAAACGTGGCATCATCCACAAAAACAAAGCTGCTAATTTAAAGAGCAAACTAGCTAAAAAAGCAAATGTTACTGCTGCTTAATTCTTATTAAGTAGTTTACATCATACCTGATTAAGCAAGCCAACCTGCAAATGGTTGGCTTTTTTGTGCCTTTATTTGATTGCCTGTGGTAAAATAACGGTAAACCGATTGGTATAGGGTGTTGGTGCATCATACTCAACTTGTCCATGATGCGCAAACAAAATTCTGGTAACAATGGAAAGACCCAAGCCAAATCCCTTTGTATTGGCATTCACTGCGTTTTTCCCTCTATAAAAAGGCTGCATCATTTTCGAAGAATCTTCATCAGAAAGGGTTAGTCCATTATTCACAACTTGAACCTTGATTTTACCCTTCGACGTTTCCATTAAAATATCTACTTTTTTATCGAATGCATAGAGGTATGCGTTTTTACTTAAATTAATGAAAACCGACTTTAACAAAGATTCATTTCCAACAACAAAGAATGCCTCATCAGATTCTGGAATAACTTTGAATCCAATATGAATCAACGCATCAGGGAACATTTGCATCACCTGACTGGCAGCTTCTACCACTGCTTCATCAACCCTTGTCATTGGCCAATCTTTCTGGTATCCTAATTGTTCGTATTGAGAAAGTAAGAGTAGAGAATTTGTAAGATCAATCATCCCTTGCTGGTCTTCTTTTAAGGAAACCAATAAGTTATGTATATCGGGTTCTGTCATTTTTTTATTAATCGCAGATTCTGTTTGCGAAAGCATGATTGCTAAGGGGGTGCGTAATTCATGCGATGCGTGTTGTACGAAACTTTTTTGAAATTCGAAGGCCTTGTTCAATCGTTCAAGCATTGCGTTATAACTATTAGCAATCTGATTGATCTCTGGAAAATTATCAACTACAATTAACCGATCTTTTAAATTAGAGATCGTAGTTCTTTTGATCTGCTTATTTAAAGCCAATAAAGGTTTAAAAGCCTGTTGAACAAAAAAGAAAGAAAACAAAGCGGTTACCAGCATCCCCATAAAAAAAACAATAGCAAGTATAATTTCAAGATTATGCAATTTTCGATACCCCGATATATCGAAACCTGAAGCAATTGTATAATACTTTGTTCTGCTATTATATGTGCCAACCGTTTGATAATTATTGGTCTCAAACCTGATTTCTTTTTTAAGTTTTATTTCATTGAGGAGGGCTTGGTCAAAATTAGGTTGTAAAGTCTCGGGCAATTTGTTCATTACTTTCCCAGAAGAATCGATCACCAGCAATTTTTCATCAAACACAGAATTGGTATAAATGCCCGAAAGCATTTTTGCAAATGCTGCTTGTTTAGGGTCTTTTATTTCATACACGTAATTATGAAAAATATTCCCTTCCGATTTTACGCGGTTATAAAATTCTGTTTCTCTGAAATTGCTATACAATACATAAATAGAAATCGATGAAACAGCCAACATGATGGCTACAAATCCACTAAATATTAAAGCGAACCGCAACTTAATACTCATAAACAGAGGCTTATTTTATATAATAGCCAAATCCAGGCTTTGTATGAATAAGTTTGGTTTCAAAGGGCTTGTCCAACTTATTTCTAAGAAAACTAATATACACTTCAATTGTATTGGTTCCAGTATCAAAACTTAAGTCCCATACTTTTTCTAATATTTCTTGTTTGGAAATTACCTTACCTCTATTTCTGGCAAGTAATACAAGTAGCGTAAACTCTTTCGCAGTTAGGTTTACAGTAACCCCAGC
Source organism: Bacteroidota bacterium (assembly GCA_025363385.1). Taxonomy (GTDB): domain Bacteria; phylum Bacteroidota; class Bacteroidia; order Chitinophagales; family Chitinophagaceae; genus Sediminibacterium. The sequence continues at coordinate 4,723 of JANYEA010000125.1, read as the reverse complement.
ACGCATAGCCGTTTTATTTCTAAAGTTAATCTCAAGATCATCAACAATGATCTTCACGTCTTCCTCTTTTAAATCTGCCCTTTTCAAAAAAACTTTTAGTCTAGCAAACAACTCATCGAAATGAAATGGCTTCACAATATAATCATCTGCCCCAAGCTTAAATGCCTCCATTTTATCATTGATTTCACCCAAAGCACTGAGCATGATGATAGGAATACTTTTTTTAATGGTCCGAAAATCTTTACACAATTCAAATCCAGATTTGTGCGGGATATTGATATCCATTAAAACCAAAGAATAATTATTCTGTTTAAAGAATGTTTCAGCGATTAATCCGTCAGCTGCCAAGTCAACCTGGTATCCCTTCCCCCTCAACTCTTCCATAATTACTTTTCCAAGCTTCGGTTCATCCTCTATTAATAAGATTCTATGACTGATTTCCATTACTTTGAATAAAATTTCAACATAAAGTAATGAAAAAAATACTGGTTTTCAGTTATCTATTCTTAGCAGAGTTTGCCATGGGGCAATTACCCCTAACCATTTTCGAACAATCGAAGGGCAAAGAAAGTGCCACTTATGCCCAAAGCATTGCTTATTACCAGCAGTTATCGGCGAAGTATAAAACAATACAAATAAAAACAATGGGGCCAACGGATGCTGGTTTTCCCTTACACATTGTTTTATTTAGTGCAGATCTACAATTTAACAGTGCCGAATGGAAAAGAAAAAATAAGCTGGTTTTTTTAGTCACCAATGGCATTCACCCCGGTGAGCCTGATGGCATTGATGCGAGTATGATGCTGGTTCGTGATTTGGCCAGCGGAAAGATCAAGGCACCCAATAATATCGTTTTAGCCATCATGCCTATATATAATATTGGGGGAGCTTTAAATAGAAATAGTTTTTCTAGGGTAAATCAAGATGGGCCAATTGCTTACGGATTTAGAGGTAACTCGCAGAACCTTGACCTGAACCGCGATTTCATAAAATCAGACACAAAGGAAGCCCTAAGTTTTGCCAAAATATTCCATTGGCTCAACCCTGACATTTATTTAGACAATCATGTAAGCGATGGGGCAGACTATCAATATACCATGACGCTTCTTACTACACAGCATAATAAATTAGGTGGCGAAATCGGAAAATACCTACACAATACTTTCGAGCCTTCTTTATTCGAACGAATGGAGCAAAAAGGTATGGCAATGACTCCTTATGTAAGTTTTGAAGAAGGCAATCCCGAAAAAGGATGGAGTTATTTTTATGATCCACCAAGGTATAGTAGCGGATATGCTGCCGTTTTTCAAACCATGTCGTTCATGTCTGAAACACATATGCTAAAACCATTTGCACAACGTGTAATTCAAACCTACGAATTGATGCAAACGATGATTGAACAAGCTTCTCTGCAGTCATCAGCCATCAAAGAAGCAAAACAATTGTCGATTGAAGCTATCAAAAAACAAGAGAATTTTGCACTGGGTTATAAAGTAGACACAGCTCATTTCGACCTGATCGATTTTAAGGGATACCAAGCCTTAAAAAAGCCAAGTCTGGTTTCAGGTGTGGAAAGATCGTATTACGACAGAACTAAGCCATTTACCCAAAAAGTAAAATTTTACAACTACGCACTTGAATCTAAAATAATACAAAAACCCAAAGCCTATTTAATTCCTCAGGGGTGGCAAAAAGTGATTGAATTGCTAGAAGCAAATTCAGTTCAAATGAAGCGTTTAGAAAAAGACACAATGATGAAAGTTGAAGCATACCATATTGATGACTATAAAACCAGTACTAGGGTATTTGAAAAACACTATCGGCATACCGATCTAAAAACAAGTACTCAATCAGTAATAATAGCCTGTAGAAAGGGAGATTACTTGGTACAAACCGGACAGCCAGCGGATCGTTTTTTAGTAGAGACTTTAGAACCAACAAGTGATGACAGTTATTTTAGTTGGAATTTTTTTGATGCTATTTTACAGCAGAAAGAAGGCTACAGTAATTACAGATGGGAGGATGTAGCAGCAAGTTTTTTAGCTTCAAACCCAGCTTTACAACATCAATTAGAAGAAAAGAAAAATGCAGATCCAAAATTTGCAGCTTCTGCAAATGCTCAGCTAGACTTTGTGTATAAGAATTCTCCCTATTATGAACCTGCGCATTTAAGATATCCCATTTACAGACTGAATTAAATAAAAAAAGGTAGCAAATTGCTACCTTTTTTTTGATTATTGAGTACTTACTAATCAATCTTTTTGACTTCCCCTGAACCAGCAACGCGTTGTTTTACATTGGGGCTACCTTTATAAAATACAGTACCAGAACCAGCAATGTTTACATCTAGTTGAGCCGCTGCAAAAACTTTCACATCTCCACTTCCAGAGATACTTATTTTAGCATTTTCCGCTTTCAATCCATCCGCATTATAATCTCCCACACCCACAATTTTTATAGATTCGTCTTTCGTTTCACCTAATAGTGTTATTGAACCACTTCCTGCAATCTCCGATTGAACAGTTGGCGTATTTACCTCCAATTTCATATCACCAGAACCCGCAATCTTCAAGATTAACTTATCGGAACCAGAAAATTTAGATTTACTAATAATATTGCCGCTGCCTGCTAAAGTTGCTTCTTCTAAATTAGGTGTAGTAATAAAAACTTTGATATCGTTTGTAGCAGAGTAATTAATATGATCTTTTGTTTTAATGAGCAAATATCCATCTCTATCTTCTACAATAATGTAGGGAAGAATATTTTCATCCCCTTCAATTTGCACGCTAACGTTTGGACCTTGTGTTAATTCCACATCAAAGTTACCAGCCATTTTAATGCGATTGGCTTTATTGGCGTTTCTTGTCTGAGTAGTCATTACTCCATTTCCTTCAATATGTTTGTACCCAAAGAGACGGCAAGATGAAAAAAGCAGGGTTGCTCCCAATATGATAATTAGCTGTTTCATGAGTGTTTAATTAATTTTGGTTTGTTTTAGCAAGTTAGTTAAATCCCTCCTAAAGGACATTCCACCATTAAAATAATTGAACCACTTATCCTGTTACATCACCATAGAAATTTCAATTACCTTCGCAGCATGACAGAAAAGATACTCATACTCGATTTTGGCAGTCAGTATACCCAATTAATTGCCAGGGCTGTAAGAGAAGCCAATGTGTATTGCGAGATCATTCCTTTCCATAAATCGTTCGAATTTGAACCAGGTTTAAAAGGGATTATACTAAGTGGTTCTCCTTTTAGCGTAAATGAGGAAAATGCACCCACAGTAGTAATACCTGAATTTGTGAAGCATATTCCCGTACTTGGTGTTTGCTATGGTGCTCAATTAACGGCTAAAGAATATGGAGGAAGGGTAGATAAGTCAAATAAGCGTGAATATGGTCGTGCTAAAATGCAAATTGGCAAAAAGGATATCTTGTTAAATGGTATTTCAGATAATTCACAGGTATGGATGAGCCATAGTGATTCGATTGTTGCCTTACCAGAGGGATTTGAAGTGTTAGCTACCACCGAAAGTATTCCTATCGCAGCTTTCAAAAAAACAACCACTGATTCAAAACCTTTATACGGATTACAATTTCATCCAGAAGTGTATCATTCAACCGAAGGAAAAACTATCATCAAGAATTTCTTAGTTAATATTTGCGGATGCGATGCGCAGTGGACAGCTGCCCATTTTATCAGTGAAACGGTTGCTGCCTTAAAAGAAAAAATTGGTAATCGTAAAGTGATCATGGCTTTAAGTGGCGGTGTAGATAGCACTGTGGCGGCAACGCTTATTACTAGGGCCATTGGGGCGAACCTTTTTGGCATATTCGTAGATAATGGGGTTTTGCGTAAGGGCGAATTTGAACAAGTTTTAGAGATGTATCGAGAGCTTGGATTAAATGTTAAAGGGGTGGATGCCAAAAATCATTTTTACACGGCACTTGCTGGAAAATCTGATCCGGAAGAAAAAAGAAAAATAATTGGCAAAGGCTTTATCGACATATTTGATCAGGAAGCAAAAGAGCTAACTGGCATAGAAATGTTGGGGCAGGGAACCATTTATCCTGATGTAATTGAAAGTATAAGCGTTCATGGTCCGTCTCAAACCATTAAATCACACCACAATGTGGGTGGATTGCCAGATAGCATGAAATTGGAATTGGTTGAGCCCTTAAGGTCATTGTTTAAAGATGAGGTAAGAAGAGTTGGATTAGAATTGGGAATTCCAGGCGAGATGATTAATCGACATCCTTTTCCTGGTCCTGGATTAGCGATTCGCATATTGGGAGACATTACAGAGGAAAAAGTTTCTTTATTACAAGCTGCCGATGATATTTATATTTCCGGATTAAAAAAAGCCAATTTATATAGTGAAGTTTGGCAAGCTGGCACGATTTTGTTACCAGTAAAAAGTGTGGGTGTGATGGGCGATGAAAGAACCTATGAATTTACTGTAGCATTAAGAGCAGTTACTTCAGTAGACGGCATGACGGCAGATTGGGCACATTTACCTTATGAATTCTTAGCGGATATATCAAATGAAATCATCAATAATGTAAGAGGAATTAATAGAGTGGTGTACGATATTAGCAGTAAGCCCCCGGCAACTATAGAATGGGAATAAATATATAAAACAGTTAGCATGCGCCTATATTATTTGATCCTTTCACTTTTTGGTATTTGTGTCTCACTGCAGGTGAATGCGCAAATCCAC
>JANYEA010000084.1 GCA_025363385.1 Bacteroidota bacterium | reverse complement strand
ACTTCACGACAGGCTCGATTGAGGTAACTGTTCCACCTCAGTTCTTCCGGTGATTTTTTTTCGTTGTCATACTTTTATTTTTTAGTGAACCATAAACTTACGAATACTATTGATTGGCTTCCGTAGGTTTAGTTCAACATCAGTTTTGCAAAAGTTGGGCGACAGAATCCGGCCAATCAACTGTTGGAATTCTGACCAAGCATCAGTAATTTGGCTTTAGCTAATCGGGGCTTTAGTGGCCAAGCAAACAGAAGGAATTCTATTGCCCAACCTTCGCAAAGCCCTTCACGTTAGCTGCCATTTCGTAGGACACCACTACAACAAAAAGAGACGACCTACGTTGGAGATTAAAACAATTAAATGAAAGTAGTAATTCGATTTGTTATAGCCGTTTTCTTGACTATGCTTTTGCAGGTTGACAGTTTAGCCTGCAGTATGTGTAAAGTGACTATAAATGGACGGACTTACTTAGGTAATAATGAAGACAGTTGGAGAATTGGTTCAAGGGTTTGGTTTGAAAATAAAACTTTTGGAAACTTCGGTGCAGTATATGTTGGTTATGGCGACAATTTTCCGCAAGGTGGAATGAATGAAGCAGGGCTTGCTTTTGACGGTTTGACAATCTTTCCAAAAGCTCTAAACCTTGACCCAACAAAAGCGACTGAAACAAACCCCAATAAGTTTATAAGGGAGATAATGCAAAATTGTACAACTGTTGAAGATGTAAGAAATTACGCCAGCAAATTCAACAGACCATTTAATGGTGGTGTGCTATTTTTTGCTGACAAGTTTGGCAAATACTTGGTAATGGAGCCAGATACAATGACGATAGGCAACAACGCAAAATATATCATTGCTAACTTCTGCCCTTCCACTACATCAGACAAACAAAAACTAAACTTTGAACGCTACAAAAGAGGCAATGACTTTTTGCTTAATCATACCACCGACACCAGTTCAAACTATTGTTTGGCTTTGGTGGACACAATGCACGAATGCAGAAATAAAATTGGCGATGGTACAATGTATTCGTTCATTGCCGATTTAGAAGAAGGTAATTTTAGCTTATACTTTTATCATGACTTTAAACACAACAAAGAATTCAACTTAAAAACAGAATTAGCAAAAGGCAATCATTCTTTCGAGATGCTTGTCATATTCCCACCCAACACAGACTACAAAAAATTGGTTGATTTTAAAACGCCGCAGAACAATGGAACTATGCGTTTGTTTCTTATTTGTTGTGAAGCATTATTTTCTTTTTCCGCATTATTTTTTCTTATCAGTTTTTTAAGGAATAGAAAACCTGTATTGCAAGTAAATAGTGCTAATCCTAAAATCAAAATTCTACTTGTTGTTGTAAGTGCCATATTGCTTTATTATGCAAATGTTTTAACAAATAATCAAGCAATATTTTATTTTCCTTCACCATACCACGATTGGAGATTTTCAATGCTAAATATTGCAGCTTACATTCCTTTTCTAATGCTAATTCTTATTGTTCCATTAATTGTACAAAACATAAAAGTTCTCAAAACGACAACTTGGACAACATTTTCTAAATACCTTTTTACCCTCAATAGTTTGACATACTTGGCTTTGATATTTATGTTTGCTTATTGGAAACTTTATAATGTTTTTTAGCTAACAGTTTAGCGTGGCAACAGACAAACCTTAGGTGGACGGAATGAAACGGCAGCTAACATTGGTATTGCCAATAGTGGGGCTTGACAATGAAACAATCAGCAGCGGTAATTCTGCTGTGCTGTGGTTCGGGGCTTGACGAATAAAGCCCAGCTTTAGTTCTTAATATTTAACTTTATCAAAAAGCCAGGCAGTAGTTCCGGCGGACGAATATAAAATTCCCCACCATCGGCAATACCTGCTCGTTAGCCGCCACCTTATGCGACACATCACAGTCATATTACTTTTTTTATTCTCTTCCACTTTATCATTTGGACAGGACAGAGAATATTTACAACTAATAAGGGATACAGCCGACAAATTGGTTATCTCATTTTGGGGGCAGGACAATTTTGACAAATTCATAAAGCTCGACAAAAAGAAAAGCAGATACTTCGGACGAGAAACAAATATGAGAGCAGCATTTGACAAGGGCATTAATTTTAATCCAAACTCATTTAGACTTCATTATAATGTTATTCATCCAGCGTTTCGGGGTGAC
>JANYEA010000077.1 GCA_025363385.1 Bacteroidota bacterium | reverse complement strand
AAAAAAAAGCAGACGATCTCAGTCTGCACAATACCCATATCTCAACAATTGAGAACTCCATAATATAAAAAGGCAACCGCAGGTTCCGTTCAACAGGGGTTTCATTTCTTGCCCGTTGGGCAAAACGAAACCTTAGTTATTAGGTGCAGTTAGTCAGATGCTACCCTTTGAAACAATGCATTGCATCTTCTTCAACTAGTTCAACATATTCACGCAAAGTGCCAACTTGAGGGCATGGATCGTAAGACTCCCATTTCAAATTTGACCGCATCCAATAAATATTCCATTTATTCTTATTCTTCAAATAAGTGGCTTTCGCGTACGCCGATTCGGTTGTTAATTCAGGATGCTTAAACATCGGTCGTATTTCAAATAGAATAACATTTTGACCTTCAATCTTGTAATTAATATCAAGTTTGTGTCGAATCTTTTCCGGAGGGCGGATCTTTATTACATAATTTTCCATTACCTCTATAATATCCAGCATCTTTGGCAAATCCAAGTTCATTTCTTTCGGTTTTGGATCATAGGAATGATCGAATTAATTGCACCTAACGTTCCAGCATTGGCGTTGTGGCGGAATTCCGTGATCCGTCAGCCGAGAACTGTCGCTGATTAAAGATACAAAAGTCGATGATTTATTCTGTTGCTAAATTTATAATGTCAAGCTGGAACACAAGCTGATTTCTTGTTGCTGCTGGGTTCCAGCGTTCCATCAGCCGACATAATGCCAATGCAATGTTGTGCGTTGTTTTATTTTACGAATGCTGTAATTAAGCTAATCTTTTCTTCTAGTTCTAATATGACATCAACTGGTTTTATATCGTTTGGCTGAAACCCAAAAATATCTTGATTGCAACTTTCGCATCGACTTCCAATTTCATTTGTTGCTTTACATTCGCATGTCCATATTTCTTTTTCTTTAGATGATAGAATTTGTTTTTTCATCGAACGAATACCACGTTCTGGGAAATTGGTCTTTATAAAAGCAATTAATTGAGTAATTTCTTTTACATCTTGTTTGCTGTAAAATGGTTTGTCAGAAGTAAGAAGTCGTAGTCCAAGTTTTTGTTTCTGAAATATGTTTGTTTTTAGAATTACGGTTATAAAATTGAAATCCAAAAGCTGAAGCTCTTTTACTATTCCACAAAGTTTCCTGGCAAGTTTTTCATTTTCTTCATTTAGAATGCTGTCATAAAGGAGTTTTATCTTTTCTTCTTCTGGTAACGCGTCAATAAAGCCTATTGTTCGTTTAAAATAGTTTTCTAAAGGGTTGTCTATACCAGAAGAAGTAATACATATTCTTAACTTTTTCAAGATGAAATCATATACGTCTGATACTTGATTTGCTATAAGGAAATCCCAAACTTCATCTTCAAGTGTCAACGATTCCGAATTCGCTTTTTTGATAATTTCTCTTTTCTTTTGTAAATTATTTATTCTGTCGAGACCAACATTCTCAAATTTTTCATTAAAATCAACTATAATCTTTTTGCTCATTGGCTCGTCAATAATTACTGCCGTACCAATAGCCGTTAACATAAACATTGATTTTCCTTTGCCCGAGATTTCATCCATATCAACATGAAGCCCAACAATACAATTTGCCCCTATTTCATAAGCAGCAATTCTAAGCCTTTCAATCGCTTCGTTGTATAGTGATGATAATTGTTTCTGATATGTTTGTGAACGTCCTCCGAAAACATCGCTCAATGATGCAAAAAAATCACTGAATAGATTTGTCCCAGCAACAATGTGTGCGGAAACGGGTTTCAAATATTGCTTGACTGTTAAGCCCTCAACTGAAGAGGTTGTTGTTACAAGAATATCTTTAGGATTTGCCATTTGTAAATATTAGAGTGTTTCAAAAAATAACGCACAACACTTAAAACTACGTTTCTTTTTTGCGTCAAGCAAACTTTAAGAAAAATATTAAACGCAGTAATTCAATTAGTTATTAATGCGTTTTTGGGGTAGATCTCATTTACAATTATTCTTTCATCAACCTAAAAAACGCAGCCATCAACCCAAAATGCGCAAAGGTTTACTCTCCTGCCTATCTTCAAGGTTATAGCGCCGGGCGTGGCTGTTCATATTCTACCGCAAAAACGCATTAATAACTAATTGAATTACTGCGTTTAATATTTTTCTTAAAGTTTGCTTGACGCAAAAAAGAAACGTAGTTTTAAGTGTTGTGCGTTATTTTTTGAAACACTCTAATA
>JANYEA010000038.1 GCA_025363385.1 Bacteroidota bacterium | reverse complement strand
TCCGTCTTTGATAAAGTACCAATTAATGAACTTTTTTCAAACACAATACAACAAAATTTCAAAGAGCTAAATCGTAACCAATTGAATATCTTCGAGTAATATCAAAACGCTAGTGAAAAGGAGATTATATTGATACGGTTTTATATATGGGGAATCAGATGATTCATTTAAAAATATCTCCCTGCTATAATAACAATAACGAGATTTTTGGATTAACTGCAAACAATAAAGACATAACGGCACAAAACGAGTCTCAGAAAAAGCTAATAGAGAGCGAAGAGAAATATAAATATGTAGTAGATCACGTTACAGATATTGTATTTCAAACAGATCAGGAAGGTTTTTGGAGTTATTTAAACAAAGCCTGGGAAACTATTATGGAATTTACCATTGAAGAATCAATCAATACTTTGTTCTTCACTTACCTCCATCCTGATGATGTTGAAAAAAACCAGATTCTATTTTCGCCACTGATCAATAGAGAAAAAAACTATTGCACCCATGAAATAAGATATATTACCAAAACAGGAAAAATAAAGTGGATTAGGGTTTATGCAACGCTTTTACTCGATATTGAAAACAATATTAAAGGAACAACAGGTACTTTAAAAGACATTACCATTGAAAAGGAGAATACGTACCGTTATGAACTTCTATCTAAGAATGTGAACGACCTGGTATGTCTTTTAGAGACGGATGGTACATTCCTTTATGTATCCCCCTCATTTTCAATTTTATTGGGTATTTCAATTGAAGAGATAATTGGTAAAAATGTGAAGCATTTCGTACATCCAGAAGACATTGATTCTATCGTTAATTTTTCAAATTCCAGCTATGAATCAAAGGATTTAGATAGTTATACTACCTATCGATTCAAAAATAAAAATGAAGGGTATCATTGGATTGAAACCAATGCAAAAATATTTTATGATGAGTTTTATGGCAGAAAACTAATCAACGCATCTTCCCGAATTATTGATGAAAGAAAGATCCTTGAGCAACAGCTCTTAACTTCTTTAGAAAAAGAGCGTCAGCTAAATCAATTGAAATCAAAGTTTGTGAGCATGACTTCTCACGAGTTTCGAACACCAATGACCACTATCAAATCCAGTGCTGAGCTTGCTGGTATCTACTTAGAAAACGAAGACGCACTACAAGTTGAAAAAGCAAAAAAACACATAAGAACAATTGATGAAGAAATAGATCGGCTTTCTGCGCTTATTAATGATATTTTGGTTTTAGGGAAAATAGAATCTGAAACTTTTGAGCTTCATAAAGGCAAATTCAATATCAGTCAAACTATTCAAGAAGTTATAAAAAAACAGTGTGACCTACAGGAAGATCATAGAAAAGTAGCATTCAAAGAAAAGGGAGTTGTACAACTAATTGAGTTCGACAAAACCTTTATGAACTTGATAATTGAAAACTTAATATCAAATGCATTTAAGTATTCGAAAAATAGAAAAGGGCCAAAAATTTGTGTTACATATTTTCCTAAAAAAGTTGAAATAACAATTACAGATTATGGCATAGGAATTCCTAAAGAAGAGCAAAGCCAAATGTTTAAATCATTTTTTAGAGCATCTAATGTTCAAAATATAAAGGGAACTGGAATTGGATTAGTACTGGTTCATTACTTCATTGAATTACATGGGGGTGAAGTATCTTTCGAGAGCAATCAAAATATGGGAACCACTTTTAAAATAATAATACCGAATACTTCTTCTGAAGACTAGAAATAGAAACTGCTATTTAAGCCATTTATGAATAGCTTCTATAAGCTCTTTAGATTTAAAGGGTTTGAAGATATAACCATCAGCACCGGAACTCAGGGCTGTATTCAATTCATCTGTTTGAGCCAGGGCTGTTAAAAATATAAATGGCGTTCCTACAATTGAAGAAGAATTAATGGCTTTTAATACACCCATCCCATCTATAACTGGCATCATCATATCACAAAAAATCATGTCTGGTTTTTCTGCGAAAGCGCCACGGATGCCAGCTTCCCCATTTTCGGCTTCTACAACTGTATAATTGTACATTTCAAGAAACTCTACAATAGAATCCCTGATTCTTTTTTCATCTTCAATGATCAATATTTTATAACTCATGGGGATCGTAAAAATGCAATTTGCCAATTTTATTTAACCAAATTTTCAATTTATTAGTAATCGACCAAATTGTATTACTAAATGCCGATTTTGTCTGTATGCAGTAATAATTATATTAATATATTGCAAAAGAATTATATAACTCAAGATAGTACACACCCCCCGTTGTTTACATATTGATACAAAAAAGAAATCCCGAATAATCGGGATTTCTTTTTTCAAGACCTGCTATTTTTTTCGAAGCCCCAGTCCTTTTTCCACTAGTCGTATTGTCCAGAAATCGTCTGCCCTATTGGTATCTGTGATATAGGAATAGGGCATATAAAAATGGCCCTGATCTCCCCAGTTTTTACTCCATGAATTTCGAATCAGGAACATTTTTTTAGAATCATCATAACCCACAGCCATCACTGCGTGTCCTCCCAATCTGCTTTCTTCAGGTGCTGGCATGGGCATAATTCCATTTTTGCCAATTCGTTGAAAGCTTTCAAACACCGTGAAACCAAAAACAAATGGAAACCCTTCAGCTAAACAAGATTGTAGTTGTAGTAAGTTGGCATTATTTAAACGCATATAACTCAACACCTGATTCGTACTTGCTTTTTTATATAATGCAACAGGAGGCTTTGTGGTGAATTGCGGAATCAGATATGGCCAGTCGTTTTCATTACAAACGCCTTCCGAATTCATGGTTTTAATACCGTCTCTGATAAATGCCCCGCTATCGGAAAGTTCAGTATGAATTATAACCCTTTCGTTGTAATAAATAAAGAGACGTGATGGAATAAAATTAGGGATTACTTGATTTTTCTGCCCAAACTGAAATGCTGCTCCTAATGCATTTGCTGTGCAACTACCTAGTGCACCCTGGTCATACACAGCAGAACAGTTCTTTCGAAGATCAATTTTTACGGGAAGTTTCCGCATTATCAACATGGGTGCAGAGTACAATAAGTCGCGATGGTCTGGCAAGTCTGGTAGCCAACCATATGAATAACTTGTTTTCTTTTTTTTAATGTTCGCCATCTTTGATGTTTTAGTTAAATAATGATTTGTCACTATTACTAACAAAAATAGACGCTTCAAGTATAGATTAAAACAGTAAAGTCACTGTTTTTAAGAAGGGTGTTTCAAGAAAAAAAGGATGTCGGAAACACCTTTTCACTTATTCTGCTTAATGATTCTCATAGATTGAGATGGAAGAGCCTTCTGGGCCCGGGTGTAATTCTAATATATGATCTGGTTTTAGTCCTGCTTCAATATTATGTGACACATATAATATGGACGAACTGCTTTCTTTTGCGATCTGCTGAATCATTTCAATAATGAGTGCGGCACCTGCATCATCTAAACTTGCAGTGGGTTCATCTAATATCAGTAGGGGCGGATGCTTCACCATCGCTCGTGCAATTAACACCATTCTTTGCTGCGCCAGTGGTAATAATTGTATGGGTTTATTTTTCAAATCGTATAACCCTATAAAATGCAACCACTCTTTCGCTAACCTTAATTGTTGGTCAGACGGAACTACATATAGACCAATTGAATCATTAAAACCTGAAACAATCATTTTTTCAATACTGTCGAGTCTGCTAAAATGAAGTATGAGGGAAGAATTAAAATAGCCAATATTTTTTTTTATCTCCCATACCGTTTCTCCTGAACCTTTTTTTCTGCCAAATAAAAATAATTCCTGCCCATACCCTTTTGGATTATCCCCACTAATCAAAGATAGAAGTGTTGATTTTCCAGATCCATTAGGGCCCACTAATTGCCAGAATTCTCCTTGTTGAATTGTCCAATGAATATTTTGCAAAATGGGTCTACCCTCGTATGAAACAGACACTCCATGCATAATAACAAGTGGCAGGTCGAATGCAGGAAAATTTTGTAATGGCTGTGGCAAAGTATTTTTGACTTGCTTTGTTTCTTGTTGATCGATCCACTCTTGCCATTCCTTTTTATTTTCAAATTCGAACAATTGTTTTTGATGATAGGCTACCCACTTTTTAATAAACGGCAGTGCATCTTTTCTGCGATGCAATAATTGAATCACCGTTTTAGATTGCGCGATTTTGCAAATCATTTCTTTGATAGATTCCTGTCCCGCTAAATCAATATGATCATATAACTCATCAAGTAAGAAGCAATCTGCTTTCTTGAATGACAAGTGATTTAATAATGCTTTTTTCTGCTCTCCACACGACATATGGTGCAATGGGCGATTATATTCCGAATCAAAAGCCATGCCCCCATGTAAGAATTCATCTTCTAAAAAACGCTTTAACGAATGATCTGAAAATATAGCGGGCTGGAATGAATTTAACTGAAAATTATTAATACATAACTTACCTGATAATAAATCTTCTATGAGGAAATTACTATCCGAACTTTGTGTAAGATAAATACCCGTATGATGCAATGAAATCATGCTGCAAAGTAAAGAAGAATGTTGAAAATAGAATTAAAGCGATAGTTTCGCGGCTCAAACGGAATCAATCAGCTTATGAATGATTCCATTTATCGATACCAAGTACCAGTATATGAATAGAATTTTGCGTTATAGAAAATTGATGGGGGCAGAAGAAAATACCGAATTACAGGAATTAAAAACCTTGTATCGTAAATTGATGAAAGACTGGCATCCTGATAAATTTCATGATAACCATGAAATGAAACTGGAAGCGGAAGACAAGAGTAAAAAGATCATTGAGGCCTATCATTTTTTAGTGAGCATTGCGCCGGAAACAAGAGAACAATTGAAGGCTGCTTATGAAGAAACTACTGGCAAAGCATCAATTGATGATTTCGAATACAAATCAGAAATTCTTCGAATTACTTTCTCTGATGGTGTTATTTACGAATATTTCGGTGTGCCAAAAGCCATTTATGTAAAGCTTGTGAATTCAGAAACCCCAGGGCGTTTTGCTCGCAGGCATATTTATGATAACTACTTATATAGAAGTACAACAAAACAAGTTGCCCCAGAATAGTAATTAATCTTTTGCGGGTTCTATCAATAAGAAATCTAAATAAGCAAGGTTAGTCCCCTTGTTGTATTTAAGGGTTAATAAATTTTTACCTGCTTTTGGAAAAACAATTTCTCCTACTGTTGCCTGTGTCCAATTATGCCAATTCCCGGTATTTTCAGGCAACAACAAACTACAAGCTTTGGCTTCATTCAACCAGAGTTCAGAATGATTGTCTTGATTGCCATATACAGTGATGATCCGATATTTTCCGGCTTTATTCACTTGAATAGTATAGTTGGTCCATTCACCATCTGATTCCCAACCAATGTATAATTGATTCACCATGGGATCTACTTTATTGGGATGGTTAAAATCGGCCCAGTCTTTTGTGTAGGAAATATCAACTCCTTCATTTTCTCTAAAAAATGCGATATACTCCGGTATCCCCGGGCGCCAATGGCTTCCATAATCATGCACTTCATGATTCAATTTTGATCCTTCATTTTCTGGTGTTACATCATGATAAGCTACACCCTCACCACCAAGATCGTAATACGCCAATTCTAATCTGCCTGGAATTTGTTGTGCTCCTTTTTTATAATATTTATCTTTAAAAGGCTTTCCCATATAGCCTTTTGGTACTTGTGCATTTACTTGAAATGCCCATCCTAAAAAAAATAGAAATACTACTTTGTAAATGATTGACTGTATCATAGGTATTTGAGATTATTCATTTGAATCAACAATGGTTCCATAATCAATCAGTAGTTCTTCTCCACAATTGATTTCTTTGATTGCCTCAAAATAAAGGCCATCATTTACGGAGATAATGTTGGGGTTATCTGAATGGTTTAAAAAAATCACTATATCCAATTTTTTAAAGCCATAATCAGGAAGATAATAGTTGTCTTCATCAAACAAACAATGGATTTCCACTAAATTTTTAGTATGCGCAGGAAGTGCCTCTACTTCAGACCGATGCACTTTAATCCACTCTCCGGATTCTTTAGAAAAGATGTTTTTTGTACCCTTAGCAATATCTCTGATAGCAAATACTCCAATACCATGAATAGGTGAAGGTTGAATCATTGCATAAGTACTATGATGCAACTCATTCAATAATTCAATTTTAGTCATGTTTTTAACTTTACCGTTGAATATCAATTTACAAAATTATACCCGCAATAGTCCAGCTTTATACATGGTATTTACTGGTTTATTATCCCAGAATAATTCAAAATCTGCTAACCCTGCATTTTCATAATCTGTTTTAATAGCCTGTATCGTTAATTGTTGTGGGTTCTGAATATGCAATTGAGGCAAGAGTTTTAATAACCAAGCTCCTCTATCGGGGTCTACACTAATACTATGGGTACTTTTAAGCGTTTGAAAACTAATCTGCATGACTTCCCAATTACTCCCTTTTTTAGACTTTTGTACAATTTCAAACTGAGGTAGTTTTCCCAACCAGATAATTTTACAATTTGAGTTAAAAGAAATATCTGGTTCTTCAATTGCTTTTTTAATGAAGTCGAAGGCAACCGTTGTTTTTGGTATTTTAAAATCGAACCAATCTTTCAATGGAAAATCAAAACAAGTGCCATGCATATAATTCAATAGTGCTTTTTTTAAACCAAATCCAAAACTTTCATGATCTGCTCCCGATGGGTCTTCATGCTGTATATCGTTATTGGCAAAAGTTCCTATTGTATTGGATTGTTTACGCACTTGAAATTTATCAGGATCTAATCCAACAGGGCTATGTGCTGTCATAGTAAATAAATGCCAAAATGCGGATTGTAAAACACTTGTTTCAAAAAGTTGTCGAACCATTTCTAAAGAATCAATAGTTTCCTGTACAGTTTGGGTTGGAAATCCGTACATCAAATAGGCATGAACCATGATCCCCGAATCTGAAAAATGTTTGCACACTTTAGCAACCTGAGAAACCGTGATTCCTTTATCAATTAATTTCAATAGCCGATCTGAAGCTACTTCCAATCCGCCACTTACGGCTATACAACCTGATGCTTTTAATAATATGCAAAGATCCTGCGAGAAACTTTTTTCAAAACGTACATTGGTCCACCAGCTTACCACTAACTTTCTTCTGATAATTTCGATGGCCAAAGATTTCATTAAAGAAGGTGGTGCTGCTTCATCCACAAAGTGAAAACCATTTTGTCCTGTTTGCTCAATCATTTCCTGCATTCGATCTACTAAAAGTGAAGCTGCAATGGGTTCATAATTTTTTATATAATCAAGTGAGATATCACAAAAAGTACATTTCCCCCAATAACATCCATGCGCCATCGTTAATTTATTCCAACGCCCATCGCTCCAAAGACTATGCATGGGATTAATCACTTCAATGGCAGAAATATATTTATCTAAATACAGATCGCTATAATCGGGTGTTCCTACTTGCCCTTGTTTATAGTCTGCACAACTGGTATTATTAATGTAAGCCACTTTTTTGTTCACCAAAGTAAAAGCACGCTTTAATTCGCTTAATTCTTTTTTGCCCTGCAGGTGATTCCATAAAATCTCCAGCGGCGCTTCTCCATCATCGAGTGTGATAAAATCATAGAACTCAAAAGCGCGGGGATCGCTGAGTGAACGCAATTCAGTGTTGGCAAACCCGCCACCCATGGCTACTTTAATTTCAGGATGATTTTTTTTCACCCATTCGCCACAACGTAAAGAAGTATACAAATTTCCTGGAAAAGGAACCGACATGCAAAACAGTTTCGGCTGAATCGTTTCGACTTTTTGCTGAAGGATGCGGATCAGAATATGGTCGAGATAAGTATATGGCTTTTGTAATGCTGCGTATATTTCGTCAAAACTATTTGCTGATCTTCCCAGGTTTTCTGCATATCTGCTAAACCCAAAATGCGCATCCACCGTTTCTTTAATTAAATCGCTTATATCTTCTAAATACATGGTTGCCAGATACTTTGCTTTATCTTGAATACCCATTGAACCAAAAGCCCATTTTACATCTTCCGCTTGTGCGAATCTGCTGGCCTCAGGTAAAAAATTTCTCTTGCAAATCAAGTGCGCAAGAGTGTTGCGTTTACCTTGCAGAAAAAGAATCACTTCATCGATGGTAAGTATATAATCATCTTTCATAGCAATGATTCTGGCGATATTAGGAGCGTGAATCTTGGAGTCTTTTTCAATTTCATTGAATAAGTTCTCTAAACCAGATTTACAAAAAATGGCAAGGGTTACTTCAATTCCAAGATCAGCCTGGGTAGATACTATATTCTTGGTGTTAAAAAATCCTTTCAAATATGCCGTTGCCGGATAAGGAGTGTTTAGTTGTGTAAAAGGAGGTGTTATCAGAAAAATGGATGACTGCAAAGCGGCAATTTTATCTGACAAATGTAATACACAATAAAATAGGTTGTTATCTTCTCTTAAAGGGAATATTTTACTCAAAAAATCGTAATATTAAGGCCTTACTGCTAATACGAAGCAATATGATCAAAACCTTGTTTTCAATAGTATTCATTTCCTTTTTTACAAATTCTATCATAGCCCAACCCAAAACCGATAAAGTATTTTTTGGGGTTGCCTATTACGTTGAGTATATGCCATATGAAAGGCTAGATAAAGATGTGAAAATGATGAAAGATGCCGGGATCAATGTAGTTCGAATTGCTGAGTCAACCTGGAGTACCGAAGAACCTCAGAACAATGTGTTTGATTTCTCACATATAGACCGTGTATTGAATGCCATGCACAAAGCAGGGATTAGTGTAATCATCGGAACTCCCACTTATGCAGTGCCGGCTTGGTTAGTAAAAAAATATCCAGATATATTAGCAGAAACACCGAACGGGAAAAACAAATTTGGTGCACGCCAAAATATGGATATTACAAATCCACATTTTCTATTTCATGCGGAAAGGATTATTAGAAAAATGTTGGAACATGTGAAAAACCACCCTGCCATCATTGGATACCAAATAGATAATGAAACCAAATCTTATCATCTGTCGGGGCCAAATGCACAACAACTTTTTGTGCAATACATGAAGCAAACATTTGAATCACTCGATAAAATCAATAAGGCATTTGGACTTGATTATTGGAGTAATAGAATTAATAGCTGGGAAGAATTTCCTTCAACAGACGGTGCCATTAATGCAAGTCTGAGTGCAGAATATGCCAAGTTCCAACGAAAATTAGTAACCGATTATTTGGGATGGCAAGCAGGAATTGTTCGCGAATACAAAAAAAATAATCAGTTCATTACGCAAAATTTCGATCTGGAATGGAGAGGCTATTCCTATGGAGTACAACCAGATGTAGATCATTTTGCAGCTGCCAAAAGTTTAGATATAGCTGGTATTGATATTTATCACCCAACACAAGATCAGTTAACAGGCATTGAAATTTCATTAGGGGGAGATATGGCAAGGTCAATGAAAGATGGGAAGAATTATTTCGTAATTGAAACAGAAGCACAAGGATTTGCACAATGGGTTCCGTTTCCAGAACAATTAAGGTTACAAGCTTTCAGTCATTTAGCATCAGGTGCAAATATGGTTTCATATTGGCATTGGCATTCAACACATAATGGTTTAGAAACTTATTGGAAGGGGTTATTGAGTCAGGACTTTGAACCAAACCCGACCTACAATGAAGCCATCAGCATTGGAAAAGACCTGAAAAAAATAGGCGAGCATTTAGTTAATTTAAAAAAGAAAAATAAAGCCGCCATCTTATTTAGTAATGAAGCACTCACTGCTTTTGAATCTTTTGGTTTTGGCTGGGGCGTAAATGTGAAATACAATGATATTCTACGCCCTTACTATGATGCATTATACAAAATGAATATTGGCGTAGACTTTGTAGATCCTACCAGTAAAAATATTGATGACTATTCCTTATTAATTGTACCTGCATTGTATGCTGCACCTGAAAGCTTATTACAACGCTTAAATAACTATGTAAAAAATGGGGGACATATCGTGTATACTTATAAGTCTGGATTTAGTGATGAAAATGTAAAAGTGCGGAGCACTATTCAACCAGCCATTATCAATGAAGCCTGTGGCATTAGTTATCAGCAATTTACCATTCCCAATAATGTATCACTAAAGGGCGATCCCTTTTTAGTAGGGCCAGAAAACAATCAGATCCATACCTGGATGGAATTAATTACACCAACCACTGCAAATGTGTTGGCCTATTACGAACATCCTGTTTGGGGAAAATACGCCGCTATCACTGAAAATACATTTGGTAAAGGCTTAGCAACTTATATCGGATGTATTACCAGTAATCTGGTCATTGAAAAATTATTGGCTGATGCAGTAAATAAAGCTGGCATTAAGAGTGTAGATCAAAAATTGTCATTCCCCATCATTACAAAATCAGGGATCAATGAAAAAGGAAAAAACATTCATTACTATTTTAATTATTCTGCCAATCCCATTTCATTCGAATATCTGTATCCATCCGCCACAGATCTTTTGAATAATAAAAGTATTGCTACTAACGAAAAAATAACACTGAATAACTGGGGCTTTATCGTTTTAGAAGAAAACTAGAATAAGATTTGTGCTATATTGAAGTATCATCATGTATTCATCAAATGACGAACTCAAATCAGGCAGCATTAAAAAAAGTTTTAAAACCAGTTCATCTTTGGGCTTTAGCAGTAGGGTTAGTGATCTCCGGAGAATATTTTGGATGGAATTACGGTTGGAATGTAGCAGGCACTATTGGATTTTTAATTGCCACCTTAATTGTTACCATACTATACATCTGTTTTGTATTTAGCTTCACAGAACTAACCACAGGCATCCCACATGCAGGCGGCCCCTTTGCTTTTGCCTACAAAGCCTTCGGTCCTTGGGGCGGGCTTATCGCTGGCTACGCAACCCTTATTGAATTTGTATTTGCACCTCCTGCCATTGCATTTGCACTGGGTAGCTATATACATTTCTTATATCCCGGAATTCCCGTTATGTATACTGCATTTAGCTGTTATATTATATTCACTGGCATCAATATGTTAGGCATCAAAGAATCTGCTGTTTTTAATTTAATTGTAACCATACTAGCGGTGATGGAATTGTTGGTGTTTTTGGGAATTGTTTCACCTCATTTTAAATCAGAAAACTTTTTAAGCCATAACGAAGGTTTTGGTATCTCTGGAATTTTTGCAGCACTGCCTTATGCCGTTTGGTTCTATCTGGGAATTGAAGGAGTTGCCATGGTTGCAGAAGAGGTAACCGAACCTCATCGAAACATTCCAAAAGGATATTTATTGGGCATCGCAACCCTAGTTCTTTTAGCATTAGGAGTAATGATATTTTCAGCAGGTGTTGGTGATTGGACGAAACTGAGCACCATCGATTATCCGCTTCCAGAATCCATTAGTATTGTAGTGGGAAAAGGAAGTAGGTGGACCAAGATATTTGCCAGCATTGGTCTATTTGGCCTGATTGCTTCCTTTCATGGTTTGATCATTGGCTATTCAAGGCAGATCTATGCGCTTTCAAGAAGTGGATTTCTTCCTGCATTTTTAAGTAGTGTAAATACAAAATTCAAAACGCCACATTGGGCATTGATCTTTGGCGCAATCATTGGTTTGATAGCTTTATTTACAGGAAACACAAGCGAAGTAATTATTATTTCAGCGATGGGTGCTGTAATGATGTATTGCATTAGTATGATCAGTTTATTAAAACTTAGAACAAAGGGTAAACCATCTGGAGGTTTTAAAACCCCTTTCTATCCTTGGTTTCCGATCATTGCACTTTTATTATCTGCTATTTGTTTAGTCTCAATTATTTGGTATAATGTAATATTAAGCTTTGTATTTTTTGTAGGACTAGCCCTTATTGCATTTATTTTTGTGTTATCTGGCCGACATAAAATGCCCCTGAAAGATGAATTAATCATTGAGGTAAGTGAGGCAATTCTTTAAAGCTATCATACATGATGTATAAACATATCATTGGTAAACAGACTTTTATTTTTCAAGATTTAAAAGCATTGCTTGCAAAAGCTAGTCCTTTTAGAAGTGGCGATGCATTAGCAGGACTTACTGCGATTTCATATCAGGAAAGAGTAGCGGCTCAAATGTGTTTGGCAGATATTCCATTAAAACAATTCTTAGTGGAATCATTGATTCCTTATGAAAAAGATGAGATTACCAGGCTCATTCTGGATACGCATGATCTTAATGCCTTCCAAAAAATAAATTCTTTTACAGTAGGTGAATTCCGCGATTGGCTACTTTGTGATGCATGTGATGCGCTTACAATTCATGAATTGAAAAATGGATTAACACCTGAAATGGTAGCAGCTGTTTCAAAGATCATGCGTAATCAAGATCTAATTTTAGTGGCTCAAAAATGTGAGGTAGTAACTAAGTTTCGAAATACCATTGGGTTAAAAGGAAGATTCTCTTCACGCTTACAACCCAACCATCCCACCGATAATCTGAAAGGAATTGCAGCAAGTATGATAGATGGATTATTATACGGCTGTGGAGATGCCGTAATTGGTATTAACCCTGCTTCTGATAATCCTGAAGCCGTTGCTGGTATTTGTAATATGTTAGATCATGTGATACAAACCTTTGAAATTCCAACTCAATCTTGTGTGTTAACTCATGTAACAACTACTATTCAATTAATTAATAAAGGTATACCGGTAGATCTGATTTTCCAATCGATTGGAGGAACAGAATCTACAAATCAAAGTTTTGGGGTTAGTCTTTCCATATTAAAAGAAGCAGTTGAGGCAGGAAGATCTCTAAATCGTGGGACGATAGGAAATCAGTACATGTATTTTGAAACCGGGCAGGGCTCATCACTTTCTGCAAATGCACATCACGGGGTAGACCAGCAAACTTGTGAGGCAAGAGCCTATGCTGTTGCAAGACATTTTAATCCCTTCCTGGTAAACTCGGTTGTTGGATTCATCGGACCAGAATATTTATATGATGGAAAACAAATAACTAGAGCCGCATTGGAAGATCATTTCTGTGCAAAGTTATTAGGACTACCCATGGGTATGGATATCTGTTATACCAATCATTCTGAGGCTGATCAGGATGATATGGATAATTTATTGGTATTAATGGGAACTGCTGGTTGCAATTTTATTATGGGTGTTCCGGGTGCAGATGATATTATGTTGAGTTATCAGTCTACTTCTTATCACGACATACTTGTTGTAAGAAAAATGCTGGGCTTACTTCCTGCACCAGAGTTTGAAAATTGGTTAGTAAAAATGGGACTACAAGACAATTCAGGAAAACCCTTACACCCTATTGGCTATCAAACCTTGCTAAACTATTTGCCAAATGAGTAAAGATTTAAAAGTAAATCAGGAAGGCCAATGGGTTATTTTAAAAACATTTACGGAAGCCAGAATAGCATTGGGAAGAACAGGCGTTTCCATTCCTATTCGTGAAAGTCTTTCCTTTAAAATGGCTCATGCCAATGCAAGGGATGCAGTACATGAAATAATGGATACGAATATGTTGTTAGAACAATTGAACCAATTGAATCATCCCATAATTCAATTGCATTCAAAAGCTGCAGATAGGGCTGAATATTTATTAAGACCCGATCAAGGAAGAAAATTAAATGATACTTCCATAGAGAAAATTAAAACAGAAATTCATCCAGAAAAATTTGATATCTGCCTTATTATTTCGGATGGATTATCTGCCACAGCATTACACAAAAATATTTTCGCATTAATGCAAGTGCTTTTCCCATTGCTAAAAAATGGCGCTTATACCCTTTCCCCTATTTGTTTAGTAGAACAAGGCAGGGTTGCCATCAGCGATGAGATCGGAGTACTTTGCCATTCAAAAATTACAATTATATTATTAGGAGAAAGGCCAGGCTTATCATCGCCAGACAGTTTAGGTGCCTATATCACTTATGGTCCAAAGGTTGGCAATACAGATGCTTTGCGTAATTGCATTTCTAATATTCGGGAAAATGGTTTGAACTATCAAGATGCTGCCTATAAAATAATGATGCTAATCAGCGAAGCAATGAAATTACAATTAAGCGGTGTGGCATTAAAAGACACTACCCTACTCAAAAACATTCCATAATTATTGAATAAGAAACCATGTATATGATTCAGCTGGAATTGTGCATTCGATTTCCACCTGATAATTTCGATCTATTAATTTTGTTGATTTATTTTTTCCTTTTTCAAAAATATTTACCTCTTTTGTAAGACCTGCAAAATATAATGGCAATTTTATTTTACGGGTAATACTTTCTTTCAATGGATTATACAGCATCACCAACCCTTTATTTTTCAAATTAGGATTCACATGCATAATACCATCCCAATCTCGTCCATCGGCTCTTCGTAAGTGAATAAGATCACTATTCAGGATCTCTCGATATTGTTTATACCAACTAATTACATTTTTTACCACCTGTTCTGTTACTTCTGAATCATACAGTCTTGGCCCACGATAACAAGCTTGTACGCCAGCACCATAATATTGCATCATCAATTGTTCGTAGTCTTTTAAATGATCCTTCAAGGGCTCTAAAATAGCATCTTTGCCACCACCTTGATATTTTGTTAATGGGACAAAACCCCAACCCATGGAGGGAGACATATTCCAGGTGCCGTCATAAACATTTTGTCGGTTTAAAATTTTCTGATTCTCTCTGGGCAATGAAAAGTTAACCTCACGATAGCCAATTCCGATCTTGTTGGTTCCGTCTAAAAAATACCAATCAGGTGAATTAATATAAATCCCGCGTTCATTTAACCAGTGATACAATTCTTTTTGAATTTCCATTTGTTTCCACTGGCTATCTTCTAATCCAGTATGACCTGGATGCAAAGTAGATCCACAAACATCACCCGGATAAGGTCCATCATTTTCCCAAATATCAAAACCCGTAGCCGTAAAGAATTGCTTTATTTTATTCCTATAACTAAGCCCCCAGTAGCTTCCAAAGCAAGGTGCATTTCCAAAAAATGCGCCGCCGGGTTTTCCAGTTTTTGCACTGATTACATCATCTTCGTCGCTAATCTTGCGACTGGAAAATAAAGAATAACCCCCTAATAAAATGCCCTTACTGTGCGCATAATCGGCATTCTTCTTCCACCTAGACAAATTGGTTTCAGAAACATCTTCCATGTTAATATGACTTCCGAAACTTAAAATAACAGCTTCATATCCGGTTCGTACACATTGATCAATTGCTCTCTTAACATCATCATCATTTCTGCTCACCAGATGCATGAATATGGGATTTGCTTTTGTCCATGGTGCAATGGTTTGATACATTTTCCGAATGGCCAATCCCCTTCGTTCCCGATCATAACTATCCATCAATAATTCGTGTGTGCGAAGAGAACTGAATTGTTGGTTCGGTTCTAATAGTATTGATGTTACTTTCTCTGGATAAACTTCTAATTGGCAAGGTGTTTTATAATCATAATTCACCTGTGATGTGTAACTGGTATCTACTTCCCAATGTGTCGTTTGATCGCTTAATGGATAACGCATGGCATTATTAAAGGCATAATTTGTTTCTATATAAATGCCCTCCGGGGTTTTCATTCCTTTCGCAGGCCTTATACGTTTATTACCAGTATTCAATTCCTCTGTTTCATTTGCCCCAACTACAGCACTCTCTTCTTCCACGGCACTTAGCAGTTCACTTACTACCCTATTGATTTGCAAATGAACTGTTCCATTATTTAGTATTTCCACCCATTTAATAATTAACGGAATACCGTCGTATAACTCATAAT
This sequence comes from Bacteroidota bacterium, assembly GCA_025363385.1. GTDB lineage: Bacteria > Bacteroidota > Bacteroidia > Chitinophagales > Chitinophagaceae > Sediminibacterium. The sequence continues at coordinate 1,638 of JANYEA010000038.1, read as the reverse complement.
GTATTTTTATGTGAACTCCATTGATGGCTTTGGTATTGGCATTAAAAATAAAAGTGAGCATTTTACCAGAAGGCTGCTTCTTACTTGATAACCAAGCCCTGGTATTCCATTTTAAATGTTGCGGAATTTCTTCCATTTGAAAAGACGAAAGGATAAAGCGATCGTCGATAGGTTGCATAGTATCTACCCAGGCAGGTAGAAGATAAGCTTTCTCGGATTGACCTTTCATACCACCTAAGGCGTATTCTATACCATTGATCGTAACTTTTGCTTCGGAATTGATAGTTCTTAAAAGCTGCTGCCCATTTACTAAATTCTTATAATCGGTACAAGACACACTGGAATGTGCAATAACAAATTTTCTTTGTAACAATCCGTTGAACAAATAAACTTCTTTACCATTGGCGGTTTGAAAAACCCGGGCCTTGAATTTACCAGGATACAATAACCAATCTTTAGCAGCATTTGTATCCTGCCATTTAGCAATAACGGGTATAGCATTCGTTTGTGCAGGTAACAAACGAAAAGAAAAAACAAATAATACTGTCAATAAAATTGTATCCTTCACTTTAAATTTTTTATTTATCAAAAAATATAGAATACTATTTTACCAAATAAGGAGCAATTGCTTTTTTCCAGATGGCATATCCTTCGGGTTTCATATGAAGGCGGTCTCCCAAATACAATTCTTCCCGCATATTTCCAATAGAGTCAAGCATGGCATCATAGATATCAATGAATCCCGCATTCTTTTGTTTTTTTAAGAATGCTTTTATCGCAGCATTAGCAATTTTAACCTTATTCTGAATAGAAGCCCGAACCGGACTTGGCTTGATAGACACATAATCAATAGTAGCATCCGGCAAATTTGTTCTAATGATATGAAAAAGTGTTTTAACCCTAAGCAACATTTCTTCTGGCGAAATATTCTCCTGTGATGCAAGATCATTTTCCCCGCAATAAATCACCACCTGTTTTGGTTGATAAGGCAAAATAATATCGTAAGCATATCTAATCACATCTACCAAGGTAGACCCTCCAAAGCCCCTGTTGATAATAGTATAATCAGGAAAATAATCATGCACATCTTTCCATTTGGTAAATGATGAGCTGCCAACAAAAAGTATGGAATGCAATGTTGGCTTTTGGGCGGAGTCTATTTTTTTGAATGCCACAATATCAGTCCAGAACCCCGGTTCGATTTGAGCATTTAAAGTAGTTTGAATGATCAATAAGAAACCCAATAAAGCAAATATTTTTTTCATATGGTTAACCTTTAATTTAACTAGCGTTGTAACTAAAATTAGCTAAAACAATCGATTTGAATAGAATAGTTCTCATATAAAAGAACCCATTATTTGTTTATATTTGAAAAAAAATAATTCATGAAAAAACTAATTATCCTTTCCACAATAGTATTCTTAAGTACTCAAATATTATTTGCTCAAAATAAAGAAATGAAAGTATTAAGACATGTAGTGATGTTTGGCTGGAAAGCAGGCACCGATACCAATGCAATCCATAAAATTGTTGCATCTTTTAAAGCACTCCCGGGTAAAATTGATTTGATCAAGGGTTTTGAATATGGCACCAATAATAGCCCTGAAAATTTAAACAATGTGTTAGCCCATTGTTTAA
>JANYEA010000028.1 GCA_025363385.1 Bacteroidota bacterium | reverse complement strand
CTAAACACTCTCGAAAAATTATTTCGGGATGGCTTAAATAAGTCTCAGGAATTTCTGGCCGGCGCAGATCTGTTCCGCATAAGAAAACAATTCAGGCTGGCAGCTTTTATGTTGCATCAGGCAGCTGAACAGGCATTAAGTACACTGTTAAAAATCGGAACGGGGTATCACTGTTGTACCCACAATATTGAAAGGTTACTGCGATATGCAGCCATGGTATCCTACCAGATTCCAGATATCTTTCCAAGAAAAACAGAAACTGAGAAAAGACTGTTTAGCTTTTTACAGAAAGCCTATATAGATAGCCGATACCGGGAAGACTATAGTATTGGGGTTACAGACTTACTTGAACTCACGGAAAGAGTGCGGACTATTCAGGATATTCTTGCAGAATTCGGTAAAACAATTATTCAAAAAAAAGATGATAAATAAACCAACTAATCTGTCATCCTTCTCAATTGTCATTGAATACTTTTTGCATCAGTTTTTGATTTGCCTTACTCTGGTGCTTATATAGGGTTTCCCAAGCCTTCTGATACTTTTGATTTTCATATTCCGCTGTGAGCCATTTGTCCCCCAGCAGGTAGGCATATTTTACGATACAAAGCATCATCAGCCAGAAAAAAATACGACCGAATACTATCTTATAATAATTGGTTGTTCCATGTTCAGGAAACAACAAAATCCTGAACTCGCGTTTAACGGGTCGGGCGTGGCTCTCAACCAGCGAAGAAAACCCTTCCATCTTTGATATAATGAAGTTCTTTAGTTCTTCATTTTGCATGGCTGATTTTTCTTCCATCCTTTTCAGGATAAGAACTTGTTCCGCCAAAAACTGACCATTCTTCCCGGCCAATAGATTGCTCTGTTTCTGTTCATCGAGAACTTCGGTTAGCACCGTTTCAATAATTTCATTTTCCATAGGACCGGTTTATAAATGAAGGGATTGTTTTTTCTTTCTTTTCTTTTGCAATAATTCATGTGGTGTCTGGCTGTAATCCCTCTCTGTTCTTAATAAAATTTCCAGGGCTTTACTGTAATCCAGTTTTCTATCCTGTTCAATACTTTTTGACAATGAGGGTGACACAGATTTCGATTGCTGTTTAATTAAGTTTTCTTTTTGTATCTCCCGCAGAATAAGAGCTTGCTTTTGGGTAAGTGTCTGCTCTAATATTTTCTCAATCTTTGCAAGCGAATATCCAAGTTCACTACCCTTGGCATACATCTTTTTTTCGTCCCTAAAAGCAATACCCCTACCCTTGATTACTTCATAGCCTTTTTGTTTCATCTGGTGTTCAAATTCAGCATAGTTCCTGCTCTGTATCAAGGTCAGCCGGATGTCGTTTTTCATGGCTTCTTTTCTTTTGTCCATGCGCGGGATATTCCGCATTTCTTTTGACAGAAACTGCCGGGGGCTTAACACCTGTTTTAATTCAAATTTTAATTCCATTTTTCTGCAATAGGCAGCTATCTTTTTATAGTTATTACTGTCGCTTAAAGTTTTGCCGTCCAGCCCTACCCGGTTGACTACAATATGCAGGTGTTGGTGGCCTGTATCTTTGTGCGTGACAGCGATGTACTGGTTCTTTTCAAATCCCAATTCTTTTGCACAGTCCTCTACCATTTTATGTAAAGTGGGTTTATCCAGTAATTCTCCTGGTGATAAACTAAGGGTGATATGCATAACCGGCTTAGACAGTTTGGGGTTCAGATAACGAACTTCATTAAACTGTTGTATCAGTTCTTTTTTATCACCAAAACAAAGGTTAAAACTGAGTAATTCTGCACGGTCTTTTACCATGGCCTGTTTAGCCAAATCCAGCTTGTCTTCAAGGGCGTAGCTAATGCAGCCACGAAAGGATTTTCCAATTGATATTTTTCCGATCATTTGAGGCGGCTTTTTATGTCCTGTACAAGCTGTTTAACCATCCCTGAAACATGGTTTAAATTCGCTCTTTCCAGGGCATTTAATTCTTCATTATAATTTCTTTTTTTAGCAGCCTGGTTCATGTTTGCCGCCAGGTGATTGAGCGTTGAGGTGAATTGCAAAATCTCTTTTGGAAACATTATTTTCTGCATGTCAATTTTACCGTTCATACCCAGCTCTCGCAAATATTCTGAAACTGTCAGTCCACTATATTTTGCTTTGGCCTTAATCGTTATCTTCTCTAGCGATGTACATTTCACACCCAATAATTTATTGCGCTTGATCTCCTTACATGGGCGTCCACCCTTGTTTCTTTTCCCATTCTTTATTTCTGCTCCCATGATCATAACTCACTTTTCTTTTGTCTTCAAAAATCTCTTTATGAATGCGCAGCATGAATAAAGCCAGCCAGTTTCGGTATAACCGAAACATAGCTGGCTCCTAAAAATTCAAAGCCTCCTTCCTCTTGTTTGTGTTTGCCTTTGTTCGGGATTTTGGTTCATCATAAATTCATTTAGATCTTTGTAATTCTTATAAGCCAGACTTTCATCGTGGTATTTTTTGCTGAGAGCCATCACCTCTTTTGTAATCTCCAACCCTTTATTATCCCTGTCAAGGAATAAGCGAATAGACGTATACTGTTCAAGCCGTGATTTCATTTTTTTTAAAAATCCAATTGAGTTCAGGATCAAAAAATTCGGCTGCTGTTTTGGCAGCATGATGAACTTGCGATGATGTATCGCCTGGTAAGAAAGGAAGTCCATGAAGCCTTCAAAAACGGCAATTTCTTTTGAGAGATCTTTACCAATTAATGTCACTTCTTTCGGGCTGCTGCTGCCTTTAAAATCAGCACTTCGTAGTTCATATCCACCGGCGCTGTTTTGGAAGCCGATCACGGTGTATTTTCGGTCGTATAAATTGAAGTCAACTTCTTTACAAAACCGGTTGGCGATTTCCAAAGGAATTCTTCGGTATTGCAGGTAGTCTTTCAAAGGCGACAACCTAATTGGATGCCGGGCATCGACAACGATGATCTTTTCTTTTTCACCTGCCCCGGAAAAAGAGACGGCTTGATCATGGGGTTCTTGCTGGTGAAAAGAAAAAGTGTTTTTATTTGCCGACCTTTGCAGTAATTCATTTACAGTGCAGTTATAAAACAGAACACCAAAATCAACCAACTTTCCTCCTTTCTGTATCCCATGATCATACCAAACATTAAATTTCCTGTTGACTTTAAAAGACGGGGTCTGTTCATTCCTGAACGGCGAAAAATACCAATGATCATTACCGCTAATTTTAGCCGGTTTATAACCCATCAATAAAAGGTAGTCCACGATGTCAAGTTGATTAAACTCTTTGCAGTTCATGGCGAAGAATTAAAGGTTGGAGATTTTGTTGCCTTGCCGGATAATAGCTTCAATATCCTGCCGGGAAAAATAGCGGCGGGACTGGATTTTAAAACTGGCAATCTTGTTCTGTTTTAGCCACTCGTAAAGGGTGGGCTTGGAGATCTGAAAAATGGTGCAGACTTCTGACGCTTTTAGAAGTGCCTTTTCCGGTATCAAGGTGGAATTTGAAGAAGTTACAGTAGAGAGTTTGGCTTCCACTACTTTTTCCACTACGCTTTGCATTTTGTCCCAGAACTCAGTCTGAGTCATGGGGACCATCATTGGAAACTCTGTCATAAGAAATGTTTCCAACTCAGTAGCAATTCAGGTGACAGAATGCATTTATGTATACATCATCTTACCTGTTTTATATTCATTAACATTATTCCGCTATTCTGGCATTAAATGGCAGGCGGTTTCTTTGATACAAGCAGATCGGTCTGTATGTCACTTAACAAACTGACAGCTTTCATATTGCCGGTGGCAGAAAAATATTGACCTGCTTTTTTAAAAGCATCGGCCATTTCGGTATCCATACGTTTGCTTGGTTTCCAGTCAGCATTTAGTACACTATTCAAAGCATCATGGAAACTCCGTTCTGAAATACCATAAAGCTTTGCCATTTCATCTTTGGAAATCTTACCGCCTTCCTGGATCTGGAATCCGGCCAGTTTATAAGTTACAACATGAATTAATACTATTGTAATGGCACTATACTGAGCCTTTTTTACATCATCGAGTTCTTTTAAATAAGCCCCGCTTAACGTAAGCCTCCCACCAATACCCTATTGTAAAGTTGCATAGTTAGTTTGAGTTTTGCAAAAAGATATATTATGCAAAACAAAAAGGAGCAGCGCGAACAAATGATGTCGATGATTGAAGACTGGCAATCCAGTGGATTAAAACAAAGAGATTATTGTAGCGCTAATAAAGTGGCTTATCATGTTTTTCATTATTGGTATGGTGTTTACAGATCAAAGAAAACAGATACCGGGTCTTTTGTTCCAGTGAAGGTTACAGCTACAACTGCAAGTAAAGAACAGATAACCATCCTAGGTGTTAATGGCATAAAAGTTCAGCTGCCACTAACAAAACAATCTATTGATTTTGTGAAGCAGTTATTACTAGCCTGATCATGCTTCAACTAAATAGTTCCACTGTTTACTACTGGTATAATGGTGCTGTTAATATGCGGGGCAGCTTCGATGCGCTTTGCGGTTTGGTCAATCAACACTGCCAAGCAAACATTTTGCAGGGTGGTGTATACATTTTTGTCAACAAAAAACGCAATCAAATAAAGCTGCTTACCTGGGAAGGCGATGGTCTGGCCATTTACTATAAGCGATTGGAAAAAGGCGTGTATGAACTTCCCTCTATTGCAGCAGGTAGTAACAGTGCTACCATAGATGCTGTTCAATTGCAATTGATTTTACAAGGCATTGTACTTAACTCTGTTCGCAAGAAGAAACGATTTGTCTTGCCAAAATAAAAGCATGGTTTATACACATGGCTTTTCTAAAACTAAAAAAAAGGTTGGGTTTACCCACTATTTATTGATGCTTTTTGTGGGTAAATAAAGGTGTCTTTTTATTTGCTAAAACCCAATTACAGAGCGAGTTTTACACCATCAAAAGATGGAACAAAACAGCGAAGATATTGACTACAAAGATGCTTATCATGAGCAAGTATCCCTCAATGAAAAGCAAGCGTTAAAGCAGCAGGATCTGGAGTTCCAATTAGCTCAGTTAAAGAAACTGGTGTTTGGTAGCCGCCATGAAAAGTTTGTTGCTGCAGATGCACCACTGGCACCCACGCTTTTTGATATACCAGCCATACCGGCTCTATTAGAGCCTGTAACCGTTAGCTACGAGAAGTCAGGCAAACAAGCAAGACCCAATCATCCTGGGCGTAATAGCTTCCCTGAGCACTTGCGTAGGGTGGAAACAGTTGTCAACCCTACAGGTCTTGATCTGGCATTGGTTAAAAGGATTGGCGAGTCTGTTACCGAAACGCTAGCTTATGTTCCAGCAGAACTGTTTGTAAAAAAAGTAATCCGTCCTAAATACCTAGATGCTGCTACCAATAGCATCCATCAAGCCCTGGCTCCTGAGCGCTGTTTTGAAAGAAGCAATGTAGATCCTAGCTTAGTAGCACAGATTATTGTAGAGAAGTTCGTAGACCACTTGCCATTAGATCGTCAAATAAAGCGTTTTACAAGATTAGGGTTTACCATCAGTGATAGTACGGTTGGTAATTGGGTAGCAGCCAGTGCTGCCTATTTAAAACCATTGTATGAAGCACATAAGCAACTAGTATTAGCCAGTGGCTATTTACACGCCGATGAGACCATTATCAAAGTAATGGATAGCGATAAAAAGAATGCTACGCACACGGGTTATTATTGGGTATACCAGTGCAATGCCAACAAACTGGTACTCTTTGATTACCGAACCGGTAGGGGCCGAGAAGGACCACAAAGCATTTTAAAGGATTACAAAGGCTATCTGCAAGCAGATGGGTATATCGTGTATGAGGATTTTGATAACAATCCTGATATCATTGTATTTAATTGCATGGCGCATGCCAGACGCAAGTTCAGTGAGGCATTACCAAATGATAAGCCAAGGGCGGAGCATGTACTAGCAGAAATACAAAAGCTCTATGCCATAGAAAGACATCTAACAGATAATAACATCACCGGTAACAATAAGCTGCAATACAGAACCGAACAGTCCTTACCCATTCTCAAAGCATTAGGCTCATGGCTGCAGCAAGCATATGTAGAAGTGCTACCCAGCAGTGCCATTGGTAAAGCCATTGCTTATAGTTTAAGTAGATGGGATAAGCTAAGCCTCTACGCCACCACTGATTTTTTAAGTATCGACAATAACCCCGTGGAGAACAGTATTAGACCCGTGGCCGTTGGAAGAAAAAACTATCTCTTTGCTGGAAGCCATGCTGCTGCTCAGCGTTCAGCAATCTTCTACAGTTTATTAGCTACCTGCAAAAACTATCAAGTCAATCCTGTTGATTGGATGCAAGATATTTTAACCAGAATAGCCGGATATCCGATTAACAAAATACAAGAACTGCTGCCACAAAACTGGAAGCCAACGCCAAACAGTATTACGGAATAATATTATGCTATATTACATTAGAGGTATTGGTGGGGTGCTTAC
>JANYEA010000101.1 GCA_025363385.1 Bacteroidota bacterium | reverse complement strand
GATTATTCAATGATGTTTTACAAAGAATGATTCATCAAATTCCACATCCTTACAACTACCTAAAAACACTTTGCGTTTATAATACCTAATCCTATAAATTTAAATTCAAAAGACAATTATACACTTGGACAATTTTCTCCTCCATTTTTAGATATACTTAAAAATTACGCATTAATAAATAAAATTAATCTACCCTCTCTGGATGGATTACTTGTATTTTTTACTTTTGAAAATATCTTATTATTAAAATTCGATGACAATGCAGTATATAAATTAAATAATAAGAATATCAAAGATTTGATCCTTGGTAATTCTAGCGCAATACAAATTCGAAACACATTTGAAATTGGAGATTCGGTATTTTACACTTTATCAAATGATAGTAGCAATAAATTATATTCTTTAAAAATTACTCTCCAGGATTTTACAAAAGAGCCCTTCCCTATTTATGTACAGAGCACAATTTTTAATATCAACACATTAATATTTACTTCTATTTCAATAATTTTTGTTCTTCTTTTAGCATGGTTCCTATTAAGAAGAAAAAATAGTGGGAACCCTATCCTTCTTCTTAATAAAAATTCAGAATCTGAGGTTCAAAATGCTTTTAGTATAATTGAAATGAATCTTATTGAACAAATAATTTCCTGCAATGAAAAAGGTATAAATCTTAGTGGGGAACAGTTAAATAACATCTTAGGAGTGAGTAAAAAAAGTATCGAAACCCAAAAAAAAGTTAGGGGCGATACAATTAACAGAATCAATTACAAATTCAAAACTCTTTTTGAAAGAGAAATTGATATCATTGAAAGAAGTCGTATAGAAAATGATCGTAGATTTTATAACTATATTATTAGTAAAGAAAATGCAACTATATATAAGGAAAAATTCAAATTAAGAAATTAAGGGTGTGTAATTTAAACTGTGTCAATTTGTGATTTTTAATTGACTCATTGCTGATTGATAATTTTTCTGATTCAGCTGGTTATTATTCCAAAGGTGCAAAAAATATCAATTAGCAATGAGGGTTTTATAATCTTAGCTTCAATCTATCTCCAAACACTATTGATAGCTGTGATACTGTCAGGCTCCAGTTCTGTAATGGCTGCGTCCATTTCTTCTGGATATTCTGTGTGGCCAGATAGATCAATTTAAGCAATGCCATATCTGATGTAAATGCTCCTTTTGTTTTAGTCACCTTCCTAATCTGACGATGGAATCCTTCCACCGTATTGGTGGTATAAATCAACTTTCTGATGGCGGCAGAATACTTGAAGTAGGTACTTAGCTTACTCCAGTTACGGTGCCAGGACTCAATCACTAGAGGGTATTTTTTGCCCCATTTATTCTCTAGTTCTTGTAGTTGCTGTTCAGCTTCTTCCTTGGTTACGGCTTGGTATACAGGTTTTAAATCTGCCATAAAAGGCTTCTGGTCTTTACTGGCAACATACTTCATTGAATTACGGATCTGGTGTACCACAAAACTCTGCACTTCAGTTTTTGGGTAGATGCTTCCAATAGCTTCAGCGAAGCCTTTTAAATTATCTATGCATGCAATCAGAATATCGGATACCCCTCTTTGTTGCAGGTTAGTTAGAATACTCAACCAGAAATTAGCCCCTTCTGACTCGGATACATACATGCCTAGCAAGTCTTTGCGGCCTTCTGCATTAATGCCTAAAACATTGTACACACAGCGATTGACAATTTTACCTTCGTCTTTTACTTTGTAATGCATCGCATCAAGCCACACAATGCAGTAAATCTCTTCTAGCGGTCTAACCTGCCATTCTTTAACCAATGGAATTACTTTGTCTGTAATGGCGGATAAAGTAGCAGCAGAGATGTCGGTATCATACATATCCTTGAGATGCGTAGAAATATCCCGTAAACTCATACCAAGGCCATACATACCAATGATCTTATGTTCCAGACTCTCTGCAAGAATAGTCTCACGCTTCCTAACTATCTGGGGTTCAAAACTGGATGATCGATCTCTAGGAGTGTCCAGTTCAATGGTACCATCGGCTGTCTTGAGTTTTTTGGTACCATGACCATTTTTACGGTTGCCGTTATCCCGTTGCTCATCGTCAAGATGTTCATCGAGCTCAGCTTCCATGGCAGCTTCCAAAAACTCTTTTAACAGAGGGCCAAAGGCGCCTTCTTTGCCAAATAGGGGTTTACCCGATCGTAATTGCGACAGTGCTTTATCTTTTAAAGCATCATAGTCGAAGGTGTTTTTGTTACTCATAATTAACTGTATTAAAGGTCTAAATAATTTTTAACCTTTGACACAGTTTATTTTACAGCCTCGAAATTAATTTTCTCTTAGAAGCCATAATTAAATATTACAGTTTCAGATTATTTCATCTGAAACTGTAATTAATATATTCCAATTCCAAGCTTATTTATTTAGTTCCAACACCCACATTCTTTTTGCAGGAATGGTGAATTTATTACCCACAGTTACCCCTGTGGCAATATTTTTTCCGGCTATGAATCCGTTTGTTTTTTCATTGTAATTTGAAAATAATACTTCTTTATTTTTATCAGAAGTATTCATCACACACATAATGGTTTGTTTAGCATCATATCTAAAATACACGTACAACCCATCTTCTGGAACGTATTGCATCAGTGAGCCCTTCGTAATGGCGGTACTGTTTTTACGATAGTTGGCAAAGGTACTTACATATTGCTGCATATCTAACTCTTCGGCAGTCATTCCCGCACCAGTGAATGCATTTTTAGCATCTTCTTTCCAGCCTCCAGGAAAATCTAATCTTACATTACCATCAGCCGGATTTTTTTCACCCTTCATTAATACTTCTGTTCCATAATATAATTGTGGGATACCTCTTGTGGTAAGTAACCAGGCAATCCCTGTTTTTACTTTTTCAATATCTCCACCTACATCCGATAATATGCGTGTTAGATCATGGTTATCGAGGAAGATGCAATTGCGATTGGCGTCTTTGTATAAAAAGTCGTTACTGAGTGTTGTATATAATTTATTCACGCCTTCCGTCCATCCAAAATCCTGTTTCAATGTAGGTTGTATACCATACATCAAAGCTTGAAAATCTGTGGCTCCCTGCAAATTGCTTTTGAAAGGAACATCTATTTTATTTTCCACAAAATATGCTTGTGCGGCTGTGCCATGTACCCATGTTTCGCCGAACATCGTCATCTTAGGATATTCATCCGTTAATGCTTTATTACATCGATTCATAAATGGCAGATCGTTATAGATATAGGTATCAATTCTCCAACCATCCACACCAAATTTTTCAACACTCCAAATGGCGTGTTGTATTAAAAAATTGGCCACATATGGATTGGATTGATTGAGATCTGGCATCTCTGTTGTAAACCAGCCATCTGCGGTTTTTTTTGCATCAGACTTAGAAGCATAGGGATCAAATATGGGTTGGTCTTTATAGGATGTTCCAGTATACTTTGGCCATTGATGGTACCAATCTTTCATAGGTTGCTCCAAGAAAGTGATATGCTTACTTCCTACGTGGTTATATACTGCATCTTGAATTAATTTCATTCCACGTTTGTGAAGCGCATCGCTTAAAGCCAAATATTTGCCTGCGCCACCAATTCTTCTTTCAATGGCATAATGATCTGTAAAAGCGTATCCATGTTCTGTTCTATTAGGCTGATCATTTTCTAGAACAGGCGTCATCCACAAAGTTGTAATCCCTAATTTTTGTAAATAATCCAAATGATTGATCACCCCTTGAAGGTCACCACCATGGCGATCATAAATTTCCTTTCGATTTAAACTTTGATCGCGCATACCCGCCACACGATCGTTCGATTCGTCGCCATTGCTAAATCTGTCGGGCATTAAAAGATAAATTAAATCTGATGAGTTAACACCCTGTGCATAGGTTTTACCAATACCCGTTCTTCTTTTTTCTAAAGGCCATTGTACTGCGTGGCCTTTCCCGTTCTGAAGAAATTCAATTACTACATTTCCTGGCTGAGTGTTAGCTGCAACCTCAATATCGAGAGCCATATATTTTCCATTATCCAATGATGTTGTCTTCAATAATTTTACACCGGGATAATTGATTCGAACAGACTCTTTATTAAAGCCATCATATTCTCCATAAACCAATACCTGCACTTTATTCCATTTCATTCCAACCCACCAATTGGTTGGATACAATTTTGCATATTGGGCAAAAGAATAACTAGTAACGCTTATAAAAGCGATCACTAAAAAACTGAATTTGAATTTCATAAAATTTGATTTAAAAGAACCGCTAAATCAATCTTTCGATTTGATCACTAACTTGGCGCATACCCCTGCAATGATCATGGATGCTCCAGCTAAGCCAACTACATTAATCGCTTTTTCTCCTACTAGTGTTAAAGCTAGTCCACCCATAAGTCCGGCTGCAATTTGAGGGATGGTAATTGTAGCATTAAAGATTCCCATGTATACTCCCGTTTGTTTTGGCGGTAATGAGGAAGAAAGAATGGCATAAGGTAAAGCAAGTATAGCAGCCCAGGCAATACCCACACCGATCATTGGTATAAACAAAAGATTTTTATCTGTAATAAACATCATCGACATCAATCCAATACCACCGCAAATCAAAGAAACCATATAGGTATTTTTTCTACCAAACCTATCAGCAATGGGAGTTAACACCAATGAATACAAAGCAGCAAATAAACTATAGGCTGCAAAAATTACTCCGGTCCAATCTCCCGCTTCATTGAATAATTTTGAATGCGGATCGGTGGTTCCCCAGATATTTTGAGCAATTGCCTGTGTGGTATATACCCACATTAAGAACAAAGAAAACCAAGAGAAAAATTGTGTAATAGATAACTGCCACATGGTAGCAGGTATATTTTTTAGAAGGGTACTGAAAGGAACTTTTTCTGTTTCAGTAGTGTCGATATTATTGTATTTGGCATATTCTTCTGGGGGATATTCTTTTGTTCTGAAAGAGGTCCATAATACACTTAATAATAAGGCAGCACCACCAAAATAAAAAGCCCAAATTACGGTTGGTGCTACTTTTTCACCTGGGTTTGGTTCGTTAGCTACATTAAAAATATTAGTAAGTATATAAGGTAACATTGAACCCACAAATGCACCTGTATTGATTAAAAAACTTTGAATGGCATAGCCCTTATTGCGCTGACTTTCTGGAAGCATATCACTCACCAATGCTCTGAAAGGTTGCATGGTTACATTAAAAGAAGTATCCATCAATAATAACATCGTAGCACCGAAAACTAATGCCGGTAAATAGGTGGCAAAATGTTCAGAGTTAGGCATAAAGAACATGGCAAGTGCCGACACTATGCAGCCCCCAAGAATAAAAGGAATTCTTCTACCTAGTCTGGTCCAGGTTTTATCACTCGACATTCCTACAATGGGTTGCACAATTAAACCAGCCACTGGTGCAGCTAACCAAAATAAACTAAGATTATGCGGGTCAGCGCCAATAGCAGAAAGGATCCTGCTCGTATTTGCATTTTGCAAAGAATAACCAATTTGCACTCCTAAAAATCCAAAACTGATATTCCAGATTTTCCAGAAACTTAAAACAGGCTTAGAACTGTTTGAATTAGATGAAAAGCTGTTTGCAAGGGCCATAGCAATCGATTGATGGTGTAATGTGTAATAATTACATGATGGTAAAAGTAACTAAAAAAACATCCCATTTAGGGATGTTTTTTATGATTTATATCACGAATCCGTTAGGCAGGATGGCCGTTTTTTTAACTACCACGATACCATCTTTTACAGAATAAAGTGGATGGTCGCTATTGGGTAAATGTTTACCTCCAATAATTTTTACATCATTTCCGATACGGCAATTCTTATCTATGATGGCATCTTTAATATAGCAACGTTCACCGATACCTATTAATGGCAAACCCTTCTCTTTGTTTGATTCCATTTCTGCAAGTGTTTCATAATAGTCGTTACCCATGATATACGCACTAACTACAGTTGTACCATGACCGATTCTTGAACGAATACCTACCACACTCTGTTCTATTCTGCTTGCATTGATAATAGAACCTTCGGCAATAATTGTTTTCTCCAATGTTGTACCGCTTATTTTAGCTGGCGGTAACATTCTTGCACGGCTATACACCGTTTTATTATTGTCAAATAGATTAAATGCAGGAACATCGTCTGTTAATGCAAGATTGGCTTCAAAGAATGAATAGATATTTCCGATATCAGTCCAGTAACCATCATATTGATAACTGATTACTTTATGGTTATCGATAGATTCAGGAATAATTTCTTTTCCAAAGTCTGTTGCCTTTGGATTTTTCTCATACAAAAGATGGTCCAATATTTTTTTATTGAAAATATAGATACCCATGGATGCCAGGTAATTCCTACCCTGCTTTTGCATTTCAGCACCTGTATCACTTGTCCATTCTGGCAATAATTCTTTACTAGGCTTTTCTATAAATGAAGTAATGAAATGTTGCTCATTGGTTTTTAAAATTCCGAACTCAGGAGCTTCTCTATCTCCTACAGGTATAGTAGCAATAGTAATATCAGCTTCCTGTGCTTTATGATTGGCAATCATTTCGCTAAAGTCCATCTGATACAACTGATCTCCACTTAAAATCAAAATATATTCGTACTCAAAATTTCCAATATGCCTTAAAGATTGTTTTACAGCATCTGCAGTTCCTTGAAACCAGCCCGGATTATCAGGTGTTTGTTCTGCAGCTAAAATATCTACAAAACCAGAACTGAAAGCACTAAAGTGATAAGTATTCTTGATGTGTTTGTTTAGGGAAGCAGAGTTAAATTGCGTCAAAACAAACATCCTATTGATATTACTATTGATACAGTTACTAATAGGAATATCTACTAAACGATATTTACCTGCAATAGGCACAGCTGGCTTTGACCTTGTAGTAGTTAAGGGAGACAATCTGCTACCTGCTCCCCCGCCTAGAATGACGGCTACTACTGACTTCGAAAAATTATCCATATGAATAGATTATAGGGTTTAAATGATAGATTGATAAAGGTTAATATATTTTTGAACAGTTGCTTCCCAACTATTGTCTACAAGCATCATTATTTTGCGCATCTTTTCCAATTGAACTGAATCCTGGTAAACAGAAACACCTCTATGAATCGAATATACTAAATCATCTACTGTTGCATGATTAAAACGAATACCATAGCCATTTGGTTCACCCATGTCTACTACTGTATCTTTTAGTCCGCCTGTACTTCTCACCACCGGCACTGTTCCATATCGCATGGCATACATCTGATTTAATCCGCAGGGCTCTACCCTACTTGGCATCAATAAGAAATCGGCGCCTGCATAAATCAGGTGACTCAACGCTTCATTATAGCCAATATAAACATTATAAATCCCTTGGTGCTGATAAGATAATTGTTGCAAAGCCCATTCTACATCTGTTTGTCCACTTCCCAGAATAAAAAAACAAGCTTCACCCTGTGTTTGATAAATAGCCGTTGCTATGGCATCATGTAAAATGTCGGCGGCTTTCTCTCCCACCAATCTTCCAATAAATACAAACAGTGGTTTTTTTGCGTCTAACCCAAACTTAGCACACAATAATTCCTTATTTTTTTGTTTACCCTCTGTCACTTTTTTTACGGTAAAGTGATTTTCTATATAGGTATCCGTTTCGGAATTCCATATGTCATTATCAATTCCATTTAAAATACCACTGCATTTTCCTTTTTCGTATTCAAACAAGGCTTCCAGGCCATTGGCATCCCAGAAGAGCTCTTCCATATAGCTTTGACTAACGGTGGTTACTTTATCTGCGCATTTAATTGCAGAAGCCATTGGATTTATTCTTCCTCCCCATTCAAGAAGGCCCGTTTTCCAATCATCCCAATCTGGGATCAACGTACTCTTAGTCCAATCCATCCAACCTTGGTATTGTCCGTTATGGATAGTAAATACAGTTGGAACCCGGCTTAAATGCCTGTAATTGAAACAGTGTTTCATCATAAAAGGAACCAGGGCAGACTGATGATCGTGGCAATGCACCACATCGGGTCTGTGCTCCCAACTAGCCAGCCAATTCACTACAGCAATTTGAAAAGCAGTGAATCGTTCAGTGTCGTCGTCGTATCCATAAATTTTTTCTCTGTCGAGCAAACCATTGATATCAACGAGATACAGATCAAAGCCAAGTGAATTCTTTTTTTCTCTAATGATGGTATAATCAAAAAACCAATCGCCTAAATTGGCCTGGCCTTTAAAATCTACCACCCATTCATTTGCATACAAAAATTTTGTACGATACATGGGCATCACCACTTTGGCGACATGCCCAGCTTGACATTGGTACTTAGGAAGAGCACCTACCACATCACCAAGCCCACCAGCTTTTGCCATTGGATAGCACTCTGCACTTATATGAACAATCTCCATCAGATATATTTAATTCCTTGAATTGCATTCAATTTATGAATGAATTGGCATAAGGTCAAAAAACATTTAAAGTTTTCTTCCTGATAAAATATATTTATTTTAGTGCCTATTCAATTCACCAACCAATATAAAGCTTGCCATGAATCAAAAAACAAATTGGTCGCAATTCGGCACCTTAATTACCGTATTTTTTTTCTGGGGATTTGTTGCTGCTAGTAACGACATCCTTATTCCCGTGTTTAAAAAAGCATTTACCTTAACTCAATTACAAAGTCAATTAGTAGCAGTAGCTTTTTATGTTGCGTATACAGTTGGTTCTCTTATTTATGTGGGAGTTTCTTCAGCTATTGGTGGTGATTTATTAAACAAAATTGGTTATAAAAATGGTATTGCTTTGGGTCTGATTATTTCAGCCCTGGGTACTTTATTGTTTTTTCCAGCAGCAAATCAGGGGTCTTTCAATTTAATGATTACAGCTTTATTTATTGTGGCTCTTGGATTTAGTTTGCAACAAATTGCGGCCAACCCTTTGGCAGTTGTTATTGGCGACCCAAAAACGGGTTCACAGCGTTTGAGTATGGCGGGTGGTGTAAATAATTTCGGTACAACCATCGGACCCTTATTGGTAAGTTTTGCCATCTTCGGTAGTGTAAGTAGTGGCAATGTGGAAGCAAGTATTGAAAGTGTAAAAACACCTTATCTTATTTTAGGAGTTGCGTTTGTATTAGTAGCTATTTTCTTTAAGTTCTCATCCATTCCAAACAAGATTGATCTGGATCATGTCGCAGAAGAAGAATCAGAAAACAGTTCAAAAGTATTGCACAAAACTTCTGCTTTGCAATATCCTCAGTTGGTATTAGGAATGATTGGAATTTTTGTATATGTAGGAGTAGAAGTAGCTACAGCAAGTAATTTACCAGAATATATGCGTCAGCATGCTGGTATTGAAACAGATAAAATTGCACCTTATATCTCTTTGTATTGGGCAAG
>JANYEA010000093.1 GCA_025363385.1 Bacteroidota bacterium | reverse complement strand
CAAGGTTCATTGTATAGGTATTGATTACAATAGCGAGTGCATTGCTTTTGCCAAACAAAACGAATACCTAAAGGAGCATACACAATTCATCTGTAGCGACTATGCGCAAGTGTATTTTGAAAACAATCCTGATATTATTTTTTCAAGTTTATTCTGCCACCATTTTACAGATGAAGTATTAGCTCTGCAACTAAAATGGATGGAACAAAATGCTGAGCTAGGATTTTTTATCAACGATTTACAAAGGCATTGGCTGGCTTACTATTTAATTAAAATACTCACGCAAGTATTCTCGAAATCCTATTTGGTTAAGAACGATGCTTGCCTAAGTGTAGCCCGAGGGTTCATTAAAAATGATTGGGAAAATATATTTTCAAAATCGGGAATAAGACTTTACCAAATTCAATGGAAATGGGCATTCAGGTATTTGATTTTAAAAGAACAATCGTTGAAATGAAAGAAAATTTTGACATGGCAATTGTGGGAGGTGGCTTAGCCGGATTAAGCCTTTCAATTCAGTGTGCTGGTGCAGGCTATAAAACCATTTTGTTCGAAAAAGAATCTTATCCTTTTCATAAAGTATGTGGAGAATATATTAGCAATGAATCAATTCCTTTTTTAGAAAAATTAGGCGTACCCATTTCTTCCTGGGGTTTACCTTCCATTCAGGAACTACAAATATCTGCTCCCAATGGAAAGGAATATCAATTCCCTTTACCATTAGGAGGTTTTGGCATTAGTCGTTTTAAATTAGATGAATACCTATACCAAATTGCACTTAGAAATGGGGTAACTGTTCTTACCAACACTAAAGTACAAGATATTGTATTTCAATCAGATAGTTTTGAGATCAAAACAGACAATACTGTCTACTACAGCATATTAGCCGCAGGTAGTTTTGGCAAAAGAAGCAATCTGGATATTCGAATGTTACGCCCTTTTGCAAAAGCCAAACCCAATGCATTAAATAATTTTATTGGCGTTAAATACCATATTCGATACCCACACCCTACACATCAAATAGCATTACATAATTTTAGTGATGGCTATTGTGGAATTGAAGAAATTGAAAATGGGAATTGTTGTTTATGTTATTTAACCACCGCCGATAACCTAAAAAAATCGGGAAATAGCATCTCCGAAATGGAAGAAAAAATTTTATGGAAAAATCCCCGGTTAAAAGAAATATTTAAGAAAGCAGAATTTATTAATGAAAAGCCCCTGACCATTTCCCAAATCAGTTTTCAACCCAAATCACAAATCGAGCAACACATGCTTTGTGTAGGTGATGCAGCTGGCATGATCACACCTTTATGTGGCAACGGTATGAGTATGGCTTTGCATGGCAGTAAAATTGCTTTTCAAAATATAGATCAGTATTTCAAGAAAGGCCAGGATAGACAACGCTTAGAATTTAATTATACGCATCAATGGAAAAAACAATTTGCCAATCGGGTCATAACTGGTAGAACCATTCAACGTCTTTTTGGCAATCCGCGTATCACCAATTATTTTTTACAGTTCATGCATCATTTTCCTGCATTATCAAAAAAATTAATCAGCGCTACCCATGGTAAGCCATTCTAATGTTTGAGAATCAGAATTATTGTCGAATTTCGCAACCATGCAGTTTGATTATATCATTGTTGGGCAAGGTCTTTGTGGCAGTTTTCTGAGTTGGAATTTAATGAATGCCGGCAAGAAAGTATTAGTGATTGATGATGACCAACCTGCTACTGCAACCAAAGTGGCTAGTGGTGTAATTAATCCGGTTACAGGAAGAAGAATTGTTCGCACCTGGGAAATCGAAAAACTATTGCCCTTTGCCTGGAATACGTATACAGCATTTGGAAATGAATTAGGGGTTGAATTGGTACGTAGATGTAATATTCTCAACTTCCATCCCACACCTCAGATGGAACTGGCTTTTCGGGAACGCATGCCTTCCGAAACAGAATATCTGAAATTGCCGGAAGATCAAGAATCCTGGAGAACCTATTTTAATTTTCCTTTCAGTATCGGAGAAATTGATCCTTGTTTGTTGATCGAATTACATGGCATGCTCCATGGCTGGAGAAAAAAATTGGTAGAGGCAAATGCATTATTAACCGAACGATTTGAATGGACTGATTGCAAAATAGATACCGATCAAGTAAGCTATCAAAACCATTTTGCGGAAAAAATTATTTTTTGCGAAGGATCAGAAGGAATCGACAATCGTTATTTCAATTTATTGCCTTATTCAAGAAATAAAGGGGAAGCCATCATTGCGCATATACCCGATCTTCCAAGAGAACATATCTATAAACAAGGCATCAGTATGGTTCCCTGGCATGATGGTTTATGGTGGATTGGTTCTACACACGAATGGAATTTTACAGACCTGTTACCTTCTGTAGAATTTAGAAGAAATACGCAAACCCAATTATACCATTGGCTTAAACTGCCCTTCGAAATAGTAGATCATATTGCATCTGAACGACCAACCAATATGGAAAGAAGGCCTTTTGCCGGGTTACACCCCATTCATCAGTCGGTAGGCTTATTCAATGGAATGGGCACCAAGGGTTGTTCACTGGCACCGTATTTTGCTAAACAGTTTACCGAATTCCTGGTAAATCAAACCCCGATGGACCCCTTTGTGGATATCAGACGGTTCAATAAGATTTTAAGTCGTTAATTCGTAACAAAAAATTAATTTAGCACCCACTTCCAATCTTAATTGCAACGCATGGGTAAAATGGCAACTGAAACTTTGAACAAGAACCTCGCTGAAGAACATCCCGTTTTGAATGTCATTTCCCCAAAGCCCAATGAGGCACTATACAATATTCCCCTGCATTACCGGAAGATGGAAAACCTGCACATTGTTTTCTGGCTTTTTAAAGATGTGGCCTGGTGCATGGTTTGGAAACCTTTAGGGATTGTGATGATTTTCCCAACACTGATTGTGTCTATTATTATTGCATGGAGAACCCGACAATTTGCTTCTGAACTCTGCCATAACCTTGCCATCACCGTCTGGATCATGGCCAACTCCTATTGGATGCTTAGTGAGTTTTTGGGTTTCGATACCCATATTCTTTTCGGATCTTATACCATGAAGCATTTGGCTATAATTCCGTTTAGCCTTGGCTTATTGATTTTAGGGTATTATTACCTGTATTGGAAGCCCCGTCATAAGGAAGAACTTGAAACAATGTAGCAAATTTTTCCTCTTTTTTTACTGTTTTACCACTCCTCATACATACTCTACCACTGGTATGAATGCCTGTTCCGCTAGACCCGTATCTCCTTTGAAGCAGGCTATCTATCGATATATCTTTACTGTATCAAAGTAAACGGAGCCAGTCTCCCAACCAAATGAACCACTTATTAGAATTTCTATTTGCCCGTTGCAGACAGCGTGTAAAAGCCCCTGAAATTCACCGACTTTAAATACACGGAAAATCCATCAAAAAATTAAAGTATCTGATAGCACTAACCAGCACTAAGCGGGTTAACTTTAGCACCAAACTTATTTTGATGGTGGCTGAAAAACAGCCCGAGTATCAACCAAATTGAAAACTGACACTTATGTATACTATGAAACCGATCGTATTAGCGATTTTGGGAGGCGCTGCCTTATTATATTTAATCTCCTGTAAAGATCCTCAATCGAATGAGGATGTAACCAACACTGTAAATAAATCTGGTGCCATTGAAAGCGCTGTAAAAGTAGAGCACTTAGATAGTTTACACGATATTCTTGTAACCACGCATGCAGTGTGGGTGCATGATAGTATCATTAAAAATATTGTATACCGTGATACCCTACCAAGTTTGGGGATCCATAATACTTATGCTGAAAATCAAGACGGCGATACAAAATCCGTATCAGTAAAAAAGGATTATGAAATTTATATCACTGTTAAGTAAAAGAAAATGAAGAAATCAAAATACATTCAATTGGTATTGATCACTGCTGCATTGGCTAGTTGTAATCAGGCAAAAAAACCAGATTGGGATGATAATGCAAAGTTGCATATCCGCAGCGATTCAACTGCACCCTATACCAATGTACACCATCACGGAGGTATTGGTACAGCATTGCTTTGGTATTATGCATTTAGGCCTTATGGCAATTATAACAATGGGTTTTATCAGCGTGCTGGATATTATTCCAGTGCCATACATCCCAGTTCTAATATTGGATCAAATGGTTTTAAAGGAGCCGTAAGCAGAGGTGGATTTGGAAGAAGCGGTTTTAGTGTTTCTTCCTAAAATATTATAAAAGAACATGAAAAGAAATCAAATTACTGCCAGAAATAATTGGCAGAAAGAAGTAGAAAAATTAGGCTTTGGTTTTCATAGTACCAATGTTCCTTACTGGGACGAATCGGTGTATTATAGTTTTGAAATGCCAGAAATTTTAGCCCTTGAAAAAGCCACCAATGAATTGAGGAATCTATGTTTGGGTGCAGTGCAACACGTGATGGATCAAAATTTGTATGGTAAATTCAATATTCCAGCATGGGCTATTCCGATGATTGAAAAAAGTTGGACCGAAGATCATCCTGCCATTTATGGAAGATTTGATCTATGCTATAAAGATGCACAAATTAAAATGCTGGAGTTCAATGCGGATACTCCAACCAGTTTATATGAAGCCGGAATTGTGCAATGGTTTTGGTTACAGGATTTTGATAAAAGTAAAGACCAGTTCAACAGTGTGCACGAGAAACTAATTAACTATTGGAAGTATCTAAAAAACTATTTGAATCCAGGCGTACTGCATTTTACTTGCTTAAAAGAAACGCTGGAAGATTTAACCAATACTGAGTATTTACGCGATTGTGCTATTCAGGCAGGTATAGAAACTAAATTGGTATTCATCGATGATATTGGTTGGGATGAGGAAGGAAAACAATTTGTAGATCTGGAAGACCAACCCATCAAAAATATATTCAAATTGTATCCATGGGAATGGATCCTAGCAGAATCATTTGGAAAAAATATTCCGAACGATACCAGCAGAGCATTGTGGATTGAGCCAGCATGGAAAATGATTTTATCAAACAAAGCGATACTACCTATTTTATGGGAACTGTATCCAGATTGCCCCTATTTATTACCCGCTTATTTTGAAGAAGGTAAACTTGCTAATTATGTGAAGAAACCTATTCTATCAAGAGAAGGAGCGAATATCAATCTGGTAATGAAAAATATGTCATTGGCAAAAACCGAGGGCGAGTATGGTAATGAAGGGTTTATCTACCAAGAATTATTTACGTTGCCTAATTATGCAGATCATTTTCCAGTAATTGGTTCCTGGATTATTGGCCAGGAAGCAGCAGGCATGGGCATCAGAGAAGCCGATAGTTTAATTACTGATAACAAAAGCAGGTTTGTTCCGCATATCATCCAGTAAAAAATAGCGCTACCATTTCACCCTGCTTGCCAGAACTGTAATACTAAAACCAAGTATGGCAATCAGTGTGAAAGACCATCTTAAATTACTGTATTCTGCAATGGTGCCAATTAATGGCGGACCTAATAAGAACCCTATAAAACCAATTGTAGAAATAGCAGCGAGTGCGGCGCCGGGCGACATCGTTTTGGATTTTCCAGCAGCGCTATAAACTAGTGGCACAACTGAAGAGACGCCTAATCCTACAAGCATAAATCCAATTCCTGCTGTAATGATGTATGGGAATATTACTGCCAATAATAATCCACTAGTAATGCAAATCCCACTTGCGATTAACACAAATTTGATTCCCATTTTATGTGTTACACTATCTGTTACAAACCTTCCACTTGCCATCATTCCCATGAATAATAAGTAGCCTAGAGTTACTAATTGTGCAGGTGCTTGTACAATTTTTTGAAAATAAACACCGCTCCAGTCAAACATGGTTCCTTCGCAAACCATGCTTCCAAATGCAATCAATCCATAAATCAAAATAAAACGATCGGGCTTGGTAAAAAAAGAGGCGCTTGGTCCGCCTTTACTATCCAGCACTGTAAAGCGAGAAAAATAAAATACCAAACCCATATCTAATAAAAAGATAATCAGAAAATGGATGAATGGATTTAATTGAAAGGCAATAATCAAGGTTCCTAAAGCTGCACCACTAAAACCGGCCAAACTCCAGATACCATGAAAGCTGGCCATAATAGTCTTGCCATACATCTGTTCTACCGCAATGGCCTGTGTATTCACAGAGATATTGAAAAAATTTCCAAAACAACCAAAGAAAAATAAAGCCAATGCTAAATGCCAGGGTTGTTGTACCAAACCAATCAACACCAATGTGGTGGGATAAAAAATGGCTGCAAATAATAAAATGGTTCGGCTTCCCAATTTTGAAATAATCCAGCCCGTAAAGGGTAAAGCAAACATGGTACCAACAGGCATTGCAAAAAGAATGAGGCCTAATTGTCCATCGCTCAAACCTAGATGGTGCTTAATATCCGGAATGCGACTAGCCCAGCTAGCAAAACAAAGGCCTGCAATAAAAAAGAAAACTGCGATAGCTATCCGATAGGTTTTGGGGCTGATTAAACTCGAATTCATTCAATTAAAGGTACTACAAGGAAGGGAAGTGACCCAAATCGGTTATATTTGCGACCCGAAACTTTGGTAGGGTTTCGCAAAATAAACCATTTCAAATTCAAATTAGTTTATATGTATCGTTCGCACACTTGTGGTGAATTAAGAATCAGTGATGTTGGCAAGAAGGTAACCCTGGCAGGATGGGTTCAAACCGTTCGTAAATTTGGAGCCATCACATTTGTGGATCTTCGCGACCGTTATGGTATTACTCAATTATTGATGGGTGAGGATTTGAATGCAGTATTGGATGCAAATCCTTTAGGAAGAGAATTTGTGTTACAAGCAGAGGGTGTCGTTTCTGAAAGGAGTAATAAGAATACAAATATCGTAACTGGTGAAGTTGAAATTGCCATCAGCAGTTTTAAGATCTTAAACAAATCTGCGGTACCTCCTTTCACCATTCAAGATGATACAGATGGTGGGGAAGACCTGCGCATGAAATACCGCTTCCTTGATCTTCGCAGAAATGCTGTGAAGAAAAATATGGAACTGCGTTATGCCGTAAGCAGATCTGCCAGAAACTATTTGCATGAAAATAATTTCATGGATATTGAAACACCTTTCTTAATCAAATCTACTCCGGAAGGTGCCAGAGATTTTGTGGTGCCATCGAGAATGAATGCGGGTCAATTTTATGCATTACCACAATCACCTCAAACCTTCAAGCAATTATTAATGGTGAGCGGTTACGATCGTTACTATCAAATTGTAAAATGTTTTAGAGATGAAGATTTAAGAGCCGATCGTCAGCCCGAGTTTACACAGATCGATTGTGAAATGTGTTTTGTTGAGCAGGAAGATATCTTGAATATGTTTGAAGGATTGGTAAAACGTATTTTCAAAGATGTTAAGAATATCGATTATACAGAAATGGTAGAGCGCATGAGTTGGGAAGATGCGATGTGGCAATTTGGAAACGACAAACCAGATATCCGCTTCGGCATGAAGATCGCTAATTTAAAATCTGCCTTTTTGAAGTCAGGAAAAATTACTGCAACAGGTGAACTGATTAATGGTGCAGGTTTTGGCGTTTTTGATAATGCAGAAACGGTACTAGCCATTGCTGTAAAGGGTTGTAGCGAATATACGCGCAAACAAACAGATGAATTAACCGAGTGGGTGAAGCGTCCGCAGATTGGCATGAATGGCATGATCTATATCAAATGCAATGCGGATGGAACTTATAAAAGCAGCGTTGATAAATTCTATACTGAAGATAAATTAAAAGCTATCGCTGATGCAGCTGGTGCTGTTGCTGGCGATCTGGTATTGATACTTGCAGGCCGCGAAGAAAGAACACGTAAAGCAACTAGCGAATTACGTTTAGAAATGGGTAAGCGCCTCGGCTTTAGAAAAGACGATGAATTTAAAATGCTTTGGGTATTAGACTTCCCATTATTTGAATACGCAGAGGAAGACAATCGTTGGGTAGCACGTCACCATCCTTTTACTTCTCCTAAACCAGAAGAGATTGATATTATGATCAATAACAATCCACTCATCGAAAATGCTGATAAATATTTAGAGCACCCTTACTCAAATATCAAAGCCAATGCCTATGATATGGTATTGAACGGAAACGAAATTGGGGGTGGATCAATTCGTATTTACCAACGTCCCTTACAAGAAAAAATGTTTGCGGCTTTGGGTATGAGCGAAGAAGAAGCCAACCATAAATTCGGATTCCTTCTAGGAGCATTCGAATATGGTGCACCTCCACATGGTGGATTGGCATTCGGTTTTGATCGACTTTGTGCCATCATCGGTGGAAGCGAAAGCATCCGAGACTTTATCGCCTTCCCTAAAAACAATAGCGGAAGAGACGTAATGATTGACGCACCCGGACCAATAGATGATAAGCAGTTTACTGAATTGCAGATTAAATTAAATATTAAATAAATTAAACATATTCACTTTTTTAAAGGGAAATCTGAAAATATTCGGGTTTCCCTTTATTTTTTCACAATAATTAGCCGATTTTTATAGATATTTTCGAAATTAAAGGCATTAATTGTCGAAATTATTCTTAAATTACATAAGTTGCATTGGACTAACTTAGATACCATACAACATTTTGTAACTGACATACAACTAATTGCTTATGACGGGTGAGACCCTTTTTAACCAATACCCTATTGCTTCCCATATTTGGGACGAGATGAAGAGTGCTGAGGGTATCAGACAACAATATCATTCTATTTACGACACGGGCCGACAATTGCACTTAGATGATTTGCTTCAAAAGCACAAATTAGCAGGCGAACTTTTCATGAGTCAGGGTATCACTTTTACGGTGTATAGCGAGAACGAAGGCATTGAAAGGATCTTCCCTTTCGATATTATTCCTCGTATCATTACAGGTGCTGAATGGGACCATATTGAGAAGGGAATTAAGCAACGCTTAACTGCATTAAATTTATTCTTAAAGGATATTTACAACGAACAACAAATTGTAAAAGACGGAATTATTCCAGCCGATCTGATTGCTTCCTGTCCGCACTTTACGCGTGAGGTTTTTGGCATTCAGGTGCCCTTTGATATTTATGTACATATTGCTGGCATCGATTTGATCAGGGGTGATGATGGTACTTTTTATATTTTAGAAGACAACTTAAGAACGCCTTCCGGTGTTTCTTATATGCTCGAAAACAGAGAGGTTACCAAACGTATTTTTCCGAATTTATTAGGAGAAAGTAATGTTCGGATGGTGAACAATTATCCTTTGCTCCTTCACGACAATTTAATATCATTTGCACCCAGGCAAATTGCTAACCCAATGGTTGTTTTATTAACACCTGGAATATATAATTCTGCTTATTTCGAACATACATTTTTAGCACGCCAAATGGGTATTCAATTGGTGGAGGGTCGCGATCTTTTAGTAAACGATCATAAAGTATATATGAAAACTACCGCGGGTCTTCGACAGGTAGATGTGATCTACAGAAGGATTGATGATGAATATTTAGACCCCTTGGTATTTAAACCCGACAGTGCCTTGGGTGTGCCCGGATTGATTAGTGCATACCGTAAAGGAAATGTGGCCATCGTAAATGCACTAGGTAATGGTGTAGCAGACGATAAAGCGGTCTACGCCTTCGTTCCAGCCATGATCAAGTATTACCTCAACGAGGAAATCATTCTTCCCAACATACCTACTTATCACATGAATAATGTAGATGAAAGGAATTTTGTATTCGATAACATGCATAAAATGGTAGTGAAAGAAACCAATCAATCTGGCGGATATGGAATGGTAATGGGCAACAGCGCTACGGATGAACAATTGAAAAAAGCGAAAGAAAACATTTTAGCTAATCCAAGAAATTTCATTGCACAACCGATTATTCAATTGTCAACCGTTCCTTGTTTAATTGATGGAAAATTACAACCTCGTCATGTTGACTTAAGACCTTATGCTTTATGCGGACCGAACGGAATAAATATAGTTCCGGGTGGTTTAACCCGCGTTGCATTGAGAGAGGGTTCATTGGTGGTTAACTCTTCACAAGGCGGGGGAAGTAAGGACACTTGGGTGGTTGATTAAACTCCATGAGTTGGTAGAAATAAATTGAAGAACAAGTACAATTCTTAGAACATGTTAAGTAGAATCGCAGACTCATTATATTGGTTACACCGTTACATGGAAAGAGCAGATGGCATGTTGCGCCTGATGAAAACGAGTTATATATTATCGTTCGATAAAGTGCAGGCGAGTGGAATGACATGGGAGCCTTCTCTCAAAATTTTTACTTCATTATCGAAAGAGGAAATCGAGTTATTAAAAAAAGACAATGTAGCCGCTTTACACTATTTATTTCTCGAGAGTAAAAACCATAATTCAATCAAAGTAATCATTACCCGCGCACGTGAAAATGCAAGGGGTGTGCAGGATCAAATTACAAAAGAGGTTTGGGAGCAAATCAACCAAATGTATCATATGGTGAATAATCCCAGCCTGAAAGATATATTGGCCGGGCCCGACGCAATTATTGCCATTGATAATTTTATTAATAGTAGTGACCAGTTTTGTGGCATTACAGATAGTACCATGCCACGAGGACAAGGTTGGAATTATATGAACCTCGGGAAATATACAGAGCGTTGTTTATTAACCGCTGAATTTACCCATTCCTTTTTCAAAAAAATAGACTTTAGCTTAACTGAAGAACACGATATCATCTATTGGAGAAGCCTATTATTGGCACTTTCAGGCTATGAATTGCACCTGAAAAACTATAGTAACCAAGACCATAATTACAATGTTTTACAGCAATTAGCTTTTGATAAGAATTTCCCCAGATCACTTTATTATTCTTTAGATAGGGCAAACAAATATTTAACCGATATTGCAGCCTCTAATCCGGTAGATGGAAGCATTCATTTATTACGAACTTATGGCAGGCTGTATAGCTCTGTAAAGTTTGCAGATATTGAGTTGGTGGAAAGAGATGGATTGGAAAAATATTTGATTTATGTCCGAAAAGAGCTCAATGAGTTTAGCCGAGAATTAGGCAGAACTTATTTCTCTTATTCTTAAACAAAACCAAGAATGTCTGTTTTTACAATACATCACATTACAAAATACGAATACGATAGGCCAGTTAAAGAAAGCATGAACGAAATAAAAATATTTCCTTACGCTTCAAATGATCAGGAGGTTTTGCAACACGATGTGAATATTACAGACCATCCGGCCGTTTTAATATTCGAAGATTATTGGGGTAACAAAACAGGCAGCTTTAATTTACTTTCTCCCCATAAAGAAATGGTTATTGAAAGTAAATTGAAAATCAGGACTTCTACCGACCCTAATCAATTATTTCTAATTCCATCCTACACAACAGACTTATTTACCATCATTGATAAAGATTTGCATTTGCTTGAATTGGCAAGAACTGCTGAAATAAAATCTATCGATACCATGCGTGGTTATGTAGAGAAATTTTCTAGTGCTACTAAACCAATCTCAGAGATTGTAAAAGATTGTTGTCAATTTATATTTACCGAATTCACTTATATCAAAGGCATCACTAATATTGAAACAACGGTTGATGAAATTGTGGAGCACAAATCTGGTGTTTGTCAGGATTTTGCCCACGTCATGCTAGAACTTTTACGCATGATTGGGATTCCTGCCAGATACGTGAGTGGGTATATTTGTCCGAATAAAAATGGGATGCGTGGAGAAGGTGCCACACACGCCTGGGTAGAAGCCTATATACCACATTACGGTTGGGTAGGCAGCGATCCTACCAATAATGTTTGGGCTACTAATAACCACGTGAAACTAGCTGTAGGACGCGACTTTAATGATTGTACTCCTGCAAAAGGAACTTTTAAAGGACCAGCTCGCCAATCGTTATCAGTGTATGTATCTGTGGGCTATGAAGATGGTCAGGTATTTGAAGAAATTACAGATGTTCAATTACAAAAACAAGCGGGTTCTGAGGGTGCTGAATTAATTATTGATAACTTTGCCGGACAACAACAACAGTAGTCCTATTTTCATATGAAACAAATAACCATCTACCGTTTACTTACTTATATTCTTTTGCCGTTCGCCTCATTCTTTGCTGTGATGGATTTGATCATGCTTATGAGCGCAGTTGGGAACCCTTCATTATTATTCGCGGTATTTTTAATTGCCGCTTTCTGCATTTATGTGTTTGCAAGTATGATTTTTTTAACGCGACATATTGATCGAAACAAGCATGCAAAAAATTCCTTAAAAGATTGGGTAAAAGTTAATGCATATGCCAGCCTGCTTTTGGATATTAAACATTTTCTAGTTTCTGCATTAGGCATTTTTTATATGGGCGAACATGATTTGAGAAATGTGGTTGATAAATTTCTTGAAACACAACCCAATATGCCTAGTAATATCAATGTTACATTATTTGTACAGATCATGAGAGGCGCTGCCTATTTCCTATTTTTCTTTTCCTTTGTTTTATTGGTGCACATTACCATGGGGCTAAGGTTATTAAAGCAGTACGCTTATCTTTTTGCAGATGAAGTAATAGAACAAGATTAATTACATTCCTGCCTGATCCACCTTTTTTTGTACTTTAGAATGGTGAATCCATCCATTCCTTTAGCTGAGAGAATACGTCCCAATACATTGGACGAACTAATTGGGCAAGAACATTTGACCGGCACTGGATCTATTCTCAGAACTGCTATTGAAAATGGTCGTATACCTTCCATTATTTTATGGGGACCACCAGGTGTTGGTAAAACCACCATTGCCAATATCATTGCGCATACCATGCAGGTTCCTTATTTTCAATTGAGTGCCATAAGTAGTGGGGTAAAAGATGTACGTGAGGTAATTGAATCTGCTAAAGAACATATTGGTGCCGTATTATTTATCGATGAGATTCATCGATTTAATAAGGGGCAACAAGATGCATTACTAGGTGCAGTAGAAAAAGGAATCATTACACTCATAGGTGCTACCACCGAGAACCCTTCTTTTGAAGTAAATAGTGCCTTGTTGAGCAGGTGCCAGGTGTATGTTTTGAAAGCATTAACCGAGCAAGGCTTAGTGAAATTATTACATCATGCTTTAGAAAAAGATGCCACCCTTTTAAGTATTCACCCCACACTCAAAGAAACAGAAGCACTCATCAGATTATCTGGGGGCGATGCCAGAAAATTATTGAATCTTTTAGAATTAGTGGTTAGCTCTTTGCCTGGAAATGACCCTTCAAAAATAATCACAGATGCGTTTGTGATGAAAGTGGCACAGAATAAAATTGCACTGTACGATAAGCAGGGCGAACAACACTATGATATTGTTTCAGCATTTATAAAAAGTATGCGGGGTAGCGATCCAAATGGGGCTGTATACTGGTTAGCCAGAATGATTGAAGGTGGTGAAGATGTAAAGTTCATTGCTCGCAGGATGGTGATTTTTTCGAGTGAAGATATCGGCAATGCGAACCCGAATGCCTTTTTAATGGCCACCACCACTTTTGATGCGGTTACTAAAATTGGTTACCCTGAAAGCAGAATCATACTTACGCAATGTGCAACCTATTTAGCATCTTCTGTGAAAAGTAACGCAGTAGTAGTTGCTATTATGGATGCACAAAAAGCAGTACAACAGTTTGGCGATCAACCCGTGCCATTGCATTTAAGAAATGCACCCACTAAATTGATGAAGGATCTTGATTACGGAAAAAATTATCAGTATTCACATTTAGGAGAAGGCAATTTTTTAGAACAAGAATATTTACCTGCACCTCTGGTAGGCACAAAGTTTTATGATCCAGGAAATAATTTAAGAGAGAACGAGATACGGAAATTTTTGAAGGATAAGTGGAAGGGGAAGTATAATTACTAATCAGAATTTTCTAAAGCGAGAATCAACCACCCCGTCTGTTCGCTCAGTCGCTACAGCCACCCCTCCATCGCATGCGATGGAGGGGAAACCTTTTTTTACATACCTATTTTTTTTATACTTACTTTTTTTTCACTCTTCACTCTTCACTCTTCACTCTTATCTCTTATCTTTTATCTCTTATCTCCTCACATCTCTTTCATCGGTACCAATCGCTCTGCAATTTTCTGTTCTTCCTCTGCACCTCGCAAACCACCTTCATGGTATTCGGCGTCTTCATTTACATCCCAAAGATCATAGATCTCTTTTCCTGCGATAATATTTTTTGCAGCAAGCATGGCCGTCATCATACTATGATCCTGATTATTGTATTTGTGCATACCATTACGACCCACCAAATATAAACCAGGATAAGCTTTCAGGGCTTCCCGAACATCTTCTACATTTTGCTTGTAGCCATGATCGTACACAGGATACGCTTTAGGTTGGCGAACCACATAACCATCCACAACTGCAGAGGCTTTGGTTAAACCAATTTGTTCAATTTCTTTTTTACCTAAATTAATCAGGGTTTCATCTGAGCTGGTCCACAAACCATCTCCTTCAAAACAGAAATATTCTAACCCATAACAAGCCATTTCAGGATCGGGTACCATATATGGGCTCCATGATTTAAAATTCTGTATCCTACCTACTTTTACGCTAGGGTCGTGAATATAAATCCAGTTATCATTAAAAGCATCTTCGTCTTTGCAAATCAAAACCACTGTTACAAAATCGCGATACCCTAATTGTTGAGATGATGCAAGTGGCTTTGCAGGAAATTGTGGAGCCACAGCTGGAATTAATTCGCGCATCGGAGCAGAAGAAAGAACATAATCAAAACCATCTAATGTTCTACCATCAGAAGTTTGAATCGTCCATTTCCCATCTGCCTGACTTATACCCTTTACACCTGTATTCATTTCCACTAGCACACCCATGGCAATACATTTCTGTGTGCAAACTTCCCACATCATCCCGGGGCCTTTTTTAGGATAACGAAAAGAATCGATCAGTGTTTTAATTACTTTATCTTTCCCTCCTTTGGCAGCTTTGGGTTTAAATAAAGCATTCCATATAGCACTGCTTAAAGAAAGACCTTTAATCCGCTGAGCAGCCCAATCGGCAGAGATCTCATTACAAGGTATGCCCCATACTTTTTCGGTATAGGTTTTGAAAAATATATTGAAGAGCCTTTTTCCGAATTGATTGGTAACCCAATCTTCAAAATTGGTAGGGTTTTTCACTGGAAAAAGTTTTGCATGCAAATAACTCATCACGCATAAAAAACTTTCCCAAATGCCTAATTTCATTAATGCTTCAAAAGCAACCAATGGGTAAGAGAAGAATTTTTTATTGTAAAAGATCCTTGAAGATCGGGGGCGTTCTAACATTTCATCACCCAAAATTTCTGTCCAGAAATCTTCCACTTCTTTTGATTTTGAAAAAAAACGGTGACCCCCAATATCAAAACTGTAGCCTTTATATGTCTCCGTACGTGAAATACCCCCTACATATTGAGGGTCTTTTTCGAAAACCACCACTTGCTGATTTTCCTTAGCCAATAAATAGGCGGCAGTTAAACCAGCCGGACCAGCTCCAATAATGGCAACTTTTTTCTGCATAGAATTGATTCAAATAATTGTAAAACCAGCAATTAAGGATGCAAAGATGTAAAATAATGGTGGTTCTACCATTAGTTTTGCACGCGAAACACTTAATTTAAGACCGAATAAACAATTTATGAGCGAAAAAAGATACCAATGGGCCTGCAAAACCTTTCAAGAATTAAGAGTTGAAGAATTGTACAGCATATTAAGACTTCGTTCAGATGTATTTGTAGTGGAACAGAATTGTGTGTTTCTCGATCTTGATAATAAGGACCAGTATTGCTATCACATTATGGGATGGGATGGCGAAAACTTGGTTGCAAGTACCCGATTGGTACCCAAGGGCGTTTCTTATCCAGATTATCATAGTATTGGCCGAGTGGTTAATAGCAGGGATTTTCGCGGATTAGGTTTGGGTAAAGATTTAATGGAATATAGTATCAAAAAATGTATCGAACATTTTGGTAATGGCCCAATTAAAATTGGTGCCCAGCTCTATTTAAAGAAATTCTACGAGTCGCTCGGTTTTGAACAAACCAGTGATGTTTATGATGAAGACGGCATCGAACATATAGAGATGATTCGTCAACCCCTATAAAAAAATAGGGCAGTGTAAAAACACCGCCCGTTCTACGATTGCTTGCCATAACGAGTAAGAAAACAGAGGTCTATGAACAGGATCGAACTGTTGTAAAAGGTTTTGCAGACCCTCGCCTAACCACTCGGCCACATGACCACGATTAATTGAATGATGAAACAAATATAGGTGTTTATATTAGTCTACCAATTTAATAGACTAATATTTTTATAAATTTAACATTCGCCTCAATAAGAAGCATAAAAGCTGAAATAATAGTTATTAAAATAAGTGAAATAGATTACAAGAAAATACCCCAGTTATCTTCATCACCTTCTTTCCTAAAAGTGGCTACCCAAATAGAAACCAAAGTTTTAAACTGTTCAAGGCTATCTTCTATTACCCGTTTATAATCCTCTTCAGACCACCCCATTAATACAGCAAAATTAATTTGTTCCATCATTTGTCGGCAGTTATATCGCACCATAGCTGCATTTTCCATTTTCATGGTATAAGTGTCTACACTAACAGCACTTATAATTTTGGGTGCAATGATAAGTGCATTTTGATAAATTAACGACTTCGTAGTGGATTGATTATTCTCATCTTTTTCATCCTCCAGATTTTCTGCAAATGCAATGACTAATCCAAATAATTCACGCCATTGTTTGTATACATCTCTGGCAGCTAAAATACCCGGAGCATTTTTCCAAGCTTCGCCATGGCGGTTCATTTTTTTAATGAATCGATTCTCATCCCACTCAGGTAAAAAATTCAATTGCTCTAAATCCATAAGGCATTTAATTTGCCAATTCAATTTTAAGAAATCGTGCAGTATGACTTTCTTTGATATTTACCATAGATTCTGGCACTCCTTCAAATAAAATCCTACCACCTCCATTACCGCCCTCAGGGCCCAAATCAATGATATGATCTGCCACTTTTATTACATCCAGATTATGTTCTATCACCAACACAGAATTTCCCCTGTCGACCAATTTATTCAACACATCCAACAAGTGTTGAATATCCTGAAAATGTAATCCTGTAGTAGGTTCATCTAAGATATAAAATGTTTTTCCAGTATCCTTTTTTCCAAGCTCTGTGGCCAACTTAACACGTTGTGCTTCGCCACCACTTAGGGTTACAGCAGATTGACCCAATGTGATATACCCCAAACCAACATCCTGTAACACTTTGATTTTTCTAAATATGAAAGGAACAGGTTGAAAAAAATCACAGGCTTCATCTACCGTCATGTTTAATATGTCACTGATAGATTTTCCTTTGTAACGGATCTCCAGGGTTTCACGATTATATCTTTTACCATTACATTTTTCGCAATGCACATACACATCTGGTAAGAAGTTCATTTCAATGGTACGCATACCACCACCCTCACACATATCGCAACGTCCGCCCTTTACATTAAAAGAAAAACGACCCGCATTATAGCCCCTGATTTTTGCTTCGGGTACTGCAGAAAAAAGTGTTCTGATCTCTGTGAAAAACCCACAATAAGTAGCTGGATTACTTCTGGGTGTTCTGCCTATGGGCGACTGATCTATCTCAATTACTTTATCTATATTTTCCAAACCTTTGATACTGGTATAATCCATCGGAGTTACCCGACTATTATAACAGTGCTTTGATAATAAAGGATACAATGTTTCATTAATCAGGGTAGATTTTCCACTTCCACTTACGCCACTAACAACCACTAATTTTCCCAATGGAATTTTTACAGAAACATTTTTTAAGTTATTTCCTGTGGCTCCTTTTATTTCTACAAACTTTCCATTACCTACCCTTCTTTCTTTTGGAACAGAAATTGATTTGGCGCCGCTTAAATAAAGTGCGGTATCAGACTTACTCAACAATACTTCTGCGGGTGTTCCAGCTGCTACAATTTCTCCGCCATGAATGCCTGCTTTTGGACCAATGTCTACCAAATAATCAGCAGCCATCATAATATCTTTATCGTGTTCTACCACCAACACACTATTCCCAATATTTCTCAAATTTTGTAAAGCAGTAATCAAACGATGGTTATCTCTTTGATGTAAACCAATAGAAGGTTCGTCTAATACATAAGTGATACCCTGCAATTGTGAACCAATTTGAGTGGCTAAACGAATGCGCTGAGATTCGCCCCCACTAAGGCTTCTGGATGGTCTGTTTAAAGAAAGATAGGTAAGACCTACGTCTAATAAAAACTGAAGTCTTTCCCGAATCTCTTTTAATATATCTTTCGCAATGGCATTTTGTTTCTTACTTAATCTTTTCTCAATACCATCGAACCAAACAATCAGATCACTTAAATTCAAATCACTTAATTCAGCAATATTTTTTTCATCTACTTTAAACCAAAGACTTTCTTGCTTTAATCTTGCTCCATTACATGAACTGCATTTTTTAAGTTCCATAAATTGTTCCACCCATTCGCGCAACACTTCTGTACTACCATTACCTGCAAACCATCTTTTTAACATGGGAATAATTCCTTCAAAAGCTCCTTCATAGGGAGTGCCCGAAATAATTTCATCATCAACCTCCAAAGCCTCAGCACCGGGACCATCCGCATTTCCATATAAAATCATATTCAAAGAAGCGGCAGGTAAATCCTTAATGGGTTTATCTAAACTGATTTTATTTTTCTTTGCAATAGATTCAACCGTTCTAAAAATATGGGCATCCCTTTGCTCACCTAAAGGCGCTATACCACCCTCTTTGACCGTTTTATTTTTATCTGGCAAAATGGCTTCCATGCTAATGGTGTACACATTTCCCAAACCTTTACAAGCAGGGCAAGCACCGTAGGGAGAATTAAACGAGAATGCATTGGGCGAAGGCTCTTCATAACTAATACCCGTGTCTTCACACATCAACTGTTTCGAATATTGTATTATTTTATTGGTATCATTTACCAATAAAAATAAAAGCTCCTTACCTGTTTTTAAAGTTTGTTGAACACTCTGACTTAAACGAACCCTCATATCAATAGTAACTGCCAAACGATCTATCACAACTTCAATGTCGTGGATCTTATACCTGTCTACCTGCAATTTCGGAGTTAGGTCCATCACTTCCCCATCAACACGCACTTTCAAATATCCTTTCTTTCGGATGTCTTCAAAGAGTTCACGATAATGCCCTTTTCTACCCCTCACCAATGGAGCTAAAAGTGAAATTTTTTTGTTGGCATATTTTTGAAAAATATTATCCACTATTTCCTCCTCACTAAACTTCACCATTTTTTTTCCGGTGTTATAACTATACGCTTCACCCACCCGGGCAAATAGCAACCGCATAAAATCGTACACTTCGGTAACTGTGCCAACCGTAGATCTTGGGTTTTTATTGGTGGTCTTTTGTTCGATAGAGATTACTGGACTTAAACCCGTGATCTTATCAACATCAGGGCGTTCCATATCGCCCATAAACTGACGGGCATAGGCACTAAAGCTTTCCATATATCTGCGCTGACCTTCATTGTAAATGGTATCGAAAGCCAGGGAAGATTTACCACTGCCGCTTACTCCTGTAAAAACAACCAATTTGTTTTTAGGAATGGTAATATCAATATTTTTTAAGTTATGCTCTCTTGCCCCAAAAACTTCAATTAATTCTTGTTGCTCAATTGGGCTGTGTGATACAACTGGGGTAGTAACGGATTTTTTCTTTGCCATGCTAATTTAAGGACCTCAAATGTACAAACAATGTACTTGACATTAAGTTTAATATCAGCAAGATCTTATAATATCTAATTCAGTAAAAAAATAGTTGAAAAAATATTTTGTCACCCAGAACCCTCATCAGCAAGGGTTTTCATATATTTTCCTACTAATTTAATAGACTTTTATTTGGAAAATTGAAATCTTCCCCATTATCTTTGCGGCAGTTCTTTAGATAACTTATCAAGAAAGGCAGAGGGATTTGGCCCGTTGAAGCCTTGGCAACCCATATTATTACTCAATAATATGAAGGTGCCAACTCCAGTATCGTATAGTGCGATACAGAGATAAGTCAGAGTAAAAGTTTGTTATTTTTCCCAATGGGATAAATATATCGCAAGCTCATCTGACTCACTGATGAGCTTTTTTTATGCCCTTTCGGTAAAGAAAAATCTCCACGCAGTAAGTCCTACCCTCTCTTGATAAGTTGATGTAGACAATTATTACACAACAAAAAATTATCATGAGTAGCGCAACAGAATTAATTCACAGTATTCCAGTAGATCCATTAACCGGTGCCGTTTCTGTTCCCATTTATCAAACATCCACTTTTGTGCAGGAAGCACCAGGTGTAAATAAGGGATACGATTATTCACGCTCGAATAATCCAACAAGGGCTGTGTTAGAACAATTGATCGCCACATTAGAGAAAGGTGCTACGGGGTTGGCATTCAGCAGCGGACTAGCAGCTATTGATTGTGTGATTAAGCTCTTAAAAACCGGTGATGAAATTGTTGCAGTAGACGATATTTATGGGGGAGCATTTCGATTATTTGGTTCTGTTTATGAGCAGTTCGGAATTAAAGTAACTTATGTGGATACTTCAGATACCCAAAAAGTATTCGATGCAATCACCGAAAAAACAAAACTGATCTGGTTAGAAACGCCTACCAATCCTACCTTAAAAATTTCCGATATCGCAGCTATTGCTAAAATCGCTAAAGCAAATAATTGTCTGCTATGTGTAGATAATACTTTTGCCACACCCGTTTTGCAACAACCTTTAGTTCAAGGGGCTGATATAGTTGTGCATAGTGCTACTAAATATCTAGGTGGACATAGTGATTTAATTGCGGGCTTATTAGTTACAAAAGATCCGGCCATCGGTGCGAAACTTAAATTCTATCAAAATGCCTGTGGCAATATTTTAGCCCCATTCGATAGCTGGTTAACCATCAGAGGCATTGAAACCTTACATTTGCGCATCAAACAACATTGTGCTACTGCTTTAGAAGTTGCAAAATGGCTTGAACAACATTCTCTGGTAGAAACTGTGTATTATCCAGGTTTAAAAACTCATCCTAATCATGATCTTGCCAAAAAACAGGCAAAAGGATTTGGCGGGATCATCTCTTTCAAATTAAAAGAGGATACAGAAGCTGCTGCATTAGAAATTGTGAACCATACTTCTTTGTTTAAACTGGCAGAAAGTCTGGGAGGTATTAAAAGCTTAATCTCCCATCCCATGAATATGACACACAAATCTATTCCTACAGCCATTAGAAGAGCATCGGGAGTTACCGATAGTTTGATCAGATTGTCGATTGGTTTAGAAGATGCAGAAGACCTGATTCGGGATCTGGAAAATACTTTTGCAAAAATTATTACAACAACAAAAAAAGAAAAGGCTTTTGCTGAAGTAAGTTAATAAAAGAAAATAATAGTATGGAAACGCATAAGAAATTAACAATCGGTTTATTTGGTTTTGGAGTTGTGGGAGAAGGTTTATATAAAGTATTGCAACAGACTGAATCATTAAACGCTAGTATTAAGAAGGTCTGTATCAAGCATCCGGGCAAATCCAGAAATGCGCCTGATGAATTGTTTACTACAGATAAAGATGTATTGCTTTACGACGAAGAGATCAACGTAATTGTAGAAGTAATTGATGATGCAGATGCTGCATTTGAAATTGTAAGCATTGCATTAAACAATGGGAAAGCAGTAGTTAGTGCCAGCAAAAAAATGATAGCAGAACACTTACCCGAAATTCTAAAACTTCAACAAGATACAGGCCTGCCTTTCCTTTGTGAATCTGCTGCTTGTGCTTCTATCCCGGTGATCCGCAACCTGGAAGAATATTACGATAACGACTTACTTCATTCTATTAAAGCCATCGTAAACGGTTCTACTAATTTTATTCTTACCAAAATGTTTGAAGAAAAATTAGACTTTCAATCGGCTCTTTTATTGGCAAAGCAATTAGGTTTTGCAGAAAGCAATCCTAAACTAGATGTGGAAGGATACGACGCTGTAAATAAATGGACGATCTTACTGAATCATGCTTATGGTATTGTAGAACACCCTAATAATATTTTATTTACGGGTATTCAAAATATTCAATTGAGTGATGCGCTGGTAGCAAAAGAAAAAGGACTCGACATCAAACTCATTGCACAAGCAAAAAAATTAAAAAATGGGAAAGTGGCGGCATTTGTTCTCCCACAATTTGTAACCCTTGGTGATCCTATGTCTTTTGTGAAGAACGAATATAACGGTGTGGTAATTGAAAGTGGCTTTGCAGATAAACAATTTTTCTATGGTAAAGGTGCAGGTAGTTTTCCAACTGCTTCCGCTGTGTTAAGTGATATATCTGCACTCCGGTACAACTACAAATACGAATACAAAAAATTATACCATCACAAGCCACACGAGTTAACCAACGAATACTATGTAAAAGTCTATTTGAGCTTTGACGATTGGAAATATGTACCAAGAGAGAAATTTGAATGGATAGAAGAATGGCATGCAGATGCTGAGCGGAAATATTTAATTGGTGTATTGCCCATCCAGGAACTCATCAACAATACCTGGTGGAAAGAAAATCAAACTTCTTTGATCTTAACGGCCGACCCTATTATCGATAACCTCGATATCATTCATTTAAAAAAACGAAGCCTCGAATTAGCAGGTGTAGTTTAATAAAATAGCATAAGGTCTCAAGAGGCCTTATGCTATTTTATACTAGTTTTGTTGAAAGCGCTATCAGTTATCATGCAGGAACTATCTATTAAAAATTTCAGAACCGGTGCAGTACTTGTTGCAGTATCTGGATTTATTTTAATTGCATTTTCCATTATTATTGGGAAACCTGAATTCTTTCTATTATTAAATGGCAACCTAGGAATCTTCGCAGATAGGGCTTTTAGCAATATCACATATTTAGGGGATGGTGTTATTTGGATCCCAATAGCTGCATATGTATTGTTAATGCGGAAAAAATATACCGTGTTATTATTAGGGAGTATTCTGTATTCTACTTTATTGGCCCAGATCCCCAAACACTTTATGTTTAATGGAATACCCAGGCCTACAAAATTGATCGCCGATTGGAGTAGCATTCATATTGTACCAGGAGTATTCTTGAATTCGGTAGACAGTTTTCCATCTGGCCATACAACTACTGCAAGCAGTGTATACCTATTTTTTTGTTTAATGATACCAAACAAATGGATCATCCCGACGGGTTGCCTCTACCTTTATTTAGTAGGTTATTCAAGGATTTATTTAG
Source organism: Bacteroidota bacterium (assembly GCA_025363385.1). GTDB lineage: Bacteria > Bacteroidota > Bacteroidia > Chitinophagales > Chitinophagaceae > Sediminibacterium. The sequence continues at coordinate 3,094 of JANYEA010000093.1, read as the reverse complement.
CACAACACTTTCCACTCGATGTGGGAGCTGGCATGATCGGAGGAATGATAAGTGTTTACTTTTCGCTACGCTTACAAAAATGGAAGGACCAATATTCAAAATAACACTGATCCTTCCTTTCTATTAATCTTTCCAACGCCACTCGCCAGCAATTTGCAAAGGTTCTTTTAAATTATTTTTCTCTAAGAATATTTTTGTTTCTGCATCAGTAAAATGCTTTGCTGTAATTTCTTTTGCGTCTGCAATGCCATACAATAACATAGAACTAAAGCGCACATTATTAACCATTCCTTTTTTATCAGCTAAACTAAACACATCGCAATCTGCATGATAGCAAGGCCCAGCATTATTAGGCAAGCCATTTCCAGTGCTTCCACCAGTTGGCACACCTCTTAACATAAAAGGTTGGTGATCGCTATGCAAACCAGCACCAGAACGGAATGTGTTTTTAAAACTTGAATCCAATGATTTCGCAATAGAACCAATTGATTCAAACAAAGCTTTACTTCCTTCATCCGTGCTATTATATCCTTTGGGGTCGTGCGTCATATCGTAGTTCAACATGTATCTGATCTGATCAATAGATTTGTCTTTGATTGCCGCATCAATATAAGCCCTAGAACCTAGTAAGCCTTCTTCCTCACCCATAAATAATACAAATTCAACGGTGCGTTCTGGTTGCAATTTTAATGCTGCAAAGGTTCTGGCCATATCCAACACTGCAAATGAACCAATCCCATTATCAATTGCACCAGTGGCCAGATCCCAACTATCTAAGTGTCCGCCAACCACTACTTTCTCATTAGGAAGTGTCTTTCCTTTAATAGTGGCCACTACATTTCTTGCTTTAATCAAACCAGAAAAATTGTTCATCTTAATATGTGTATACAATTTTGCTGTCTGCAATGCTTCTTTGTATTTCATACCATCTTCTAAACTGATACATACAGCAGGTATTGGTATTAATTTGCCCGTTACACTTGCTGTACCCGTTAATAAGATTCCGCCCTTTGCGGTATTAATGACGATGATTCCTTTTGCACCCCATTTAGTAGCAATAGCTGTTTTTTCTGAGCGATGCAAACTTTTGGTACCTGCTTTAGAACCTGGCAAAACACCCAGATATACCAATGCAATTTTTCCTCTTGCTTTATCAGGAGCTGCCTGATAATCTTCTTCTAATCCATTACCCATATCCACTACTTCATTTGCAATATCCGATGCAACAGGAGAATGTGCTAAAGCAACAGCATTTACTGTAACCAAATGATTGGTATCAGATCCGATGGCCACACTTAAATTTCCCCTACTCCAGCTTTCCACTTCAAAGGGTTGATAGCGAAGATTGGTAAAACCATAGCTCTTCAATAAACGATAAGCATATTCCTCTGCTTTTTTCCCATTGGCAGAACCTGTTAAACGATGCCCGATTGTTTCAGTGGCTTCTTTTAAAGTTTCGTAAGCCCTAGAATGATCCAATGCTTCCTTATTAATGTTGCTGAATATTTGTTTCCATTCGAACTTTTCTTGTGCAGTTACTGTTTGAGATATAGCAAATAGAAAAATGCTACAAATGAGAATTGTTTTTTGCATTGGGCTTAATTTATAATAATGAAAACAAATAGAAATCGCAATTTAATTGGGATTTGAATAGGTTCGTTAATTTATTTGACGAAACAGAAATATAATTCTGTTTTCCAATAATAACTCATTGAATGCAGTAATTTTAACCTCCTTAAACAATTTACTTATATGGAAAATAATACGCAAAATACCGACGCAAAATGCCCCTTTACCGGAGCAACCGCTTCTTCTGCCATACAGAGCAGCGCAGGCAGAGGCACCAGAAACAATGATTGGTGGCCTAATCAAGTAAGATTAAATATTCTTCGTCAACATTCCACATTGTCGAATCCGATGGATGAATCCTTTCATTATGCCAAAGAATTCTCTTCACTGGATTTAAAAGCAGTGAAGCAGGATATCTTTCATTTAATGACGAATTCGCAAGACTGGTGGCCCGCAGATTATGGTCATTATGGTCCATTCTTTATACGTATGGCCTGGCATAGCGCAGGTACTTATCGTACAACAGATGGCAGAGGCGGTGGTGGCGCAGGTATGCAACGTTTTGCTCCACTTAATAGCTGGCCCGACAATACCAACCTTGACAAAGCAAGATTACTTCTATGGTCGATTAAAAAGAAATATGGTCAGAAACTTTCCTGGGCAGATCTGATGATTCTTGCTGGAAACTGTGCCTTAGAATCAATGGGATTCAAAACATTTGGTTTTTCTGGTGGCCGTGTGGATGTATGGGAGCCTCAGGAAGACGTAAACTGGGGTTCTGAGCGCGAGTGGCTGGGAGATAAAAGATATACCGGAGATCGCGATCTGGCTAATCCTTTGGCGGCTGTACAAATGGGACTCATTTATGTAAACCCAGAAGGTCCAAACGGTAATCCCGATCCTATTGCTTCTGCAAGAGATATTCGCGAAACCTTTGCCCGTATGGCGATGAATGATGAAGAAACTGTTGCGTTAATTGCGGGTGGACATACATTTGGTAAAACACATGGTGCTGCAGATCCGGGTAAATATGTTGGAAAAGAACCAGCAGCTGCTGGTCTTGAAGAACAAGGCCTTGGCTGGAAGAATACTTTGGGTGCTGGAAATGGTGAAAATACCATTACCAGTGGCTTAGAAGGTGCATGGACAACTACCCCAACTAAATGGAGCAATAATTATTTTGAAAACTTATTCGGATTTGAATGGGAATTATCAAAAAGTCCGGCCGGAGCACATCAATGGAAGCCAAAAGCAGGTGCAGGTGCAGGAACAGTTCCAGATGCACATAATCCAGTAAAAAGCCATGCGCCAACCATGCTAACTACCGATTTAGCATTAAGACTTGATCCGATCTATGGCCCGATTTCAAAACGTTTTTATGAAAACCCTGATCAATTTGCAGACGCATTTGCAAGAGCCTGGTTTAAATTAGAATACGTTCAATGGCAGTAAGCAGGTTTGACCGAAAGCAGATGCTCAGCGTCAGCTGGATAACTCACCTTTGCTGATCGACGCAAACCGGTGA
>JANYEA010000075.1 GCA_025363385.1 Bacteroidota bacterium | reverse complement strand
GCGTTTATAATACCTAATCCTATTAATTTAAAAAATTTTTCTGTTAGTAGAAATGGAAAGAATCACTTCCACATTATTAGATAACACCAAACTGCTACCGCCTATAAAATAATCCCGCCTGTTTATTTTAAAATTAGATTTAAAAAGGTAGCCTGTTTTATCTTGTTCAGCAGTGAAAAGAAATTTTATTTGACGAGTTACATCTTTGATCATCAACTCTCCCTCAAATAAGTACTGATTTTTTTGTGCGGCTTTACTAATTGTTTTAGAAATGATATAAATAGTTGGGTATTTTTCTACAAAGAAATAATCGCGCGATTGTAAATGCGAATCTCTGGTCTTATTCTTTGTGAAAACGGATTCTGCCTGTACGCTCATCTCAAAACTTGCTTCTTTAAGTTTATTGGGATTGAAATCGATATCACCCTTTATTCCACTAAAACTTCCCTCTATATTGATGCCAAAATTTGAAATGTTGAATTTTACTAAGGATGATTTTTCAATAGGTATATAAGTCTGAGACATGCCATTAAAACAAAAACAGCTAAAAAATACAAAGATTAAAAAAGCATACCATCTCATCAGGTCTTGAATTTAGGGTTGATTGGATATCTAAAAATAGCCAATTGTAGTAGTTAAACTACAAAATTTTGCCTGTTTAAGTGATAGAGTGGCTGACGAATTAGTGCAACCTTTATACCCTCATTGAAAGGTTATTAGCAAGCTTTCAATAGGCAATTTTTCAGAATCCCCTAATTCGAAATAATGCAACATCAAACTTATTACCCATCAGTATTACTGCAGAAAAAACTGCCGTACATTCTGCTATTAGCCCTCGGGGCCATTTGTTTTTTTATCATTTTAATTTTAGAAAAACATATCAATACCAGTAAATCCATGTTGATCCTTTCTATTTTGATAGGATTGGGAGTAGTTGGATTTATTTCGTTTGTACTCTTTCAGATCTGGAAGGGAATGAAATTATTGAGTAAACTGGAGAGTCAGGGTAAGATTAGTGAGGCCAAGTACCAATACATCATTAATAATGTGGCTTCAGTGGTTTTTACATCTGATTTATCTGGAAAATTTAGTTTCGTTAGTAAAAGAAGTCTTCAATTAACTGGTTATACTTCAGAGGAATTAATCGGCAAACATTTTACCAGTATAATAGATTCACATTGGAAAGAAAGAGTTGTACAGAATTATTATAAACAATACACAGAACAGATTGCTGAAACTATCTTTGAATTTCCAATCGTTAATAAAAACGGGTATAAAAAATGGGTTGAGCAGTGTGCTGTTTTAATGATGGAAAATGGAAAGGCAATTGGATTTCATTGTATCGTGAGAGATATTTCTGATAAAAAACAAATTCAGTTTGAATTAGAAGAAACAGAAACAAACCTGAAACACCAACAGTTTCAATTACAGTCAGTTTTAGACAATACCACTTCAATTATTTTTATCAAAGACTTGCATGGAAAATATACAGTGGCTAACCAGCGATTTATGGATTTATTGCAGGTGAATAAAAGCCAGGTTATCGGGTTTACAGACTATCATTTTACCACCAAAGACCAGGCCGACTACTTTTCTTCTTTGGATGCAAAAGTGATATCTGAAAGGAAACCGATAGAAGTTGAGCAGATTATTCAAGGCCCTAATGGACCTGTAAACTTGCTACTTGTAAAATTTCCTTTGTTTGATCAGAATAATAATGTGTTTGGAGTGAGCGGAATTGCCACAGATATATCAGAAAGAACGCAATATCAAAAAGACTTGATCAATGCAAGGCAATCTGCGGAGAATGCCAAACTGTTACAAGAGCAATTTCTGGCAAATATGAGCCATGAAATTCGAACCCCTATGAATGGTATTCAGGGTATGACCAATTTATTATTGGAATCAACTTTAAACAATGTTCAAGAAAATTATGCTAATATTATAAAAAGATCAGTGAATAATCTATTGGTGATTATCAATGATATTTTAGATTTTTCAAAAATCCAGGCAGGTAAATTAAGTATTGAAGAAATTGCATTTGATGTAAAGGAATCTGTAGATAACATTAAACCCATGTTTGCTCACAGACTTAAGAAAAAACAACTGGATTTTGAGATACATATTGACAAAAATGTTCCTAATTTCTTAATTGGAGATCCGTATCGCTTGAATCAAGTATTGGTGAACCTAGTTGGGAATGCTATTAAATTTACAGAAAAAGGCAAAGTTGTTTTGGGTGTTTCGATTAACAATATTGCTGGTAATGCAGGTGTTCTTCGGTTTTCTGTAAAAGACTCAGGTATTGGAATTGAAGAAGATAAACTTAAATTAGTTTTTGAAAGCTTTTCACAGGCTGGGGCAGATGTTGCTCGGAAATATGGAGGAACAGGGCTGGGCTTAACCATTAGCAAACAGTTAGTTGAATTACAAAATGGTAAGATTTGGGTAACTAGCAAAGCTGGAGAAGGATCTGAATTTATTTTTGAACTTCCCTATCGATTTGCAGCGGAAACGGATGTTTCTGGAATGAGAAGGTTAAATGATATTGATTTCTCAAAACTGCTTTCAGGTAAAAAAGTAATGGTAGCAGAGGATAATTCAGTAAACCAAATCTTAATTGAACACGTGTTAAATAGTGTAGGAATATTTCCTACAATTGTAAACAATGGAAGAGAAGCTATACAGAAACTTAAAAAAGGTGCTGCATATGATGTTATTCTGATGGACCTTCAGATGCCAATTTTAGATGGTTATAAAACTACAGATTCAATTAGAAAGGATTTAAACATTAGTATACCAATTGTTGCCATGACGGCGACAGCCATGAAAGGTGAGAATGAAAAATGTTTAGAAGTGGGTTTTACAGATTATATGTCAAAACCGTTTGAATTTGTGGATCTTTATAAAAAGTTATGTAAAGTTCTTGATGTGAAAATTATAGAAAACGTTACAAATAAAACAGATGTAAAACAAATCGAAAACAATACTAAAGTGAATGATATAAAACCATATAACCTGAGCTACTTCGAAAAAATATTACAGAAAAAAGACTTAGTAGCCTTATTGAAGCCTTTATACGAAAGCTTGAATACTGAAATACAATTGATAGTTGATTCTATTGAATCTGCTGATTGGGAAACGGTTTCAAAACTTGCGCACAGACTTAAAAGTAGCGTAGGCTATATTAAAGCCAATGATTTATTAGACATGCTACAAAAAATTGAAACAAATGCAACAAATGATGAGAAAAGAATATTACTGAAAAATGATATTGAGGGGTTAAAGAAATTGGCTGATGATGTAAAAAGACATTTAGCGCTGGAAATAAAAGCATTGGTTAACGAATTGGCTATTGCTTGTTAAAAATAGTATCGTATAATTTAGGGGATTATGCGTATAGGAGGCTGCTTAATAAAGCAGCCTTTCTTTTTAAAATAAATGCTTTATAAATTCGTTAGATGATTGAAAAATTTCATCTTTAGTATTTTCAATTTTTGCTAATGAAGTATTTAGGCATCACCCTATTTTTCTTTTTTAATACATTCATATGTACAAAAGGGTTAGCTCAACCCTTTGGAATTAAGGTCTGCGGACCAGAATTTGGTCAAACAAAATTTCCCGGTGTTTATGGAGTTGATTTTATTTATCCCGACTCTTTAGAATTAAAGTATTTCCACGATAAAGGATTTCAAATGATTGATATTCCTTTTAGGTGGGAAAGGGTTCAGCCTAAACTGATGGGTGAATTGGATTCTACTGAAATGAATCGCATGTTTACTTTAATCAGAACATCCAAATCAATCGGCTTACAAGTAAAGTTAACCCTCCAGAATTTTGGAAGGTATACCATGAACGACAAAATCTGGGTGATTGGATCAAAACAGTTGCCTTCAAAAGCATTGGCTGATGTATGGAAAAAATTGGCTTCTTCATTAAAGGAGTACGACAATATTTATGGATTTCAAATTATGAATGAACCACACGATATGTTTGAGCTGTCTTGGTTTAAAATTGCACAGGAAGCCATAAATAGTATTCGTACCATTGATACAACTCATATCATATTTGTCTCAGGATCTGAATTTTCAAATTCAATTGACTGGAAAATTAATAACGACCAATTAAAGATGTTAGTAGACATTAGTGATAAACTTGTTTATGAAGCCCATTGTTATTTTGATAGAGACTTCACTGGACGGTATTTTAATTCAAAAGGGGGAACTGATAAATCTTATGATTACAACATTAATAATACGGACGACGGTGTGGAAGCCATAAAGCCATTTGTGAAATGGCTAAAAAAAAATAATAAAAAAGGTTTTATAGGCGAATACGGGGTCCCGGATGATGATCCAAGATGGTTGGTTGTATTAGACAAATTTTTGAATTATATAAATAGCAATGGGGTAAATGGTGCTTATTGGGCTGCTGGTCCGTGGTGGGGTAATTATCGTTTGTCTATTGAGCCTAGGGAAGGCAAAGACAGACCTCAAATGCAAATCTTAGAAAAGTATCTTGTCATTTCCAATAAGGCCCCTTGACCTCTAAGTGGGACCTAAACAAATTCGTTAAGAAAAATAATGTTGGAGAAGAGGATTTGACTTTAGGATGGCCAATTCTGGTTCTCCTAATGGTTTTGGCATAAATCCAATTACCAATGGATGATTTTCTGCCATTTCTAAATCGGCTGGATTTACACTGGAAGAAAGTATAATTACACGGATGGTTTCATGAAATTCTTTAAACTTGTTGGAAAATGCTTCCAAAAATTCCCAACCATCCATAACGGGCATATTAATATCTAGAAAAATAAGAGAAGGTAATATTTGTGCTTCTTTAGATAAGCTGGATTGCTCTTCAAAATAGTCAAGTGCCAATTCTGCCTTATCATATTTCATTAAATTGCCACAAAATGATTGCTCTTTGAGGATCAGATCGTTTAACATTAATACAATAGGGTCATCGTCTATGCACATTGCAGTTTGAATCATACCATTTTGAATTATAAGTTATTATAAATGTAACCCCTTTTTTTAGAAGTCGTTAAACATCATTAAGATAACGAATATTAAGGATTTTGAATTATATTAAGGTAGTTTTAATTTTGAAAGAACTGAATGATTCTTTATATTTATAAGGAATTAGAAGTGAAAGAATAGGAAGGGTTTATATCGATAAAAATATATAATTGATCAAAGATATTTTTCTTATAGATGATGACGAGTTGGTTAATTTCCTTAACCAAGAGATTATTAAAGACTCATATCCCAATAAAATTGTAAGATCTTTTGAAAGTGCCTCGAATGCTTTAGAAGCCATTAAAGACATTATTAATTCTTCAAAAACAGCCTTACCTCAACTCATCTTACTAGATATTAATATGCCCGTTATGGATGGTTGGGAGTTTTTGGAGGAATTTAATCGATTGCCTCAAAATGCTATTAAAGATTGCAAAGTGGTCATGCATACATCATCTATAGATCCACGGGATATCGAAAAAGCAAAATCCTTTCCAGTTGTAATAGACTATATAACAAAGCCACTTACCATCCAGTCTATGTCGAAAATTTTTAAGTTGTAAGTTTGTTTTACTTGTGCTTAGTTAGACTTTATTTCATTTGCAGGAATAATCTTAAATTTGGTATTCAAATTAAGTATTAGTGAAAAATACTGCTTTAGCATTTTTGGTTATAAGTATTCTTTCCATTGCAATAAATGCAAAAGGCCAAAATACTATTGATTTCTATTCTTTGGGAAATGAAAAGTTAGCACAAAAAGATTTTAAAGGAGCAGTGCAGGATTATTCAAAGGCACTTGCCATAACTCCCAATAATGCAGATATTTTCTTCAATAGAGCATATTGTAAAAGTATGTATGCAGATCATACAGGAGCAATACAAGATTATAGTAAAGCACTAGCTTTGTTTCCTGCAATACCCAATGCAAATTATAATCGGGCAATTGAAAAAAATCTATTGAAAGATTTCAAGGGTTCCATTCTTGATTTTACAAATGCCATTGAGCGCGATCAGAATAATTATGATATCTTTTTTAAGCGTGGTTTGGCAAAGTCGGCAATAAATGATCATTATGGTGCCCTGCAAGATTTTAATAAAACAATTGACTTAAATCCAACTGCTGAAAATATTTATTTTAACAGGGGCATAGAAAAAGGTTATTTAAAAGACTTTCATGGAGCAATTACTGATTACAATAAAGCAGTAACAATTGATAGTAATAATATCGATATATATGTAAATATTGCATTTGCATATACTGCACTAAATAATCTGCAGGCTTCCATTATCTATTTTAATAAGGCAATAGCATTGGCACCTAATAATGCAATCTTATATTTTAATAGAGGATTAATGAAAGGGTATTTGAAAGAATCTGCTGCTGCAATTAAGGACTATACTAAATCTATTGAACTCGATCCAAATACTATTAATGCCTATTTCAATAGGGGTTTGGAACGGGGTAATCTGAATGATTATAAAAATGCAATATTAGATTACAATAAGGCTATTGAACAGAACCCGCAAAATGCTGATATTTATTTTAATCGTGGTATTGTAAAATCTATTATAAAAGACCCTCAAGGAGCTTTACAAGATTTTGATAAGGCAATTAGTTTTAACCCTAAAACTTCAAATGCTTATTACAACCGTGGATTAGAAAAAAATGGAATAGGTGATTTTATAGGTGCAGAAAAAGACTACAATAAAGCAATTGAATTAAATCCTACTGCTATTAATTTATATTTTAATAGAGGAATTGTAAGGACGCATTTAAATAACCATATTGCTGCTATTAAAGACTTCGACCAGGCAATTGCTCAAAACCCCAAGAATGTAGATGTTTATTTTAATCGGGCTATTTCTAAAACCAACATCCGTGATAATGAGGCAGCATTAAAAGATTATAATAAAGCCATTGAATTAGCATCTCAAAATGCGAATCTTTATTTTAATCGTGCACTTGTAAAATCAAATTTAAAAGATACACTCGGTGCAATTCTGGATTTTGATAAAGCCATTGAATGGGATCCCTCTAATGCAAATGCTTTTTTCAATAGGGGTATCACAAAAATGAATTTAAAAAAATATGGGGATGCCATCATCGACTTTTCTAAGGCATTAGAATTTAATCCTAAAAAAACGGATGCAATGTATCAAAGAGCCATGGCTAAAATTTATTCTTTAGATGGCTCCGGGGCTTGTGCAGACTTAAAGCTTGCCAAAGATTTGGGTTCGGTTGAGGCTACTGTTCAAATTGCTAAATCTTGTAAATGATTGGGTAATTTTAAGCTGACGAAAAATTTATATTGCTTAGTCCTTAATCCTTCTCATAAATTGTAAATACTTTCTTTTCAAACCCCTGAAATGGCGTTTATTTTCCTCTTTTTGAACAATTAATAAGTAAGATTTTATGTATATTTATATACGCTTAGGGAAATGAAATAGGGTGTATTTTTTTCTTGTATTTCCCAAATTCAATTAAAAATTGAAACCTGCCCCATGGATTCGTTATTGAATTTGTTTTCGAAAAATGCTATTGGTCTATGTATCACTGACGAAAATGCAATTTGTATTGAAGTAAACGACGAATTTTTAAAAATTTTTGGTGTTGAAAAAATGGATGTTATTTCTGCCTCCTTTATACAATTATCAACCGAATCTCAGTTTAAATCTTTTCAGAAGGTTTTTGAAAAATTAAAGCAGCATCAGGATACAAATATTGAGTTTAGTTTTCAAAAGCCTGATGGAACGTTCCAGGTTTTAGGGTTTGCTTCTGAGTGGAAATCCGATGTAGTTTCGCAAAAGCTTTTGTATATCACAGTAAGAAAAGTGCATTTTACTAAGCAAATGCAATTGCAGTTGTTAGACAAGGAAGAAAATCAAAGAGCCGATTTTTTAGCCCTGATTAACAATATGCCAGATATTGTTTACTCATTTGACAATGAATTAAAGTTGATCAATTTCAACAATGAATTTGTAAACGTTAGTAAGGAATATTTTGGAAAGACACCTGTAATTGGGAGGCCCGTTTTAGATTTAATTTCGAATTATGATCAAAAAAAATTAAAAGAATTTATTGCGATATCAAAATCAAGCAAGCACTTCTCATATGAAGACAAGCTCACTAAAAATACTGTTGTTACCTATTATGATGTTTCAATTAATCCAATCATTAAAGAGAATGGGGAACAATTAGGTGTTTCTGTTTTTGCCAAAAACATTACGAAAAGGAAAAAAATCGAAACAGAAAATATTGAAAAAGGAGTGCTTCTCAATACAATGATCCATTCAATGAATGAAGGGGTGACACTAGTAAATCAACTCGGAGAACTAATCATCTGTAATGAGAGTCTAAGTAATATGATTGGAGTAACAGATCGCCAGTCTTTAATAAATGATTGGCAAAATCTGTATCAATTATACGACCCAATAAAGAAAACCCCTATCTTATTCGAAGAAAGTCCCTTAAAGCAGGCTTTGCAAGGCGTAAGTATTTCAAATAAGGAATTCATGCTGAAGAATTCAGAGTTGGGTGAAATTTATGTGATATGTTCAGCAATGCCTATACGCGATCATAATGGAGTAGTAATCGCTGGTATGTCTGTTCAATATGATATTACAGAAATTAAAATGGCTTTAAAGGAATTGCAAGATAGCCATGAAAGATATGAATATGTTACTAAGGCCAAATATGATGCTATTTGGGATTTGAATTTAGAAAAGGATAAAATATATTGGGGCGAGGGTTTTGTAAGATTATTTGGACATAAAACCGAAGGAAATAATGCCGGTTTAGTTGGTTGGTATGAACATATACACTGTGATGATCGACAGAGGGTACTTAATGGTATCAATACATTAATAAAAGGGAAGGGGCAAAATTGGGCAGAAGAATACCGATTTAAAAAAGCAAATGGAGAGTATGCATTTGTTAGAAATAGAGGGATTGTCATTCGTGATACGAAGGGTAGGGGAGTAAGAATGATTGGTGCGATGCAAGATATTAGCGCCCAAAAAAAGGAAGAGCTTCAATTAAGACTATTTAAATCTGTAATTACCAATAGCACGGATGTAGTGCTTATCACAGAAGCCGAACCTATAGATTTGCCAGGCCCAAAAATTATTTATGTAAATGAAGCTTTTACTAAATTAACTGGTTATACAAGTGAAGAAGTAATAGGTAAAACGCCAAGAATATTGCAAGGTGAAAAGACAAACAGAGTAGAATTAGACCGATTAAGAATTGCATTACAAAAATGGGAACCCTGTGAAATTGAAGTGGTTAATTATAAAAAAAATGGAGAAAATTATTGGGCTAACCTGTCAATTATACCCCTTGCAAATGAAACTGGATATTTTACTCATTGGATTTCTATTCAAAGGGATGTAACTCAGAGTAAAAATGAAATAATTGAAAAAGATTTCTTTTACGATTTAATTCAAACAATTAATAGTAATGAATTCTTCGAATTGTCTTTAAGTATTGCTATTGAAAAAATCAGTCACTATTTTGGGTATACTTATGCAGAAGCATGGTTAGTAAATATCGATAACACAAAGATGCTCTATAAGGCGAATTGGTCTAAAAATGAACATGTCTCATTATTTAGAAACATAAAGCCCTTGGAATTTTCTATTCGTGGAAACGGTGTAATGGGCAGGTCCTGGGAAGAAGAAAAAATTCTTTATTTCGATGATATTAATGCTTCTGAATTTCTTTGTAAGGAGAATGCTGAAAAGGCAGGTCTTACCAGCGTGTTATTGGTGCCCATATTTTATAATGGCCAGGTAATTGCTATGTTTAATTTTTTTAGTGAAAAGCCATTTACGTTTGAGCAAATTTCCTCTGATTTATTAAATAAGATTAGTAAACAAATCGGTTCAAATATTCAAAAATCTAGAACGGATGATGAATTGAATCGTTTTTTCAATTTATCACCAGACGCATTATGTATTATTGGATTTGATGGCTTCTTTAAAAAAATTAATCAAGCTGTATTAAATATTCTGGGCTACTCTGAGAATGAAATGTTGAAACGCAATATTGCTAGTTTAATTGATCTTGATCAAGGGTCTGATTTTATCTTTGATTTAGAAAAATATTTTGAAGGTCAAAGCCTTGTAAACTATGAAAATAGAATGATTTCAAAATCCGGGAAAGTAATTTGGATATCTTGGACTGCTGTTCCTATTCCGGAAGAATCTGTAATATTTGCTGTAGCAAAAGATATTACCGAGAAAAAACAAATGGAACTTGAAAGAGAAAATATTCTTGAAAGTATCTCAGATTGTTTTTATGCCTTGGACAATGATTTTAATTTCACTTATATTAATAAACCAGCACAGGTACTTTTAAGAAAAACAGCAGCGGAATTAATAGGTAATAACATATTTGAGATTTATCCTTTTTTAAAACTTGGCATATTTTACGAAAATTTTCAAAAGGCTTTAAGCGAAAAAACACCTATTCACTTTGAAATGCAGTCGAAAGATTCTTCAAATTGGTATGATGAAAGTTTCTATCCAAATTCTGATGGAATCTCAATTTTCTTTAGGTCAATCAATGAACGAAAAAAACATGAACAGGAAATACTGGAAGTTAATGAACGATATGATCTTGTAGGAAAAGCCACCAATGATATTATATGGGATTGGAATATTATCACAGATGAAGTGTATAGAACTGGAGATGGTTTGTTAAATTTAATAGATTCAGTTAATAATTTGGAAACGGGAAACAATAAATTCTGGCAGACAAGGATACACCCTGAAGATTTTGTAGTAGAAAGTGCCAGGATGAAAAAATTATTAGAAGACCCCAATAAATTTCAATGGACTTCTTCTTTCCGTTTTCAAAAACCCGATGGTAATTATGCTTATGTAAGTGAAAAAGGTTTTATAACTAGGAATGAGCAAAAGGAAGCAGTGAGGATGATTGGTGCTACCCGAGATATTACAAAGCAAAAAGAATCTGAAATTCTCTTAAAAGAACTGAACGACAAATTAAAAATCCGTGCAGAAGAATTGGCAAATTCAAATGAAGAATTAGAGCGCTTCGCATACGTAGCATCACATGATCTTCAGGAGCCTTTAAGAATGGTGTCTAGTTTTCTTCAGTTGTTACAAAAAAAGTATGAGACTCAGTTAGACGAAACAGCTAATAAGTATATTAACCTTGCTGTTGATGGTTCAAATAGAATGAAACGACTGATCAATGATTTACTTCAGTTTTCTAGAATCACAAGTTCAGCAATTGCTTTTCAACCAATAAATACAAATGAAATATTAGATGAATTGCAAGAGCTTTTCAAATTAAAATTGCAGTCTTGTAATGGAATCATTGAAGTAGAGAATTTGCCAATAGTGAATGCTGACAAAACACCCATGATGCAACTATTACAGAATTTAATCAGTAATGCATTGAAATATCGAAGCGCAGACCGAGATCCGGTTATAAAAGTAAGTGCAGTGGAAGGCTTATTAGAATGGACTTTTATTGTAGACGACAATGGCATTGGGATAGAACATAAATTTTATGAAAAAATTTTTGTAATTTTTCAAAGGTTACATAATAAAGATGAATATAGTGGAACAGGTATTGGGCTTGCAATTTGTAAAAAAATAATTGAGAGATTAAATGGAAAAATATGGATAGAGTCGGTAGTAGGAAAGGGTACTAAATTTTATTTCACTATCCCTAAGTAATTTAAATGAATCATGTATTAAACATATTATTAGTTGAGGATAGTGAGGGGGATTTTTTTTTGGTACATGAATATCTAAAAGAAGTTTATAGTGATGTTAAAATAACACATTGTTGGCGTTTATCAGAAGCTAAGGAAAGTTTACATAAGAATCAATTTGATATTATTTTGTTAGACTTAACCTTGCCCGACAGTAATGGGCAGGAATCGGTAAGAGAAATTATAGATTTGGTAAAGGGTATACCCCTGGTGGTTTTAACAGGTTATGCTGATAAAAACTTCGCAATAGACACCATGCAATTAGGCGCACAGGATTATCTAATTAAGGATGAAGTAACTCCCAATATTCTTTTTAAAAGTATCGGGTATAGTATAGAGAGAAATAAGATTCAACAGATGTTTCTATCAAATGAGAAAAGGTTTAGGTCAATCGTTGAAAATAGTTCAGATGGTTTCGCTTTAATTGAAATGAATGGAAAAATTCGTGATCTGAGTCCTTATGGAAAACTAAAAACTAATTTAGACCCGATTGATCAGAATGGTTTCTTTAAGATCGATTCAATTCATCCAGAATACAGAAAGCGCGCGCTTGATACTTTTTTTGAAGTGGCGAAGCACCATGGAGAAATTCGAAATATAGAAGTAAAATATAAGAAGCTGTTTGAGTTAAATAAATAAAAAGAGTTATAGGGCGGGTATCAGAATAAAGTTTGGAAGCCAGTCGTTGAGTAATTAATGACTAAAAAAACCACCTTTTCAACTGACTTCCAGTGGCAAATTATAGAAAGTTT
>JANYEA010000036.1 GCA_025363385.1 Bacteroidota bacterium | reverse complement strand
ACTCCTTAACACTTTTTCAGTGCCCTCCAGATATCTGGACTGCTTTTTTGTTTAATGAAGCTTTGATTATTTCTTAACTGGAATTTTACTATTCACATAATCAGCCATTGCTTTAGCACCGGCTTTTTCTTTCTTGGTTGCCAATCCTTTCAAGATCATGTTATTGATATAAGGGTCTGTTTGAACTTTACTTTGTCCGGGAATATCATCTCTGAATTTTACGATTTCATCCACTCCCTTTTCAAATTTCTTCTGATCCGTAATTTTAGCAAGAAAGTCTGCAACTGTTGTAACAGTACCAAATTTTTCTTGCGATAAAGGCATGCTGGTAAAATTACTGATAATATAGTCGAAAGCTGATTCATCTCCGAACTGGATAATTACATTGGAAATAGCTGCCGTTAATCTGCCTTTTGATGGCTGCATACTCATTTCATTTGCCATCTTAAATGCTAATACACTATCTAAAGTGGATAATGCCACTAGACCTGCACCTGCCACAGAATACGAAGAATCTTTTGTGGCGGCTAGATACAAATCTTTATAGTTTTTATCGTTCGTCTTCGACAATAAATCGATGGCTTCTGCTCTAACCAATCTATGTGAATCATTTTTAGCAATCCACTCTAATTTCGAAAGAGCTGCTGCATCTAATTTGGCTAGTGTTAATCCTTGTATAGCTTTCGCTCGAATACGGTCAAATGGATCGCCCAATGCTTTTATGTGTAATTGATAAGCAGCAGGATCGGCCATTTTTTTAGAGGCAAAATCTAGAGCTTCTCTTCTATCTAAATATTTACCAGCATAAGTATACTGATGAATAAATTCTGCTAAGGTTTTAGTATCTCTTTTGTCAGACAAAATTACTTTATCACCATCTACATTAATTAAGTCTGGTTTTGAAGGAGCTGCAAATGAAAAAGTATCTATTTTATTATTTGCCCAAACCTGGTGCCTTTTTTTTTGCGCACCATAATACACATCAATCGCCATTGGTAAGCGGAAAATTTTATCACCAGATTGAGTTTGCTTCACATAAACATTTGCCATGTGTTCTACTGAATCATATGCATAATTGATTTCTAATTTTGGATGTCCATTTCCAAAATACCATTGATTAAAAAACCAGTTAAGGTCTTTTCCGGTAACTTCTTCAAATGCCAAGCGCAATTTATGCGCACTTCCATTTCCAAATTTATTGGTGGTTAAGTATTTATTTAAGGAAGCAAAGAATGCTTTATCGCCTACATAATTACGTAACATATGCAGGATGCGACCACCTTTCTGATAGCTAACCTGATCAAATACATCTTCCTTATTGGAATAGTAAAAACGAACAAGGTCTTTCGCCGCACTGCCACTTCCTAAATAGTTCTGCATTTCTTTGAACTGTTCAAATCCGGCAGCATCTGCTCCGTATTTATATTCCAACCATAATAATTCGCTATAGTCTGCAAAACTTTCATTTACAGTAATGTTACTCCAGCTCTCTGCAGTAACATAGTCGCCAAACCACTGGTGAAACAATTCATGTGCAATAGTTCCTTCCCAATTATTTTCGTCTACTAACTGGCGTGCATCCTGTTGTGCCGATTCCTGATGTAAAGTGGCTGTGGTATTTTCCATGGCACCGCTTACAAATTCACGACCTACTATCTGGCTATACTTGTTCCAGGGATATTCTATTCCAGTAACTTTTTCAGAGAAGAACTGCATCATTTCTGGGGTAAGACCAAAAATTTTATGAGCCACTTTTTCATAGTCTTTCTCTACATAATAATTCACTTCTTTTCCTTTGTAGACATCTTTTACCACTGCGAAATCGCCTACGCCAATAAAGAATAAATAAGGCGAATGGGGTAATTCCATTTTCCAACTATCTGTTCTAGTTCCATCGGAATTAGTCGTTTGTGAAACCAGTTTACCATTAGATAGGGTAACATATTTAGCAGGAACCGTTAAATTAAATTCGTTGGTGCATTTCTGATTTGGTCTATCAATAGTGGGTACCCAAACAGAAGTTCCTTCGGTTTCACCCTGGGTCCATATTTGGCTAGGTTTCTTTTTATCTTCTCCTTTTGGGTTAATAAAGTATAGCCCTTTTGCATCTGTAATAGCGGCACTGCCTTCTGTTTTAAATTCATCCGGTTTGGCAGTATAATCGATATAGATAGTATATTTTTCATCTTTTTGATAAACCTTATTCAGTTTGATGGATAAGAATAAGCTATCATAGGTATATGAAAGTTTGGTATTTTTTCCAGCGCCAACCAGTTCAACCGCATGAATATTCATACCCTTGGCATCGAGTAATAAAGAATCGGTTGCATAGAAATGTGGCTTCAGTGTGATCCAAACCTTACCATTCAGGTATGATTTGTTGTAATCGAAACGAGCATCGAGTTTGGTATGTACCAGATCGTTGATTTTTGCGGCTGTTTCGCGGTAAATCTTTTTCCAACCATTATTGGCTGTTTGCGCCATTGTTCCTATAACCAGGAAAAGCGCCAAAATTGTCATAAATTTCTTCATAGTCAAGGTTTTATCTGGTCATAAAGATAATAGTGCGCATCATTTGAACGTTACTATTTCAGTAAAAGGCAAAATTGGAGTGATATTCGACTTAAACTAAGGATAAGTGTGACTTGAATATTTGATCTAATTTTGCACAAAGGCTTCTTGATGTACCGTTTTACCCTATTGTCTAAATCTTTCGTACTATTCGTGGGCTTATGCTTTACGATAGGGGCGGCTGCACAAAAAACAAATTTCATTTTCATCCTTTCTGATCAGAAAATGCCATTTACGGTGCAGGTAGGCGAAAAAACTTTTCATTCAAATAACAATGGATATTTATTGATGCCAAGTTTACCAGCAAATGAGTATACTTTATTGGTGAGTTTCCCTAAAAATCAGTTGGCCAATCAAACTTTCAAGGTTGAGTTGAAAGACAAGGATCGGGGATTTTGGCTAAAGCAGGATATTGATAATTCGGTGATTTTACAAGATCAGGTGTCTTTGGCGGTAATCAAAAATGCGGTAGGCTCGGAGGTATCGAAGTTGAATTATGATAATAAGCTTCAAAAAACGGTGATCGATACTCTTGCTACAAATGCAAAGGGGGAGCGCATTAAGATCAATAATCCCAATCTGGGTAATGGTACTTCGGTTACTTATAAGGCGCCGCCTAAATTAGGTCCGCCGCCAACTAGCGTTACCAAAACCTATGAAAAAGTAGGTGTTAATGGTATTAATCAGGCTTTTGCCGTGTTAAATGGGTCTAAGTTAGATACGATATTTCTTTTTATCCCAGCTTTGGATGAAACCAAAGACCTTCCCATTCCCGTAAAAAAGCGTTTGAAAGAAAATGCCCAAAATGAGGAGGAGAGTGCTGGCCCTACTTTCGATTTACCCATGCCATCCAATGCCGTGATGCCTCGAAAGGCCAAAAATTCATATAATTAATCCTTATGCAGCGCTATTTTATAGAATTAGCCTATAGAGGAACAGGTTATAGCGGGTTTCAGATACAGGATACAGGGGCTACCATTCAATCTGAACTCACAGAAGCACTTCAAACCATTTTCAGGCAATCTTTTCAGTTAACGGGTTCTTCAAGAACGGATGCCGGTGTACATGCTGAGCAAAATTATTTTCATTTTGATACTGAGTTGGTATTTACAGATAAGCATTTGTACAATCTGAATGCAGTGTTATCAAAAAACATAGCGGTGAAGCAGGTTAGGCCGGTAAAACCAGAGAGCCATTGTAGGTTCGACGCAGTTTCCAGAACTTATCGATATAGTATTAATCGATTCAAAGACCCATTTTTAACCGAAACGGCTTGGTTATATCCCTTTGCTATTAATAAAGCCATTTTAGATGAATCGGCTGCATTATTGATGGAGTATGCCGATTTTACCAGTTTTTCGAAACGGAATACGCAGGTTAAAACCTTCAATTGCAGTATCGAAATGTCTCAATGGGTAGAGCGGGATGCACTTCTGTTATATGAAGTAAGGTCGAATCGATTCTTACGTGGAATGATTCGGGGATTGGTAGCTACTATGTTGAAAGTAGCCAGAGGATCCATCACGATAAACGATTTAAGAAATATTCTCGCTGCCAGGGATTGTTCCAAGGCCGATTTTTCTGCTCCTGCACACGGTTTATGCTTAACTAAAGTGGCATTTCCGGATACTATTTTCTGTTAGTGAAAATTATTTTCCCTTTGAAACTATTACTCTCAGTGGTTTTGATCAATTAACAAATGTTTTAGTGTAAAAAAGATTTGTCAGGAAACTCTTCACCCTTATCTTTGCACCCCGCAATTGAAAAACGGCATCGCTCTTTGCACATTGACTCAAAAAAACAAGACTGAAATTTATAAATAATTGTAAATCAATTTTGTTGGTTCGAAATCAGTCTGTATATTTGCAACCCGCTTCTAAAAAAAGCGAAAAGCTCTTAAAAATAACATGATAAAATTGGTCTAAAATTTTGCAAAAAATTTTGGTCATAATAATAGGAAGTATTACTTTTGCAACCCGGTAAAAAGGGGGGCTTAGTGATAA
>JANYEA010000029.1 GCA_025363385.1 Bacteroidota bacterium | reverse complement strand
GTATGGATATGCAGTCTTATTGTCTTTTGTGATGGGTTCTAGCCTGCAGCACTACTTCGAATTGCGCAGTCGAGCGTATTCACCAGCCCTGGATGAAGCGCGAATACAAGCCTTACAGGCCAGAATAAGACCGCATTTTCTATTTAATAGTCTGAATGCTGTTTTGTCGCTGATTCGCACTGAGCCTCGTCGTGCGGAAACTGTATTGGAAGATTTAGCAGATCTGTTTCGTGTTTTGATGCGGGATACGCGGGACATGACAACCCTGCAAGAAGAAATTCGCCTCTGCGAACAATATTTGGCAATTGAGAAAATTCGTCTTGGCGAACGTTTGCAGGTGAGTTGGCACACCGAAAATTTGAGTTCGCAAGAGTTGCACGATGCAAAAATTGCAGCATTATTATTGCAGCCTTTACTTGAAAATGCGGTGCATTATGGTGTTGAACCGTCTGCTGTGCCAGCATTGATTATGGTGGGAATATTTGGTGTTTATTTTAGCTCTCACACTTCAACAGGTGCACACACTTTCGATTTACTCTTACTTTCCAAAATGAACATCCCGATTGAAATTCAGAAAATGTTTTTTCCATTTGCTTTTATCGGCTTTGGAATTTTCACAGCTATTTTTCCTTTTCATACCTGGGTGCCAGATGGACATGCTTCTGCACCAACAGCAGCATCTATGTTTCTTGCTGGAATCTCTATGAAACTTGGCGGTTATGGTTGTTTAAGAGTAGCAACATTTCTGATGCCTGATGCTGCACATGCCTATTCATGGGTTATTATATTACTTGCAACGATTGCCATTATTTATGGGGCTTTTGCTACCATGATGCAAACCGATCTAAAATATATCAATGCATATTCTTCTATCAGCCATTGTGGTTTTGTATTACTTGGTATTGGTATGCTCACAAAAACATCTATCACTGGTGCAGTTATGCAAATGGTTTCGCACGGTTTGATGACGGCTCTTTTCTTTGCTGCCATTGGAATGATCTATAGCAGAACCCATACACGTATGGTAGCACAGTTGGGTGGTTTATTAAAAATCATGCCTTTTATCTCTACAATTTTCGTAATTGCCGGTTTAAGTTCGCTGGGCTTACCAGGATTTAGTGGATTTGTTTCTGAAATGACTGTTTTCATGGGATCATGGGAGAACCCAGATAAAATGTATCGTTTAGCTACTATTCTTGCTTGTGCGTCTATTGTTGTTACAGCAGTATATATTTTACGTGCAGCAGGTTCTACTATTATGGGGCCGATCACCAATCAGTCTTATGAAAAATTAGGTGATGCTAGTTGGAATGAAAAATTTGCTGCACTAGTGTTAATTAGTGGTATTCTCATAGTAGGTATCGCTCCTTTTTGGTTGATTAATTTGATACAACCTGGTACTGAAATTATTATCAATAAACTGGGTGCTGCAATTAGTCATTAATAGCGAACTGAAAATTTGAAACTTACATTATGTTGAACGAATATTTACAAGTACTGAAATCAGAATGGTTGATCATTGCTATTATTTTTATTCTGCTTTTTATTAAAGTAGGATCAAAAGAGTGGAAAAATGAAACACTTTTATACAGCATCAATTTTCTATTGCTGTTAAATTTAATTGCAGGATTCTTTAATAATCTAGCTGGAAGTTTGTTCAATGGTATGTACCATTCTAACGAATTAATATTTTTGCAGAAAAACATGCTGAATTTGGGTATGTATCTTATTTCATTGATTGCGTATCCCTGGTTAAAGAAACATAAACATTTACTTGAATTTTACATCTTATTACTATCTACTTTATTAGGAATGTTTTTTATGATTTCTAGTGGAAATTTATTGATTTTTTATCTAGGACTTGAATTGTCTACTATTCCATTAGCAGCATTAGCAAATTTTGATCTTGAAAAAAGAAAATCATCGGAAGCTGCCATGAAAATGATCATTTCTTCTGCTTTTTCTTCAGCATTAATGCTCTTTGGTATCTCCCTTCTTTATGGAATAACCGGCACTTTGTTTTTTAACGAAATTGCTCTATTAATTCATGGTGGTTCAATGGAGGTGTTTGTATTCATTTTAATATTGGGTGGGTTTAGTTTTAAAATGTCGGTAGTTCCTTTTCATTTATGGACTGCAGACGTTTATGAAGGTGCTCCAGTGGCAGTTACCGCTTATTTATCGGTGATCTCAAAATCTGCGATCTTATTCATCTTCATGTCGGTTATGTTCACCGTATTCAGAAACCTTGAGCCGCAATGGTATTTCATGATATTCTTATTGAGCGTACTTACCATTTTAATTGGAAATCTATTTGCAATCAGGCAAAATAATATGAAGCGTTTCCTTGCATTCTCTTCTATTGCACAGGTTGGTTTTATTTTAATTGGCCTGTCTGGTGTTTCAAAAATGGGAATGGCAGCTGTTATCTATTTTCTATTGATTTATCTATTTTCAAATATTGCAGCTTTTGGTGTTATTTCATTGGTATCTGCAACAACTGGCAAAGAAAATATATCTGATTTGAAAGGATTTTATAAAACCAATCCATTTTTATCATGGGTGCTGGCTATTGCCTTATTTTCTTTAGCAGGGGTACCTCCAACTGCTGGCTTCTTTGGTAAGTTTTTCTTGATCATGGCTGGTGCAGAAAGAGGTAATTATGTATGGATTATTTTTGCAGCTTTGAATATGATTGTTTCTTTTTATTACTATTTAAGAGTTGTGAAAGCAATGTTCATGGATGAAAACGAAGAACCCATTCAAAAAATATTCGTACCAGCTTTGCCAAAATTGGCTATGGTAATTTGTTTGATAGGAATTATTAGTACAGGTTTCTTGAGTTGGATTTACGATACCATTTATAATTTTTGCAATTTTTAAAATCATGTTATACCATTATTATGGCAATTAATACAAATCATATTTTAGAAGAACTGGATGGCGTAAGATGCATCATAGTGGAAAAGAATTTAACCACAGAAAGAGTTTCCTTCTTAAAACCAATATTAGAATATAATCACTTAACCGTAGTAGTAGTTCCTACAGCCCCTGCAAAAGTTTCTACCGTAATAGCTGCTGTTGCTGACGCTGAAACTTCTGTTGCAGTTCCTATAATAGAAACACCCCAAACATTTACTATGGGGGTAACTAATATGTTATACAATCCTATCAATGCGGTGTTTGGCAGATTATTGAGAACACCAGACGGACATACGGTAACACCTTCCTACTGGCAACAAAAAGAATCTGTTTCGCACGACGAAATCCCTTATTACGAAAGATAGAAATTGATTTCGCAACTAGGTCTAAAGTCCCACCCTTTCTTTCCAAAAATTATCAAATTGGAAATTCTGGTTGGGATTATTTATTTAAATTGGGTGATCAAAAAAGATATCACATGAAAAAAATATTCTCTTTTGTCATTTTATTGCTTTCCATGTCTATGATTCAAGCACAGTTGAAATACCCAATAACCAAGAAAGTAGATCAGGTAGATGACTACCATGGAACCAAAGTAAATGACCCTTACAGATGGCTAGAAGATGATAATAGTGCTGATACAAAGGCTTGGGTTACTGCTCAAAATGAAGTTACTTTCGATTACTTAGCAAAAATACCATACCGTGCAGGTTTTAAAAAGCGGATCGAAGAGCTCAGTAATTACGCTAAGTTTTCAAGTCCGCAGAGAAAAGGTGATTGGTTTTATTTTTATAAAAATGATGGACTACAAAATCAATCGGTACTATATAGGCAGAAAGGTTTAGAGGGACAACCTGAATTAGTATTAGACCCTAATAAACTAACCAAGGAAGGTACCACACGTTTAATTGGCTTTATATTAGATAAGGAGGGTCGTTATGCGGCCTGGGGTATCTCTAAAGGCGGAAGTGATTGGCAGGAATATTATGTCAGGGATATGCAAACCGGTACTGATTTAACCGACACCATTAGTTGGGTAAAGGTATCTGGAATTGCCTGGCAGGGAAATGGATTCTATTATAGCAGGTATCCAGCAACTGCTAAGGGAAAAGAGCTTTCAACAAAAAATGAAAATCACCAAGTTTGGTACCATTCAGTTGGCACCAAACAATCGACTGATCAATTAATTTATGAAGACAAAAATAATGCCCAGCGTTTTCATACCCTTTCCACTTCAGATGATGAAAGATTTGCATTTCTTGTTATTTCAGATAGAGGAAAAGGGTTAGATGGAAATGCGTTATGGGTTAGCGATCATGAATCAACTGATAAAACTTTCAAACCAATAGTTGCTGAACCTAGTAATAACCATTATAGTGTGGTTGAAAATATAGGTAGCGACCTTTATATTGAAACAAATGAGGGTGCTCAAAATGGAAAGCTAATTAAGTTATCTATTTTTCATCCTGAAAAATCAAACTGGAAAACTATTTTACCAGAAAAAACAGAACCTTTAACTAGTGTATCAAGTGTTGGAGGTAAACTGTTTGCAAATTATTTAAAAGATGTTACCAGTAGAATATATAGTTACAATTTTGAAGGTACATTATTAGCTGAGGTTACATTACCTTCACTAGGAAATGCTGGCGGGTTTGGGGGTGAGAAAACAGACGCTTTCACTTTTTATAGTTTCTCTACTTTTAATTATCCTTCCACCATTTTCAAATACGATATTGCGACAGGTAAAAGCACCGTATTTCAAAAACCAACTTTAGCTTTTAACCCATCCGATTATACTGTAGAACAAGTTTTTTATCCCAGTAAGGATAAAACGATGATCCCCATGTTTCTCATATATAAAAACGGATTGAAAAAAGATGGCAAAAATCCAACCATTTTGTATGGTTATGGTGGATTTAATATTAGTTCTACACCCTCTTTTAGTGCAGCATTAATTCCATGGCTTGAACAGGGAGGCATTTATGCTATTGCAAATATTCGTGGAGGTGCAGAATATGGCGAAAAATGGCATGAAGCAGGTATGAAATTGAAAAAGCAGAATGTATTTGACGATTTCATTGCCGCAGCTGAATACCTGAATCTTACAAAATATACTTCTAAAAACTATCTGGCTATCCGTGGTGGAAGCAATGGCGGATTATTAGTAGGAGCCGTAATGAATCAAAGACCTGATCTTATAAAAGTATGTATTGCTCAAGTAGGAGTAATGGATATGTTACGTTTCCAGAAATTTACGATCGGCTGGAACTGGATAGCTGACTATGGAAGTAGTGATATTAAAGAAGAGTTTGAATCACAATATAAATACTCGCCACTGCATAATATTAAAGTGGATATAAAATATCCAGCCACATTAATTACAACAGCCGATCACGACGACAGAGTTGTTCCGGCTCACAGTTTTAAATATGCGGCTACTTTACAAGAGATGAATTCCAGTAAAAATCCAATACTCATAAGAATTGATACCAATTCAGGACATGGTGCAAGTAATACCGCTAAGAATATCGAAACAACAGCCGATATCTATTCGTTCATTCTTTTTAATATGGGGGTATTGCCGAGATTTTAAAAAATGAAAATTATCTTTTTAAAAATCTTATCAAAATAAACCACGCTTATAAAAATCTTTCAGTTTCGGTTTCCTACCTCTAAATGATGTTTGTGGTGGGTGCATGATAAACATGAATATACCAAACACTAAAGTGAATGAATAAATTAATTGAGTTATCATATTAATTGTTTTAAGATGAATTTTAATATCATAAAAGTCTTAAACATGTAATTCAATTCTAATACCTACATATTGGTATTTTTTACTATTTATTATAACTTTTTAGTCAGATAATATCTCAAAACCATTTTAGGAAGGAAAATAAAAAACCCACCGACAATTAAATATCGGTGGGTTTTAGCGGAGAGTTAGGGATTCGAACCCCA
>JANYEA010000160.1 GCA_025363385.1 Bacteroidota bacterium | reverse complement strand
GCTCGAAAAGATCGCAGCAATTGCAGTGGAAACAAAAGATCTGGTATACGCCAATCGATATGGGCAATTTTTCTGGAAAGAATCCCGGGGCCGATTTGCAGGATATAAATGGCCACAATTCTCTATACATAGGGGGCAATTTCAAGTGTTATTATGGAATGAAGCTAAGCAGATTTTAGGTGAAGATGCATTGCATACAAGTTGTCATTTATTGAATTTTGAGGATAATGGAAATCAGGTAAAGGCAACATTTATCAATAAAGAAACGGGTGAAATAGTAGCTACTGAAACGGCGGATATTTTGATAGGGGCAGATGGTATTAATTCTGTGGTACGAAAAAAACTATACCCTAACGAAGGGGCAGTTGTTTACTCTGGAAATGTTTTATATCGTGGCACTTCTTTGATTTATCAATTCTTAACGGGTGCAACTATGGCCATGATTGGTTCTATGAAGAAGAAGATGGTAGTGTATCCTATTGGAAAAGAATTAAATGAAAACGGACAGCAATTAATCAATTGGGTGGCCAACGTAAAAGAAGAAAAAGGAGCTGCCCTAACTGTACGTGATTGGAATAGAAGAGTAGAAAATGGAAAGCTATTGGAGTTGTATCAAAATTGGAATTTCAATTGGATGAATATTCCAGAAATGATTGAAAATACAGTGGGCGGAATCTTTGAATTTCCAATGTCGGATCGGGATCCATTACCAAGATGGACTTTCGGAAGGGTAACACTTCTGGGAGATGCTGCACATCCCATGTATCCCATCGGTTCCAATGGTGCATCTCAAGCTATTTTAGATGCAGATGCGTTGGCCATTGCACTGCTTAATGAGCCTGATATTTCTTTAGCGCTTAAAAACTATGATGCAGCCAGGGTACCTGCAACCACAAAAGTAGTTTTACAAAACAGACAGAAGGGCCCAGATTTTATCATGGATTATATGGAAGATCTTTTCCCGGAAGGTTTTGAAGAACAAGAAATTCCGGTTGATGAATTATCAAAAGTAATGTTGGAATACAAAGAGATTGCTGGATTCGATATGCAAACTTTGAATGCAAAAAGTTAACTTTTAAATTGATTAAATGAAAAAAATAATCCTGCTACTTGTTTTGTTTCTGGGAAGTAACCAAGTGTTTTCTCAACACAAGTTGTCACGTACCATAGTAACCACAGATGGCGAAATAGATGATGTAGATACTTTCATCAGAATGTTATTATACGCAAACGAATACAAAATTGAGGGGCTGGTGTATTCTAGTTCGATGTGGCATTATAAAGGAGATGGACAAGGAACCCTATTTACTTCCGAAATGCCCATGACAAAAGAGATGTACGGTAAAAAGACCGACCTAAGATGGGCTGGTGTTCAGTGGATTCAAGAACTCTTGGCTGGGTATAAAAAAGTGTATCCCAACTTATCGAAGAATGCTAAAAATTATCCCACACCCGAATACCTGATGAGCCTGGTTAAAGTGGGAAATATAGATTTTGAAGGTGAAATGGAAAAAATCACAGAAGGTTCCGAATGGATAAAAGCAAAATTGCTTGATGCGGATACCGAACCCATTTATTTGCAGGCTTGGGGTGGAACAAATACCATTGCTCGAGCACTTAAATCAATTGAAGATGCGTATTCGAAGAAACCCGATTGGGAAAAAATAAAAGAAAAAGTTTCACATAAAGCCATCATCTATACAATTCTGGATCAAGACGCTACTTATAAAAATTATATTGGCATACATTGGCCTAAAGTGCTCACTTTTTATAATTCTATTCAATTTGCTGCGTTTGCTTACCCTTGGAAAAAAATGATTCCATTGTCGATGCAGCCATACTTTGAAGGCGCATATATGTCCTCTAAAATTTTGTTGAATCATGGGGCATTGTTGGATATGTATTATTCATATGGGGATGGTAAAAAACAAGCTGGAGACCCAGAACATATTCATGGAGACATTACGAAAATAAAAAATTCACAGTGGGGAAATTTTAATCAGTACGATTTTATTTCTGAAGGTGATTCGCCGGCATTTTTGCAATTAGTAGATATTGGACTAGATAATTTAGATCATCCAAATTATGGCGGTTGGGGTGGACGTTTTGTACAATCGACAGAAAACCCTTTTCGTTTTGAAGACGGACCCAGATCGGCAGATTTAAATGTAGAAACAGAAGAAATGGATAATAACTTTCCCCAAACACGTTGGTTGAAATCTATTCAGGAAGACCTTGCAGCGCGTGCCGATTGGTGTGTTAAACCATTTGCACAATCCAATCATGCTCCTGTAATTAGTGTAAAAGAAGGAAATTCTATCCATGCAAAAGCGGGTCAGAAAATTCAATTACATGTAGTTGGTCAGGACCCAGATAAAAATACCATTCAATTCAAAGCTTGGTGTTATGCGGAAGCTGGTACCAGCAAAACCAATATCACAATGGATGGAAAAACGGCAGTGCTTATCATTCCATTAACTGCAAAAAAAGGGGAAACCTTTCATTTCATCATTGAAGGAAATGATAATGGTTCACCAAGTTTAACCAGGTATAAAAGAGTGATCGTTACAGTAATTTAAAAACGATAAGAAAGGGTGCATCCAAATGTAGCCGGATCCCCTAAATGCACCGCACCAAAGTCATAGGCATAAGAAATATATTTCTGTTTAAATACATTTCTTACCCATGCCTGAACACTTATATTTTTAATGTTTAACCCTGCGCTTGCATTGATCAAGTGGTACGGATCTTGTTTAATATTATTGGCAAGGTCAAAATATGTAGTACCTAAATATTTCCATTCACCCCGTAGAAATAAAGATGATTTTCCAGCACGAAGCTGCTTGGTAAATTGCATGGCAAGCATGGAAGTGAAATCAGGACTGAATATCTGTTTCTTGCCATCTAAATTTACACTAGAGCCCTGTGATGATAGTTGTAATGATTCAAAACTGGCATTGGTATAACCGAAACTATATTGAATAAATAAGTTCTTAGAAGCCTGTGCTTTTAATTCTAATTCAAATCCTTTACTATTTAATTTCCCCACATTTTTGGTGATGGTAATGGCATCTGGAAGCACCAAACTTGGTACTTGCGCATCGTTAACTTTGGTATAAAACAAGGATATATTTAAGCTTAATCGATTCTGTAATAAATTGTTCTTGATTCCTAATTCAAAGTTATTGCTATGCTCTGGTAAGAATCCAACTAATGGTGGTTGAGAAGGGTCTGAACCCAATGCTGAAAGGCCTCCTGTTCTAAATCCTTTACTATATTGAACATAACCCATGGTACTCGCAGTGAAATGATAATCTAACGCCAGTTTTGGAGACCAGGCACTAAAATTAAGCGAGGCACTTGTATCCGGTAATATAATAATCGGACCAGTCATGGGATCGTGTTGATATTCGCCCATTACCGTTTGTGAAAGATGTTCATAATCATTTCTTAAACCAGCAGTTAAATTTAGTTGCTTACTTAGTGCATAAGTGATTTGTCCATAAAATGCGATGCCCTGTTTGGTGGTTTTAGTAGTATTGATAAGAGAGAATAATGAATCTCCTACCTGCATAATACTATTCGCATCAGCGCCAAATCTGGTACCTTGTTTCACGGGTGCATCTAGCGAAAATAAATTAGTGCCTGCAGTCCATTTTAAAGGCTTAGTATCTGTTGTAGGTGAGGCTATTTTAAATTCTTGGGTCCATACTTTTATATTGTTCCATAACCTGCCATAATTATTGATGATACTCACTGCATCATAGGGAGAAAAGTCTCCATCGATGGGGTTGGTATAATAACGATAATTATTTTGATAGGCTGTTTGTGATACAAAATCAAAACTATGGCCACTATAATGAACAGATAAAGAACTATTCAAGGTTTTATCAACCATGGTAGTAGTAGCATTTTGATTTAATACATAAGGATCTGCTATTGAATTTGCTGCATCAAATGTGAGCGGGAATGCTCCGTTGTTTCTTTGATTTCTATTTTTAACATTTAAAAAAACAGACCATTGTTGATTAACCAGATACTTTAGAAAATAGTTTCCAGAAAAACCGTGTTGTTGATCGTAAGATTGATTATTGAATTGATTCGTATAGAAGCCATTTCTTGCGTCATAAAGGATACTTGCCCCTAGAAATAATTTGTTTTTTATTAAAGGGGTTTTTAAACTAAGATTCATTCTGTTTTGCGCATAATTGCCAACGGTATAAGAAGCCATTCCAGTTAAGGTATTGGTAGGTTGCTTGGTAATGATATTAATTACGCCAGCCATGGCGTTTCTTCCGTAAAGTGTTCCCTGCGGGCCTCTTAATACTTCAATTCTTTCTACATCGAACAATGACGGAATATATGTGTCTAATCCAAATTGGTTTACGCCATCTATATACACAGTAGTTGCAGGGTCGTACGAAGTAGTTGCCATGCCTCTGATGGAAGTAACATCTCTTCCATCACCTGGATCTGCTGAATACAAATTTGGAATGATAGAAGTGATTTCTTTTATCTGGTTAATTCTAAAGTCTTCAATTTGTTTGGCATTTAAGCTGCTAATGGCAAGCGGAATATTGTGTAATAATTCAGATCTTTTTTGTGCAGTAACGATAACATCTTCTAATTGATAGGTACTATCTATGGATTTTGTTTGAGCGTTGGCAATATTTGAAAAACTTTGGCATACAACTGCTAAAAGTGTAACTATTTTAAAAAGGGATATTGGCTTCATGGAATGGAATTGAGGCGCAAAGATAGTTTCCTACATAATTAGAATCTAAAAAATACTATTTTCAATGAACAAATTAAAATAATACGCCATGAATCGATTGCTGAGTAATTTTAAAACCAATATTTTTTTGAAGTGGTTTCTTTTTATCATTTCAACTTTTCCAGCTTTGCAATTGCTTGCCCAATCAAGCAATATGCCAAAGAAAATATATCTCTCTAAACCATTGGTATCGCATATTTATACAGCAGATCCATCTGCACATGTATTCGATGGAAAAATTTATATCTACCCTTCGCATGATACAGCAATGGGTTTGCCAGAAGATGATGAAGGGGGACATTTTAATATGATGGACTTTCATATTCTATCAATGGATGTAATAGGTGGAAAAGTTACGGATCATGGCGTAGGGTTATCTATCAAAAATATTCCCTGGGCTAAAAGGCAATTATGGGCACCTGATGCAGCATTTGCAAATAATACTTACTATTTATTTTTTCCTGTAAAAGATCAATCAGACATTTTTAGAATAGGTGTGGCAACAAGTGCTAAGCCGGAAGGACCTTTTAAAGCAGAACCCAATCCCATTAAAGGAAGTTATAGCATCGACCCTGCAGTTTTTAAGGATGCGGATGGAAGTTTTTATATGTATTTCGGCGGCGTTTGGGGTGGACAATTACAGCGTTGGGATAACAATGAATATCATGCAAATGCGCCGCTCAAAAAAACGAGTGGAAAGGCTTTTGAACCAAGGGTGGCAAAGTTGAGTAAAGATTTAAAATCCTTTGATGGTACTGTAAAAGAAATTAAAATTGTAGATGCCAATGGAAAAGAATTCGATGAAATAAATAATGATAAAAGATTCTTCGAAGCATCCTGGATGCATAAGTTTCAGGGCAAATATTATTTCTCCTATTCAACAGGTGACACACATAATATATGTTATGCAATAGGGGATAACCCTTACGGTCCTTTTACCTATCAAGGAATTATTTTAAAACCTGTAGAAGGATGGACAAGTCATCATTCGATAATTGAAATAAAAGGTAAATGGTATTTGTTTTATCACGATGTAGAACTTAGTGGTAATACCCATTTGAGGAATGTAAAGGTTACTGAGTTACATTATTCAAAAGATGGAAAAATAGTTACGATAAATCCTTAAATGATTATTTATAGTTAAATACCCATCCTATTCGTTTGCGAACAGGATGGGCGTTTTTTATGATGTTTTAATACAATATTTTGATCCTCACTTTTTACTTTTTCATTTTCGCTTTTCTATTTGTTCTTAAAATATTTATCATGCAATTCATATCGCGCATCATGATTTGCGTTTTCTGTTTTTGAAATCACATCGATGATCATCACTGGAGGATGTCCATCACTGCCCTTTGCAGATTTCCATGCTGGCAAATTGCCTGCATTGGGATTATAGGTTTTAATGAAGTTTGCAAAATAATTCGACATGGTTTCAGATACTTTTTTATCATCAGCCGTCCATGCATAGTCTTTCACTAAATGCAGATTGCCCATACAATATTCAATTTCACATGCGTGGGGTGCACCTACGGCTTTTGGAGCAGCTGCAACTGCTGCATCCGTTTTACTTTGAGTACCACCAGCAAGTCCGGGAACTAATGTTTGATCCACCATTGGTGGTCTGATTTTGCTATAGAGGTAGCGATAAATATCTTGTGTACTATTTTTTCGATGCAGGTCAAACCATTTCCAGGTACTGTAAGAAATAAATCTATCTGCGGCAAGTGCGGTAGCGGCAAGTTCAACTTCATCTACAGAATTTGCTTGATAAGCAGCCAGAACATCATTTGCAAGATTGGGGTATTCTTTTTTTACTTGAGCCACATAATTTTCAACTGTGTATGGTTTGCCTTGCATAAAGGCCTGGCCTGGAATTTCTGCGGAATTCCATCCCAATAAAAGGGGTATTTGGGCTTGTTTTCCTTTGTTAAAAATGTCGACTACAGTGTTAGGTAAAAAATATCCATCTATCACCACCGGGAACCCGAAGCGATGAGAATCCTGGTATATTTCAAAGAGGTCGCGTGTAGAAAGCGCTCTTAATTCTTTCAAAGATTTTATGCCGGCTTTCTCAGAAAAATCTTTTCCTGTTTTTTCTGCTTCAGATTGAGATACTGGAGCCATGGTTGGATTAATTCCCGCACCACTTTCTCCAATTGCTGCGTGAATTAAACCTTTCGAAAGGGGAGAAGCCATTTGATAGCTCACAGCAATCGAACCCGCAGATTCACCCGCAATGGTTACGTGGTTGGGGTCTCCACCAAATGCAGCAATATTTTTATTCACCCATTTTAATGCAGCTAACTGATCAAAATAACCATAGTTGCCAGATGTTTTATGAGCAGACTCAGCACTTAATTCGGGATGTGCAAAATTTCCAAAAATTCCTAAACGATAATTACAAGTGATTACCACGATTCCTTTTTTAGCCATTGCCTCACCATCATAGCGAGGTTCAGATGCATCGCCAGCTACATTTCCTCCACCATAGAAATAAACCAGCACAGGAAGGTTTTTGGATGATCTTTTTGCAGGTGTCCACACGTTCAGGTACAAACAATCTTCACTAAGTCCAGCTGATCTTGAATTCATATCTCCGAATACCATTCCTTGTACAGGGCGGGGACCAAAATTTTTGGTTGCTTTTACATTTTTCCATGGTTCCAGAGGTTGTGGTTCTTTCCATCTTAATTCACCCACGGGTGGTTTTGCGAATGGCACACCAAAATAAGTTTGAATCCCTGTTTTAGTATCAAAGTTTCCTTCAATGATACCGTTGTCAGTTTTTGTTTGAACAGGAAGAAAAAAGTTAGAGGATTGTGCTATCATTTCATGTGATAACAAAAAAGAGCAAAAGGCAAGCAGAAAATATTTCATATGGGTCTATGTTTTAATGACTGTCTGCAATCGTTTATCAAGCAGTCTTATTGATTGAGTTTTAAATGTAAATGATTTTTTTATTCAAAAATTTGGAAATTGTATGAAAGAAACTTTCTACTTTTATTATGAATCTGTTAATCCACCTTGAAAAGTGGTCTTTGTTTTTATCCTTCAGAAAATACTAAATAGTATGAAGCGAAATTTGATGATTTGTGTATGCCTTGTATGGATGTCCTGCTCAATGCATAAAGGTCCTGCTGATCCTAACCCGCTCTTAAAAACAGCGATGGAGGATTATTTAAATAAGGATCCAAAGAGTAAAGACAAGTATCACTACAGCATTACATCGGTTACTTATTTCGAAGAAACAAGTTTTTATATCTGTGAGTTTAAAGTTCATATGACCAATGCAGTTGCAGCCCAGAACGACCGAAAAGTAGACACCACGGGTGCTATGAAGGTTAAAATTGATAAGAATTTCAAGGTAATTGGCCGCTTTTACTAAGTAATCATTTCATTGTTTCTATGTTGATTTCTTTGCTATAAGAATCAGCATTTACTTCAAGATTGACCCATATTTTAAATGGGACAATATTTGAAGCTTCCATTGTTATGTCTGGAACCCGCTACTTCAAATCAAATTTTTGAATGCCCTTCTTTCTACACTCCAAAAAAGCCATTTTTTCTGTTAAAATGGACCATTTTTTTACTAAAAAATAGCTCCGAAAACGGTTGCGAAAACCCTAAACATCAACATGTTATGCACAAAGTGTAAAAAATACACGATGTTAAATTTACGTGATTTTTCGCGAAACTATTGTTCGTTAGCATATATTTAATATGTTGATAATCAATATAAAACGTATTAATCTAAAAAAACTTTACAATTAATTTTGTTAATGTTAATTTTTTTTTACAATTTATGCTCTTAAACATCCAAACGATTTCAAACGATTGCAAAAAAATTCGATTGCTTATGATGAACAAATTAACTCCAAAGAAATTTGCGTTAACATTTATCCTATTCTTGCTTACAGCATCGGTTTTTGCGCAGAAGAGTGTTACTGGTAAAGTAACCGATTCTGGTAAAAGACCTGTTGCCGGAGCAACAATTTCTGTAAAAGGAACAAATGTCGCAACAACAACTTCCACTACAGGGGACTTCTCAATTGTAGTTCCAAAAGGAAGAACTTCACTTATCGTATCATATGTTGGTTTTGAAGACCAAACTATTGATGTCGGTACCTCAAGCAGTGTGTCAGTTTCCTTAAGAGAAACTACTTCTGCATTAAATGAGATAGTTGTAACTGGTTACACTGCTCAAAAGAAAAAAGACATCGCTGGTTCTGTTGCGGTTGTTAATGTGAAAGACATGAAACAAACTCCAGCAGGTACTACTGAAGAAGCTTTACAAGGTCGTGCCTCTGGTTTGACTGTAATCTCTTCTGGTCAGCCTGGTGCTGGTAGTGACATCCGTATCAGAGGTATTACCGGATTCGGTAACAACAGTCCTTTGATCATCGTTGATGGAGTAAGAAGTAGCTTAACCGACTTGAACATGAACGACATTGAGTCGATCCAAGTTTTGAAAGATGCTTCTGCTGCAATTTATGGTGTGGCTGGTTCTAACGGTGCAATCATTGTAACTACCAAAAAAGGTAAATCTGGTAAAGCTAAATTATCTTATGACGGTTATTATGGTGTGAGAACTCAAGGTAAAGGCTATGATATGGCTAATACTGCTCAGGAAGGTGCTGCTATCTGGCAACAACAAAAGAATTCTGGTATTGCAAACCCTAGCGATAAGCAATTCGGTAGCGGACCAACTCCAATAATTCCTGATTTTATTACTCCTTATGGTGTTAGTGGAGTCGGTCCTGATCCTGCTACTTACGATATAAACTCTAACCAAATAACTAGAGCAAATAAATTAGGTACTAACTGGTATAAAGAAATCACTAGATCTGCACCAACTCAAAGTCACACTGTTTCTTTAAGTTCAGGTAATGATAAGAGTTCTTATTTCTTCTCATTAGGCTATTTGAACGAGCAGGGTAACATGAAATACCAATATAATGAAAGATATTCTTTAAGAGCAAACACTTCGTTTACTATTAAGGAGCATATCCGTGTTGGTGAAAATGCTTTCATGTTCTATAAAAAGAACCCTACTTTCGGCAATAACCAAGAAGGATCTCCATTCTCAGTTGCTTTCCGTGAAAGTGCTATTATCCCAGTGTATGATATCGCAGGTAATTTTGCAGGAACTAAATCTCAGGGTTTAGGTAATGCACAAAACCCTTTTGCTAATATTTATCGTACTAAAGACAATGTGGGTAACACATGGAATATGACTGGTAATGTTTGGGGAGAGATTGATCTTGCTAAACACTTAACTTTCCGTACTAGTTTCGGAGGTACCTTAAACAACAATTATTCATACAACTTCAACTATGTTGCGTATGAAAATGCGGAAGGTAATACTGGATCAAATTCATTCAACGAAGGTGCTAGTTTTAATACTGCTTGGACTTATACCAACACTTTAAACTATTCTAACTCTATCGGCAAACACACTTTTGTGGTTTTAGCTGGTAAAGAAGATGTGTATTACTCTGGTAGAAATGTTACAGCAGGTAGAAGTAATTATTTCTCTGAGAATCCTAATTTCTGGACCATCGGAACAGGTAGCCCAATTGGCCCATCAAACGATGGTGGTGCTTATAAAAGTGCTATTAGTTCTTGGTTTGGTCGTGCAGAATATTCTTATGATGGTAAGTACATAGTGAATGCTACTTTCCGTCGTGATGGTTCTTCATTCTTCACTCCTGAACAACGCTATGGTAATTTCCCAGGTGTGTCAGTTGCTTGGAGATTGTCTCAAGAAAAATTCATGCAGAAAGTTTCTGTTATTAACGATTTGAAAATCCGTGGTAGTTACGGAGAAATGGGTTCTACTAGTAACGTAAACGCTACTAATCCTTTCAACTTGTATGGTTCAAATGCAGGTAGATCTTTCTACGATATTAATGGGGTATCTACTGGTGCTGCTGCTGGTTTCTTTAGAAGTAATATTGGTAACCCAAATACAACTTGGGAGAAAGACGTGGTTTCTAACATTGGTTTCGACGTTACTATGTTGAACAATAAGTTAGATTTCACATTTGATTTGTATAAAAAGAAAATCTCTGGAATGCTTTACGGAGCATCTGGAACTCCTTTTGACATCGTATTTACAGGTGACGCAAGTTTACCTCGTGTAAATATCGGTGACATGCAGAATACTGGTATCGATCTGAACATCACTTATCATGCTAAATTGAGCAAAGATTCTAGGTTAGACATCACTGGTACTTTTACTACTTATAAAAATAAACTAGTAAGTATCCCAGGTTTACCTTATTTCGATGGTCCTCAAATTCGTAACATCATCCCAACAAGAAATGAAGTGGGTCATCCAGTAGGTTCTTTCTTTGGTTACAAAGTGTTAGGAATTTTCAAAGATGCACAGGAAGTTTCTGCTGCACCAACACAAACCGACGCTCAGCCAGGTGTTTTCAAATATGCTGATGTGAACGGTGATGGTAAAATTGATGCTGCTGACAGAACTTATATCGGAGACCCTAACGCTAAGTTCACTTATGGTTTGAATTTGTCTTATTCTTATAAGAATTTTGACGCATCTGCTTTCGTATTCGGATCTGCAGGTAACGACATCTTCGACAATACTAAAATCTTTACAGATTTTCCTGACTTCTTTAAAGGTGGTATCAGAAAAGAAGTGGCTGTGAATTCTTGGACAACATCAAATACGGGTGCATCTATTCCAAGATTGTCTACTTCTGGTTCATTTAGTACTGATCTGGTTTCAAATAGCTATTTCATTAGTAAAGGTTCTTACCTACGTTTAAAGCAAGTACAGATTGGTTATACTATGCCTGCTGCTTTACTTACTAAGTACGGTATCGATCGTTTAAGAGTGTATGTACAAGCTGCCAATTTATTCACAATTACCGGTTATAAAGGTTTGGATCCTGAATTACAACCTGCTCAAGCAAATGGAAATATAGGATCTCCAATTAATGGATTTGGTATTGATAACGGTAACTATCCACATACAGCTTCTTTTTTAATTGGTGTTAACTTGTCATTCTAAATAAATAATTTAATAGGTTTATATGAAAAAACTAAATATTCAATCCAAATTAATTCTAGGTCTTTTTATCATAACGGCATTAGCTGCTTGTGGAAAGAGCTTCCTTGATAAACCGCCTATCGGAACACTCGGGCCACAGATCGTTGCTTCAGAAGCCGGGATTCAGGGCTTGTTGATCGGTGCTTACTCACTAGTTGATGGTGAAGGTGCATCTGGAGATGGTTTTGCATCTGGTGCTTCAAACTGGATCTTCGGTGGTGTTACCAGCGATGATGCTTATAAAGGATCTGATCCTACCGACGTGGCTGATGCTGCTCCTATGGAAAAATGGGGTTCATCTTTAACGCCAACAAATGGTGCTATTCCACAAAAATGGAAATTAAATTATGCAGCTATTCAACGTTGTAATGACGTCTTGAATACTTTAGCATTGTCAACTGGAATTGCAGATGCTAAAAAAACGCAGATCACTGCACAAGCTCGTTTTTTAAGAGCTTATTATCATATGGATTTGAAGAAGATTTTTGGTAATATCCCTTATGTGGATGAAGCCATTTCTCCAACAAATACTAAAGTGGACAATAAAGTAGATGCTTGGCCTGGTATCAACGCCGATTTAACTTATGCTGCTGCTAACTTACCAGATACCTGGTCTGAAGTTGGTCGCGCTAACAAATGGGCTGCTAAAGCATTACAAGCAAAAGCATTGATGTTCCAAAAGAGCCTTCCTGCTGCATATACTATCTTAAAAGAAGTGATTGCTAGCGGAAAAACTTCTGGCGGTGCTAAATATGCTTTAAACACTAACTACTATTCGAACTTTAACCCTGCTCAGAAAAATAGCGCTGAATCTGTATTCGCTGCTCAAACTTCAGTTCAGGATGGTTCTTCAGTAGCTTGGGGTGGAGATCCTAATGGTAACTACGGTGATATCTTGAACTTCCCTTACACAGGTGGTCCAGGTGCTTGCTGCGGTTTCTATAACCCTTCACAAGATTTAGCTGATGCTTTCAAAACTGATGCAAACGGTTTACCATTAACTGATACTTATCAGAATGGCGATCACGTAAGTTCTCAGTATGGTACCAAATATGTAGGTAACCTAGATCCAAGGATCGACTGGACAATGGGTCGCCAAGGAATTCCATACCTTGATTGGGGTTTACATCCCGGTGGAGATTGGATCAGAAACCCTGTGAACGATGGTTTGTTTAGCCCAATTAAAAACGTATATGCTGCTTCTCAAAAAGGTGCTTTCACAGACGTTGGATCGGCTTATTGGGGACCAACAGAACTAGTTGCTAATAACGTAAACATCATCCGTTACTCAAACGTTCTTTTATGGGCTGCTGAGTGTGCTGCTGATGCTGGTGATTTAGCTGCTGCTCTAGGTTATGTAAACCAAGTTCGTTCAAGAATGGTTAACCCTGCTGGTTGGGTTAAAAAAGGTGCACCAGGAGATTACAGCGCTGCTTCTGCAAGCTGGGCTGCTGGATTACCTGATGCTGATACCTATAAAATTGGATTATACTCTTCATTTGCTGATAAAGCAACTGCAGTTAAAGCAATCCAATTGGAAACAAGATTGGAGTTAGGTATGGAAGGAAGTCGTTTCTTCGACCTAGTAAGATGGGGTATTGCTGCAACAACAATCAATACTTACATCGCTAGAGAAACTGTTATCGTTAACGGTTCTGCTCGCAGACCATTAAAAGGTGGTGCTGTATTCTCTGCAGGTAAGCACGAATACATGCCGATTCCTCAGAACGAAATCGACAATATGAACGCAGACGGAACAACCCGTTTGACTCAGAATCCTGGATATTAATAGTTAACATTTATTCTTTAGTTTTGAAGGAGATAGGGTTCGCCCTATCTCCTTTTTTATTGCTTGTATATCAAACATTTTATGAAAAATCTGTTGCACTTATTTCTGGCCATCTTACTAGTGGCCACCACTATTTCTTGTAAAAAACAATCCCACCTATTTCAACAAATAGATGCAAAAGAATCTGGTATTCATTTCGCTAATCGCATCATTGAAAACGATTCTGTGAATCCTATCGACCTTACCAATATTTATAATGGCGGAGGCGTTGGTGTGGGCGATTTTAATAATGATGGATTAATGGATTTGTATTTTACAGGCAACCAAGTAGCCAATCAATTATATATTAATCGTGGTAATTTTAAATTTGAAGACGTTACAAAAGTTGCTGCAGTTGATGGTGGGGGTAAATGGAGTAGAGGTGTAACTGTGATTGATATAAATAATGATGGAT
Organism: Bacteroidota bacterium; assembly: GCA_025363385.1. Taxonomy (GTDB): domain Bacteria; phylum Bacteroidota; class Bacteroidia; order Chitinophagales; family Chitinophagaceae; genus Sediminibacterium. The sequence continues at coordinate 15,839 of JANYEA010000160.1, read as the reverse complement.
TACAGGATATTTATGTAAGCTGTACTATTTTAGAAGATTCTACCAAAAGAGAAAACTTATTGTACATCAATCAAGGATTCGATAAACAAGGCGTACCTAAGTTTATAGAGATGGCAAAAGAATATGGATTAGCGGATCGTTCTTTTACTACGATGGCTGCGTTTTTCGATTATGATAACGATGGAGACTTGGATGTGTATTTAACAGTTAATGAGATTGTGAAAGGCGATAACCCATCCATCTATCGCAAGAAAATTGTAGATGGTTCTTATCCTAGCACAGGAAAATTATTTAGAAATGATTTTAATGCCTCATTAAAACATCCTGTGTTTACGGATGTTACAAAGCAAGCAGGTGTTACCATTGAAGGGTTTGGTCATGGTGTAAATATCGCCGACATCAATAAAGATGGCTGGAAAGATATTTTTGTTACCAACGATTTTAACGGTAACGACTTATTATATATCAATAATCATAACGGTACTTTCACCGATAAAGCATCCACCTATTTTAAACATACTTCTGCTAATGGAATGGGGCAAGATATTATAGATATCAATAACGATGGGTTAGCGGATATCGTTGAATTGGACATGGCTCCTGAAGATAACTATCGTAAAAAAATGATGTTGAGTGCCATTAGTTATCAAAACTATCAGAATAGCGATTACTTCGGTTACCAATACCAATATGTAAGGAATAGTTTTCAATTAAATCAAGGACCGAGGGTAAAGGGCAATGATTCTATTGGAGATCCTATTTTTAGTGATATTGGTTTTTTTGCTGGTATCTCTGAAACAGATTGGAGCTGGTGCCCTGTAGTAGCTGATTTTGATAACGATGGTTATCGAGACATATTTGTAACCAATGGGTTTCCCAAAGATATAACTGATAAAGACTTTATTACATTTAGAAGAGAAGCAAGTATGGTTGCTGAAAAATCATTTACGCTATCTCAGATCCCCCAAGTTAAAATACATAATTACGCTTTTAGAAATAATGGCGACTTAACATTTACAAACTCTACTACCAACTGGGGTCTAACAGTTCCTTCTTTCTCGAATGGTTCTGTCTATGCCGATTTAGATAATGATGGAGACATGGACCTTGTAGTGAATAATATTAATGATAGTGCTTTTGTTTACAAAAACACTACGATGGATGCAAAAGAGAATCAATCGCATTATTTGAAACTTAAATTAGTAGGCGATCCAAAAAATTTAGATGGCCTTGGTGCCATGATTGAGTTGTATTACAATGGTAAGCAACAAGTGTATGAACAAACACCTTATCGCGGTTATCTTTCTACGGTTGACAATCGACCCAATTTTGGACTAGGCACTATCTCTAAAGTAGACTCACTAATTGTAAAATGGCCTAATAATAAAAAGCAAGTACTTAAAAATATTACGGCAAATCAGATACTAACAGTAAATATTAAAAATGCTGATCAGGATTATAATTGGACTGCACATACTAAAATCACCAATAACCTATTTACAGAAGTAACCGACCAATTAAAAATCAGTTATATAAATAAGGCAAGAGATAATATCGATTTTAATATTCAAAAATTATTGCCACATAAGTTTACAGAATTTGGACCAGCATTAGCTGCCGGAGATATTAATGGGGATGGATTAGACGATATCATAGCTGGGGGTTCATTGGCTAATAGCGCGCAATTATTACTGCAACAAAAAAATGGCACGTTTACACAAACTGATTTGATTAAGAATGCAACGCGTCAAACTAAAAATTGGCAAGACGAAGGCGTAGCTCTATTTGATGTGGATGGAGATGGAGATCTGGATTTGTATACCGCAAGTGGTGGATATGAAATGAACCCCAATACCAATTCCTATCAAGACAAAATTTATATCAATGATGGTAAAGGAAATTTCAAAATCGATTCAACCGCTTTGCCTATTAATTATACCAGTAAATCATGTGTAAGAGTGATTGATTATGATCATGATGGCGATCTGGATCTGTTTATTGCGGGAAGGGTAGATCCAACCAATTTTCCAAAACCTGTATCAAGTTTTATTTATAGGAATGATAGTAAAAATGGTGTAATCAAATTCACTGATGTTACAGCTGAAGCAGCTCCTGATTTAAAAAATATTGGATTAGTATGTGATGCTATGTGGACTGATTTTGATAATGATGGCTGGCAGGATTTGATAATGGTAGGTGAATTTATGCCGATCACTTATTTTAAAAATGATCACGGAAAATTCAAGAACATTACCGCTACATCTGGAACTGAAAACAAAAAAGGATGGTGGACCAGTATCGTGTCTGGCGATTTTGATAATGATGGAGATATTGATTACATGATTGGCAATATTGGGTTAAATAGTTATTATAAAGGCAGTGAAAAATATCCCGTGAGTTTTTATGCAAAAGATTTTGATGGAAATGGAAGCTTTGATGCAGTGCCAACAAAGTACCTTCCTACTTCTCAAGAAGATACTACACTGAGAGAATATCCTGTTCACACAAGAGACGATATGGTGAAGCAAATGATTGGCTTCCGTTCAAAATTCCAGAACTATAAATTATATGCACAAGCCCCCATCGATAAAATGTTTACCGAAAAAGAAATGAAGGGTGCATTGAAATTGCAAGTCAATTATTTCTCTAATAGTTTTTTAAGAAATGATGGCAATGGAAAATTCACTTTAATTCCTTTGCCATTAAATACGCAGGTGGCAAATATGAATGGGATGCTAGCAGAAGATTTTGATGGAGATGGAAACCTAGATGTGTTGATGGTGGGAAATGATTATGGTACTGATGTATCCATTGGTAGATACGATGCTAGTAACGGTCTATTCCTTAAGGGAGATGGCAAAGGAGGTTTTGAGTCAAAGTCAATCCTAGAATCTGGTTGGTATGTTCCTGGTGATGCCAAAGCATTAATTAAGTTAAGATCAGTAAATGGGAAATGTTTATTGGTGGCTAGTCAGAATAAAGACCGTATCAAAGCTTTCGAATTAAAGAAAACGATACAAATGATTCCTTTACAAACATTAGATGTTTCTGCTATTATTCAGTACAAAAATGGTAAGAAACAAAAAAGAGAATTGAATTATGGTTCATCTCTTTTGTCTCAATCTGCCCGCTTCATCAATGTGGATTCGGAAGTTTCAAATATTACTATTAAAGACTCAAAAGGAATGGAACGAACATTGAAATTCTAGTTCAAATATTTATTGCAATTTGGTTTATATGAAAAGTAGATTGGGTTTTGTGGCAGTTGTTATAATATGTTTTCTGTTGATAGCTTTGTCCTGCCAACTGCTGAATAGAAAAAAAGCATCCGATGGTGCTATTGCAGAAGGTAAAAAATTGGCGGAACAATATTGCCAGTCATGCCATATGCTCCCCGAGCCCAAATGGGTGGATGCTAAAACATGGGAGAATGGGGTTTTACCAGCAATGGGCCCCAGGTTGGGAATATTCTCATATAAAGGCAAACACTATCCTGCAGAAAAATATAATTTTTCTTTACCCCCTGGTTTTTATCCTTCTAGTCCAGTAATGAAGGAGCCGCAATGGGAGCGCATTATCGATTATTATGTATCGATGGCATCAGAAAAAAATGAAACGAAACAAATCAGGACATATCCAATTGGAAACACACTTTCGTTATTTACTGCTATCATACCGGAGCATCAACAAGGCCCACCCTCAACTTCTTATGTAAAAATTGATGAGACATCAAAGAACTTCCCTTTGATTGTTTCAGATGCTGTGAAGCATAAAATTTTTCGCTACGATCAAAATTTACAACGAACAGATTCTTTTACAACTTGGGGACCAACAGTGAATATCGAGATGATAAAAAACGAATGGTTATTATGTGATATCGGAATTTTGAATCCAAATAACGACAGAATCGGGTCCGGTAAAACCATTACCATTGGGGCAGATGGCAGGATAGAACAAAAGCCTGAAAAACCTGTCTTGGCACAATTACAAAGACCTGTTCAACTATTATCAGCAGACTTAAACAAAGATGGGAAAAACGATATCATTGCCTGCGAATTTGGATACCTAACAGGTGCTTTAACCTGGATGGAGAATAAAGGTGCTGGTAAATACGACAAACATATTTTACGGGCATTGCCTGGGGCAATGAAAGCAATAGTTGAAGATGTGAACCGGGATGGATTGCCTGATATCTGGGTATTATTTGCACAAAGCGATGAAGGTATTTATTTATTTACTAATCAAGGAAATGGAAAATTTGAAGAAAAGCAAGTACTAAGATTCCCTTCCATTAATGGGTCTTCTTATTTTGAAATGGTGGATATGAACCATGATGGTTTCAAAGACATCATTTATACCTGTGGGGATAATGCAGATTTTTCTACTGTATTAAAACCTTTTCATGGCGTTTATATTTATGTAAACAACGGGAAAAATCAATTTTCACAAAAGTATTTTTATCCCTTAAACGGTTGTTACAAAGCCATATCGCGCGATTTCGATAATGATGGAGATCTGGATATTGCAACCATCTCCTATTTTGCAGATTATGAAAATCAACCCGAAGAAGGTTTTGTATATTTAGAGAACAAAGGCAACTTCGATTTTAAACCCTATAGTTTACCCATTACACAAAAAGGAAGATGGCTCACCATGGATGCTGGTGATTTTGATCACGACGGGAAGGTTGATTTAATGCTAGGCAATTTCTCTGTCGCCCCATCATTCATGAAATCTAAAACAAACTGGAAGGAAGGACCGAGTTTTATGATTTTGAAAAACACGGGAAAAAAGTAAAAAGTAAAAAGGAAAAAGAAAGATAAAAGATAAGAATGAGGAGAGAGAAATGAAGAGTGAGAAGTGAGGGTAATGTTGGGAGTATAAAATGAGGTTTCCCTTCCCACGCATGCGTGGGAAGGGTTGGCTAGAGCGGCTGAACGAACAGACGGGGTGGGCGTAAACATCTAAGAAAAAACAACTTCACTTTTAAGCAAGGAATAAAAAAAGTCTCTGAAAACTCAGAGACTTTTTACTTTTTAATCTTTACTGGTTAAATTTTATTTTCCCTTCACATCAAACATCAATTCCTGATATCCAGTCTTTCCACTTTTACTCAATCCCTGAACAACAATCACATATTTTCCGGGAACATCTGAAGTAAAGAATGATACATCAGTTTTTCCTTTCTCGTTGGTGTTAATGTTTCCTGACCAATAAAGAAGATGTCTGAAATCTGGTTGTCTTGAATTAGCTAAATCTTTTGTGCCATAATCTGGTACTGAAAATTCTCTTTGCGATTGTAAGCCTTTAAAATCAAGTACAACAGCTTGTGGATCCAAGTCATAGGTTTCCATTTTGCCATTATAAGTTGTGCAATTTAAGACACCATAGTAAGTTTGGTTCCCCAAGAAATACATTCTGTCAACGATCTCCACTTTTCTAATTTTCAAAGGGTCATAGGTCATGAACTTATTCAAGTCTGTAATAGGATAACCATCTAATAATATTAAAGGTTGATTACTGAAATATCTTTTCTGAACATTGTCATACACAGAGATGTCAAAATTATTTCCCGACTTAGACAATTTCACCGGAGTCATATATTCTCTGAACACTTCTTCCAATGTAGCAAAACGAGAATAGTCATCAAGTAAATAGACATTATCTGGCTTATGATAGAAAGCAGTTGTATCTACTAAAGGAATCTCAAATTTATTTGTATAATCCTGATTAAAATAATTCTGCACCTGTAAGTCTCGATGATATCTATTTATTTGAAATTTCTCTTCATTTGAATAAGGTTGCCAAGAAACATTGTTTACTTGTGTTGATTTTACAAATGGTGTTTCAATTTCAATTTTATAATTCGCAGCATTATTTTTTTCAATTTGTGCAATTACCTGATCATCATTATAGAAATCGGAAAACTGAAACTTAAATCGACCAGTCTTGTCGCTCATCGAAGAACGAAATTGTGTTCTTTTGCTTGGCATTGATAAGTAAGCCAATATGCCATTAACCGGCAAATTATTGTTTGAGGGAATTACTTTACCCGTTACAATTTTACCAGCAATTTCCGGAATGAATTCGAAACTTGGATTCAGTTCATTGAGTACATGATCCCATTTGAATCTTCTCCAGCCATTAGTAAGCATCAGATTATCCATCAATGCTACTCTCTGTGGATCACCAAAATTAAAATAGCTATTTGGCGATTCTACTTTGCCTACAAGATCAGAAGTTAGCCATAAATAATTTTGAATATTCGATTCGTCAATCGATTGCAATTCATCAATTTTATAAACAGACATAGATAAGTCTGCTGCTGTTGGTTTTCCATCTTGTAAAAAAGAATTCAACTTTAGGGCCACTTTATTTCTTTCCGAATATTCTTTAGTATCTAAAGAAACTGACAGACCCATGTTTTCTTCAGGGTATTTGAAATATAATCTTTCTGAAATGGGTTTTCTGTTTTCATCAAAAAGCGTAAAACAATTGATACCATCTCCTAAACTTCCCTGTGGAACAGTAAATAGGGCTTTGCCATTTTCTAACTTTATTTGAGCAAATGATTTTACAATACCTCTTGCATGCACAATCATATAAGCAATGGGAGAGGAGATATTCTTTGACTCAATTGATAAAGAAATATTTTCTGATGCCTTGTTTGTATTTAGTATGCGAATGCTAAAACCGATATTATTCGATTTCGGAAAGTTCTCTGTAAATGTTTTTCCATTTGTTAGTTGTGTAACTAATTTATATGAATGTACTTCTTCGGGTTTAAAAACAAAACTTCCCAAACCCAATTTTAAAGTATTCACTTCTTGTAGGGTGTCGGATTTTTCATTTACTATAAAAGCTTTTGTGTCTACACCTTTACCAAACTGATTAACTATTTTAAAGGCAATTTTATTTTCAAGATTATTAATGAGGTTACCTCCTTCAGGGAATAACTGAATTTTTAATTCATCCTGAACTAGTGATTTAGCAATCACACCTTGTTCTTTTTCAGTATTTATAATTGTGATATTTTTTTCAAAGAAAAATGCCGAATTAAAATTTTTCATCCAATTTGTATACGCTCGCAAAGTATAATTTCCTGAAGTAATTCTACTGGGCAGTTTCAAAGATCCCGTACCTGATCCATTTTGCAAATCAACTTTTTCTTGTAAAATAGCTTTTGATTGGTTGTCTAAAACCTCTACATACGCAATTGAACTAATAGAGAGGGGAAGATTAAAAAATCCGTCTACATTATATATTTTGAACCAGCATATTTCATTCGACAAATACAGATTTTTGTCGGTATGTAGAAATAGCTTTTCCTCTAAATGTTTAGAACTGTAATTTTCTACTTTACGTGAAATCATTTCAGCCTCCTGTGCATTTGTATTAGTTGCATGCAAAGCAAACAGAGAAAGTGCAACAAAAGAGAAATATGTTTTTATGTTTTGCATAATTGAAAACTTAATTAAGGCCAAAAAGTTGGTTTGATATTGGTACCCCAAAAAGTGCAGTCAACACAATTCGGTGTAGAAAAATAATAAGATAAAATAGCGCTTCCCGTTGGACTATATTTTGCTGCATAAGCAGGATAAAAATTCCTGTGCGCTAAAGTAATCGAGTCAACATTATTGGGTATTTCCGTTTTAAGACATGGCGTAACAAAATTCCAGTCGGGCAATTGGGCATTCTTGATAAATAAACGGGTCTCCTGCGTATTACAAATGTCTATATACCCAATCACTGGCTCTGATGCATTTGTAGTGCAATGGATATTTCCCATTAGCTCAGAAGGCTGTGCATCAAATACAGATCCAGTTCCCTCTGTATTCTTTTTCATTTTTTGTAAATAGTTATACCTGCCTTCGCTTAAACTGTATTGTCTTGCGTTGATGCTGTACAACTGACTAAGCTTCACATCTCCTCTTGAGATATAAGTTAATGGGAGAAGTATTTTATCGCTACTTAAAGACACCGTAGAGCCTAATAAGATAGACGAAGAATTTTCCGTTGGCCAGCAGGTATAGATTGCAGAATTATAGGTAATTAAAATAGGATCAAAATATTCGAGGGTATACTTAATGCCAGAACTAGTATTTAATTGCTTGTAATTAAAATAATTCAGAAATGGCGAGTGGTATTCCCATGTTTCGGTATAATTCCATTGGTAATATTTCGACAATCCAGTAGCATCATGGGTATTTACAAATAACTCTAATCCATTACTATCGTATTTCCAGCTTAAACTATCAATTGCTGGTGTATTTCTCACTTCAACAAGATCAGATTCATACACTTTAGAATCGGTGGTTAAAATATGAAGTTTGTATTTTTTTGCTTTATTTAAATTTAAACTACTGGCTAAATAATGGCCCTTTGCAGCTTCGTTTAATGCAAAAATGGAATTGTCTTCGCCAATTACACTTACTGTGGCGCCTCCTTCGTATACAACAGAAGGATTATCTAAAGCTACTGTTCTCTTTAAAATGATCTCAGTACTACTAAGCCCAGCATTAATGCTACCATCAACCACTAGGTAACCAGTGTTGGGAGAAACAACAGGCGATATATATTTTTCTTTGCACCCCAAAAAGGCAAGCAGGATGAACAAAAAAAGAATGGATTTTTTCATTGGATATTATTTGAACCTGATATTTAAATTGATATAAGGAATAGCGTTTCCAAAAATGGAAAGTTTATAACCATTCACATGGCCATTTTCTGATACATAATACACTGAGTATGGATTTTTCCTTCCAGTAAGATTGTATACGCCAATCGACCATGAGTTGTGGAACAATTGTTTTACCTTATGATTTCCCTCAATATTCATTGCGAAATCTGTTCTGAAATAATCGGGTATGCGATAAGCATTTCTATCTGCATAGAGTGTCCGCATCGATCCGCCATAATCAAATAACCCAATGGGTAATGTAATTGGGCGGCCGGTACTATAATTAGCATTCAAAGAAATGCTAACCCTATGGCTAAATTTGTAATTTGTAACAACAGTAACATCATTTGGCTTGTCGTAATTAGCTGCATATGGATTACCGTTATTGATCAACTCGCCCGCATTAGGATCGTTTTGTTGCAATAAAATTTTGGACCAGGTATAACTAATCCATCCATTAAATTTACCAGTTACTTTCTTTACTAAAAGTTCAACGCCATATGCCTTTCCCTTTGTGCCTATCACATCGGTTTCAATATGATGGTTCATTACTAACACTGCGCCGCTTTTATAGTCGAGATAGTTTTTAATGTTTTTGTAATAAACCTCCACAGATGTTTCAATAGTATTAGATCTTAAATTCTTGTAAAGACCCAGAGAAAACTGATTGCCAATTTGTGGTTTGATATTCGGATCACTCAATTTCCAAATATCGGTTGGGGCCATGGCTGTGGTATTTGAAAGAGAATGGATATACTGACGTTGAGTATTAAATCCTCCTTTCAAAGAGAATGTTTCGTCAAATACATATCTAAATCCTAAACGTACCTCTGGGCCACCATAAGTTTTGATGATCTTTCCATTGTCGTAATGTATCGTGTTAATGAGGCTACTCTCTGTTTTGGGAACTCCATCTGCATAAACATTAATATCATTCGGCCCCATTACATTAAACATAGAAAGTCTTACACCAGCGTCTATTTTAAACTTAGGTGTTACCGTATAATGGTCGCTAAAATAGATGGCGGATTCTAAACCTTGCTCTGTTTGTAAATGATCTGGTTTAACGAGCGACTGGCTTCCATTGGGATCAAAATTTCCAGGATTTAATTTGTATAAAATGCTGTTAATACCAAAATCGAAACTATGCTTGTTATTATAGAAATAATTGAAATGTGCTTTGAAGTTTGTTTGTTGTATATTAAATGCAAGTTTATAGGCATTTAATGGAAGTTTCTGGCTGCCAATTTCATAATTATATTGGTCGAGCCCAGCACTCATTACACTATTCAATTTGGCATTATAGGTATGTTTCCATTTTAAAGAAATATTCCTATTGCCATAACTATAAGCAGTATCGCTATTCAGGTTAAATTTATCATTGCTGAAATATGCTGTAAAATAAAGTGAGTTGTTTTTATCTAATTCATGGGTTGTGATCAAGTTGATATCATAAAAATTAGCAGCACTATTTTTATAATCGTCTGGCAGGTATTTGAATAGCCAATTTGAATAAGTAGTACGGCCTCCTAAAATAAAAGATGACTTATCTTTTACAAGAGGACCTTCTATATTTAATCTGCTAGTTAATGGCCCAATACCCGCAGAACCTGTGAATTCTTTTTTGTTGCCTTCTCTGCTATTGATGTCCAATACAGAAGAAAGTCTTCCACCATAGCTGGCAGGAATACTACTCTTATACAATTCAACACTGTTAACCACTTCAGGATTAAAGGCAGAGAAGAGCCCGAAAAAGTGCGAAGGGTTATAAACGGTAGCGTCGTTAAACAATATCAGGTTCTGATCTGATGATCCACCTCTTACATTAAATCCGGTACTTGCTTCTCCCACTGTTTTTACACCTGGTAAGGTGGTAATAGCTCTGATGATATCAGCTTCACCAAAAAGCATTGGAATCTGTTTGATTGTTTTGATATCAATCTTTTGAACGCCCATCTGTGATCCGCGTATATTACTTAGTTTTTTAGAAGAAACGGTAACCCTTTTTAACGACTGGATACTTTCTGTCATGTCTACATTCATTTTGCCATCACTATATAAAATAATTTGTCGTTTTATATCCCGCAGACCAATACTTTGAATATTTAAAATATGTTTCCCTCTGGGTAAAGAAATAGTGTAAGCCCCAAATTGATCTGTGGTGGCACCAATTCTAGGATTTTCGATGTATACATTAGCTCCCGAAACAGGTTGCCCGGTTTTGGCATCTTTAATGATTCCTCCTATTAAGATGGATTTTTGACTTTTATTATTTTTATCTCCGATCTCATATATTTTTTTATCCACTATTGCTTCTTTGCTGTCCGATAAATCTTCCTCATCCTGATTAGTATCATTTACTGTAATGGCTGTGTTTGTTCCATTAAAATAACTTTCAGGGAGTATTAAACTCAAGGCTCTGTTTTTAGTGAAGAATAAATTATTCTGGTCGTCGAAGCTGGAATAAATCAATTCAGCCGCAAAGAGTTTATGTAAAACTTTGTATAAAGGTTCAGACTTTGCACTGTAGGTAAATGATTTCTGAGCAAAAATGGTAGAGTCGTAATAGATATGAAAGCTTGTTTGAGATTCAATCTGTTTACTAAGATCTCTGATAGTACATTTTTCACAATTGATATCAATTGTTTTGGTTGTGTCTGACTGACTATAACCTTTACTGATAAAGAATAGTGAAACAAGCAGTAATAAAGTTTTGGAATATAAATTCACATTATTTAGTTAAGAGGTTATAGTATTCTACCACATTGCTGAGCATATTGTCTTTGTCTTTCCGATAATTCAGGTGTTGCGTTTTTGCATTCCGCTTCACTTCTTTTTCTTTATCCTTGAAGAGACGGAAAATGGTTTTTTTACTCTGGATTTCAGTATAGCGGTTGTCTTTCAATAAATAATAGTAGGTGGAGGATTCTATTTGATAGGTAAGCTCGTTTCCCAAGATTTTTTCTGTAATTTTTTTAGATTCTTTTTTAAAGAGACTGGTTTTACCTTCCACCAAAACCTGGTAAAATCCGGTTTTTAAAAGATCATTAGAATTAGCGTCTTTTTTAACTAAGTATTGAAATTTATAATTGCCAATTACAAAACCCGCTAATTTTTCACTGATTAATTCAATTTTATGTGAACTGTCTTGTAAAATCACTAGATCTGCTGCTTCATCATATAATAGATTCACATTGGGATAATAAACTAGATCGTACAAAATATAACCTTTTGAAAAATTGGAAGTTTGGAAATAAGGGTTTTTCTCAATAACTCCATTGGGGTATCCAATATTCTGACTTCCATTAAATTTTCCAGACTGTTCACCAATGTTCTGTTCGTATACAGATAATACATTACTGATACCGGATTTTAAGAGCGAACTATCTTTTGAAGATAACTGTGCTTTTAGGGAACTTGTCAAAAAAATAAAGGATATGGCGCACAGGCAAAGGATTCTCAAAGCAGGCATTCGTTTTATTTATTTTTGGATTCTCAATATAGTTTTTTTATGCCAACTTCTTAGAATGATAATCACTTAATTGATGGTTGGTTGAAAAGGGCTTCAATAACCGTCAATTTGTGCAATTCTCTCGTTTTTCTTATCTTTAAATACTTGTAATCATCTGCTAACTATTTATTTTTTCGATTGCTTTATTCTCAAACCTTATCAATGAAAAAGATTTCTCAAACATTATTACTAGCGTTTTGTTTAGCTATTGTTGCTTGTTCTCCTAAAAAGCCTGAACTACTCGATCCTGTAAAACTTTTAATCAATAACGAAGACCAATTAACCCAGGTAATCATTTATGATGTATTTACACCACCTGTAGCGAGCAGAATTTATGTGTATTCATCTATTGCAGCTTATGAAGCTTTACGCTTCTCTAAAGCGAATACTAGTTCCATTGCTGAAAAATTAAATGGCTTTGGTAAAATGCCTCAGCCAGATCCGGCCAAAAAATATGATTTTAATTTAGCGGCTTCGGAAGCCTTTTTTAAAGTAACCAGAAATGTAAAGGTTTTCTCAGTGGATTCGTTAACAGGATATGAAAATAAAATCCATGAAAATTTCAAACAACATTTAGACGATTCAACCTATCAGAATTCTATTTCTTTTGGCGACACTATTGCTGCAGTAGTTTTGGCAAGAGCCAAAAATGATGGATATTTCAAATCTAGGGGGAAAGCTAAGTATTTAGGAAGTGAGGAACCAGGAAAATGGCGCCCAACTCCTCCAGATTATGCCGATGGTGTAGAATGGTGCTGGAATACCATGCAGCCAATGGTGCTGGATTCTGCTTCTCAATTTAAACCAAATACACCACCACCCTATGATGCAAAGCCAGGTTCTGTTTTCTATGGTATGATGAAAGAAGTGTATGATATTAATAAGAACCTCACTGATGAACAAAAAACAATTGCAAGGTATTGGGACGATAATCCTTTTGTAATTGAACATGCAGGCCATATGATGTTTGGAAATAAAAAAATTACTCCAGGTGGGCATTGGATGGGAATTGCAGCACAAATTATTGAACAGGAAAAAGCAGACCCTGTGAAAGCTGCACAGACTTTTGCAATCACTTCCATTGCTTTATATGATGGATTCATCTCTTGTTGGGATGAAAAATATAGAAGTAGTTATGTAAGGCCAGTAACAGTTATTAAAGAACTGATGGATAAAAACTGGATGCCATTTTTACAAACGCCTCCATTCCCGGAATATACAAGCGGACATAGCACTATCACTGCATCTGCTGCCACAGTATTAACTAAATTGTACAGAGATAATCTAAGCTTTACTGATTCCAGTGATTACCATTATATTGGTATGAAGCGCGATTTTAAATCTTTACATGAAGCAGCGGCTGAATGTTCTATCAGCAGGGTTTATGGTGGTATCCACTATACTTTAAGCGTAAATACTGGTGCAGAAGCTGGTAAGAAAGTAGGTGGATTAGTGGTTAAAAAACTCTTGGAATAATTTCTTTCTTAATATATTTTTAAATTAATAGCATCTTCTTTAAAAAGATGCTATTAATTTTTCTACCCCTTCTTCCACCTGATATAAATGTGCTAACCTTCTAATAACTAATTCAACAACAGCATCTGGGCAACTCGCTCCACTGGTGATTAATATTTTTACGGGCGATTTTTCGGGTAAAAACGAATGAAGCGTTTTTTGTTCTTTTGTTCGCCAATTACAATTGATAATTTCTGATTTACTGATGATTCTCTCTGGCGTATCAATGAAATAGGAAGGGAGCTTCTCTTCACACAATTCTACCAAGTGTGAAGTATTGCTGCTATTGTAACCCCCAATGATGATTGCCAGGTCTGCATCAGTTTGTAACATTCCTGTTACAGCGGTTTGATTATCGTTTGTAGCATAGCAAAGGGTATCTCTGGTATCCGCAAAATGTGCATCAATATTTTCGACGGTTAATTGATATTTAGTAATCATCACAGATTTTAAATAGTCGGATATCGCCTGTGTATCTGAAGCCAACTGTGTGGTTTGATTTACTACTCCAAATCTTACTAAATCCTTTGTAATATCAAAACCTTCAGAATACCGTCCTTTAAATTGATCATAAAACCCAGCACTTTCATACTCACCTGTGATGTATTTAGCAAGCTCAGCTGTTTCCTGCATATCGTTGATAACAATAGAAGGCGTAACAGCAGAAGCATGCGAAAATGTAGCCCTTGTTTCTTCATGTTTGGGTTTACCATGAATAACTATGCTATATCCTTTCTCTGCGATCTGCTCACTTCTATTCCAGACCTTTTCTACAAAAGGGCAGGTGGTATTGTATTTGGCAGTGGTAATTCCTTTTGATTCTAATAAAGCTTCAATGGCAAGGGTTGTTCCAAATGCAGGAATAATTACAATATCATCCGACCGGATCTCTTCAAATGGAATGATCTGCGTTCCATAAGTGTCTTGCATAAACTGAACCCCCATTGCCAAAAGATCGGCATTAACTTGGGGGTTATGGATCATTTCACTTAGTAGAAATATTCTCTTACCTGGATTTTCCTGAATGGTACTAAACGCAATTTCAATGGCATGTTCTACTCCATAACAGAATCCAAAATGTCTGGCCACATAAATCTGCAGATGCCCCAGATCCAGTAATGTTGGCGTATCATCTTTTTTAAGTTTATCCTGTTGTTTACGGAATTGCTTTACAGCAGTAATAAGTGGACTTCTATAACCAACAGGTACATTGAATTGCTTCATAATTACTAAATAACAACTACAAAAGTACAAAGTTCAGAGTTTATCGCCTTGGGCTTTAAGCCTTATATTTGCCGCATGCATTATGTTTCAGTAGAGGGATTGACAAAGAGTTATGGTATTAACCCACTTTTTCGTAATATTTCATTTCATATTAATGAGGGCGATAAAATAGCCCTAATAGCTCGTAATGGGGTGGGGAAGTCCACTTTATTGCGCATTTTAGCCGGTCAGGAAACAACAGATAGTGGTAAACACTGGATCAATAAAGACGTTACTGTTGCGCTTTTTGAACAGGATCCTCATTTTGAGGAAGATAAAACAGTGTTGGAAAATATCTTCCACCTGCAACACCCAATTATTACCGCCATTCGTAAATATGAAGACGCCATGGAAAGTGAAGATGGGATGCTTATTGCAGAAGCGATTGGTGAAATGGAAGACTTAAATGCCTGGGATTTCGAATCCAAAGTGAAACAGATCCTCGATAAATTAAATGTTCATCATTTAAAGAATCCGGTTAGTGAACTAAGCG
Organism: Bacteroidota bacterium; assembly: GCA_025363385.1. Lineage (GTDB taxonomy): Bacteria > Bacteroidota > Bacteroidia > Chitinophagales > Chitinophagaceae > Sediminibacterium. The sequence continues at coordinate 377 of JANYEA010000160.1, read as the reverse complement.
GAGGTCAGCGTAAACGCGTAGCACTGGCCAAGACCCTGATCGATATCGGATTTGAACATCAGCATACTTTGCTCATGATGGATGAGCCAACAAACCATTTGGATGTGGAAATGATTGAGTGGTTAGAGCAATACCTGAATCAGGAAAATGTTACGCTCTTGTTGGTAACACACGATCGTTATTTCCTCGATGCAGTTTGTGAAGAAATTTGGGAATTGGAACGCGAAAATATGTACGTGTACACGGGTGATTATGAAAACTATGTAGAAAAAAAGGCTGCCAGAATTGAAAGCGAATTGGCCAGTATTGATAAAGCAAAGAATACTTTTCGAAAAGAATTAGAATGGATGCGAAAGCAACCAAAAGCAAGAACTACC
>JANYEA010000034.1 GCA_025363385.1 Bacteroidota bacterium | reverse complement strand
AATCAACTTTTTATCAACTCTTGGGTATTTACTATACAAGCCTTCAATAAAACCCATGGATGTGAGCTTTACCAGATTTTGATATCCTTGCGCATTCTTAGCTAATAATACCTGGTGATACCTTTTATCTTTTTGCTCTTTTGTAAAGGATTTTACAAAACGATCTTCCACCACATAAAACTCACAACCAACAATTGGTTTTACTAATGGAGCTAATATGTCTTTCCCTTCAGCATCTTTTCCAATAACTTTTGTTTTCTTCCAGGCCTGACTTACAAATTCAAAAGCACCAAACATATTGCCATGGTCTGTAATAGCAACCGCAGGCATATTGTCTTTTGCCGCTTTGTTAAACAGGCTTCCAATATTGGCTGCACCATCCAGTAAGGAATATTGTGTGTGTACGTGTAAGTGAGAAAATTGCGACATTCAGCTGTGATTAAAGGCCTGAAAAATAATTACAAATAGAAAATCGCTATTATAATCACTTCTCAATGGGATGATTTATTCAAATATCGCTACAATGTTGCTTCTTTTAGAGGAAAAATTTCCACACTGAAACGTTAGAAAAATGTTGTTTTTATTTATCCACAATCTGAAAGCTACCTTGAAAGGATAGGATATTTTCTCAGGTATTTTGCCTTTTAAGATGCACCACTTATATTGCATAGCTAGCATGAAAAAATCATATATCATATTTTTTATTGGACTAAGTATTGTATTTACAAGCTGTAGATCGTTCAGGCAATTGTCGTCGAAAGACAATAATAGCAGTATCGCAGTAAAAAAAAGATCTAGAACGGGAGGGAAGACTGAATTTTTAGATAATATTGAAGTTACTCCAGGCTCAGTGGTTACCTCAAAGCAAAAATCTACTTCTGCTTCTACCCGTAATCTGGGATCTGAAAATTCAAAACCACAATCAACAGATCCTTTATTCAATGTGCAAAATGCTAGTTACCTGCAGTTAAAGTATTCTGTAATAATTGGAGTGCCCGTTGATAAATTAAATAATATGAATTTATTAGATGAAATAAATAAATGGTGGGGTACTAAATACTGCATGGGGGGTAGTACAGAAAATTGTTTAGACTGCTCGGCATTTACCCAAATTCTTTACAGAGATGTGTATCATAACAATTTACCCAGAACAGCCCAGGAACAATTCAATGCTTCCCGAAAAGTAGAAGATCTCCAGGAATCTGATCTTGTTTTTTTTCATACCTCTGGCAAACATGGCAAAAGCATTACACATGTAGGTGTGTATCTTCAAAATAATAAATTTGTGCATGCTGCAACAAGTGGAGGGGTAATGATTAGTGATTTAAACGATAAATATTGGCAACCAAAATTTAGAGGCGCCGGAAGATTGAACTAATTATATTGGTTACTTTTTTCTAAAGCGTTGTTGTATTTGTAAAATAAGCTGATCAGTATCTGGTGTGATCTTCCAATAATAAATGGCGAAACTAAATATGGAAGAAAAAATGATTGATCGTATTAGAATGCCAGGCCAGCCTAAAATACTGTTGCCTAAAAAATAACTGATTGCATAAGCTACAATACCAAATAAAATGGCAAATACCGTTTTTGAATTGAAGGGTTGCATCTTAAATTTCCTTCTTAGAAATTCAAATCGAATAAAATTGTAAATCCCAAATGCAATCAGTTCAGCAAAAGCAGAGCCAATAATGCCAAAGTTTTTTATCAGATAGTAAGTTAGGGGTAACCGCATTGCAAGTAAAATTACACCACTATAAAAATCAAACCTCCAATAAATAGAAGTGTTGATTACCATATTGTTTAAACCTGTTCCGGCATCAATAATTCGTACCATTCCTAGTACAAATATCACCGCCATACCACCTTCATATTCTTTTTGAATATTCAATACCTGTATACCCTGATAGGCGTTAAGCCATAAGTTTCCAAATATAAATAGTGCAATCAGTAATAAGTTGATACAAGAACGTTGGTAAATCCTTTCAATTTCTGTCATATTCTTATCCTTCCAGGCTCTTGATAAAACACCAGCTGAAATTGATTGGATACTTCTTTGTGGTACTTGAACTAAATTTGCTGCATACTGTGCAAGGCCAAAAACAGCCACAACTCCTAGACCCATAAATTTTGCTATAATAAAACTATCAATGGTTGCTGCAATTGAGGCGATAAGGGTACCACCGAAGATCAAAGCCTGCATACCAAGGATTTTCTTCTTAAATTTTTTTGTTACACGACTCATTTTTAACGGAAAGTGCAACCTTTTTGTGTGGTATAAATAAAATGCAAGAATAAAAAATATTGCTAGGTATAGGAATGCAAAAATTTTAATGTATGAAGCGAAAGAAATGATTTTAAAATAAAATAACAGAATGAGGGCAAGTGTAAAAATCCTTAACCCTGTTTCTTTTAAAAAATTAGAAATGATGGACTTTTGAATTCCCCAGCAAAACCCTTCAATTACAGAAAAAAACAACATCCCCAGGGCAAAGGGAAACATCCAATAATAATAATCCACAATTAATTTAGAACGAACAGAAAACTGGTTTACAAATAATGGTTCAAAATAAAAACCGGCTATCAGGATTAATATAAAGCCAAATAATGCAGTGATCATTGCCCAACTCATCAGGTCTATTTCATGTTCCTCTAAATTATCTTTATAGTAAGGATAGAATTTATATATAATAGGAATAATCCCGAGGCTACTAAATGCATACATATTTTGAGCGTAGTCAAAAAATATACGTGTCAACCCAAATTGTTCGGCAGAAAATGCACCGTGGTTGTTTCCTATTTTAGTGTAGAAAAAAATATTAATGGCTCCGATTAAAAACCCGAAATATACCAGCAAGCTGGATATGATTGTTTGTTTTCGGATATTCCCCATATTATGATTATAATGTATCGGTACTTACTAATTTCTTCACCTTGATATAATATTTCAACTCAATAGCTGCGGGATTTAAAAAACCAGCCTCTTCTTCTGTTATATCAATAGAATTCCAGTTGTTTTTCTTTGGTAATATCTTCTTTTTGTCTTTATCAGTTCTTAATATAAGAGGTAAGTCAAAGCCATCAATACAATTTGTCCAACGGTAGTATAATTTTCGCTGTTCTTTTTGATAAGATAATTCTAAAACTGGGATATTGGTGTTCCTAAGATATTGGTCAAAAACAAAACTGTAATTAAATCCGGCAGATTTACTAATGAAGGCCTCAATTTCTGTCGACATTACTGTTTTATGAAAAAACATTGTTTGCATTTCACGTAAAGTTTTACGAAACAAGCTATCATCATCCACGCTATTACGGATAGTCTGGATCAAATTAGATCCTTTGTAGTACATATCATTTCCACCTTCTGCATTTACTCCATACTTTCCAATAATAGTACTGCGGTTATTTATGTTTTTTCGTATGCCAAAATTATATTCATATCCGGCTTGTTTTCCGCTTAACCACTGGGTATATAAGGTTTCAGTGAAATTGGTAAATCCTTCATGTATCCACATATCTGCAATGTCATTGCTGGTAATATTGTTGCCAAACCATTCATGTCCACTTTCATGAACAATAATAAAATCCCATTTCAATCCCCATCCGGTTCCAGAAAGGTCTCTACCTAAATAACCATTTTTAAATTTGTTTCCGTAAGTCACAGCACTTTGGTGTTCCATACCTAAATAGGGTACTTCAACTAATTTGTACCCATCTTCATAGAAAGGATATTTTCCTAACCAAAATTCAAAACAATGAAGCATTGATTTAGCTTGTTGAAATTGTATAGTAGCTTTTTCTAGATGATAGGGTAATACATAGAAATTTAAAGGCAATACGCCTCCTTCGCCCATTAATGTATCAGAAAATGATACATATTTGGCAATATTCATGGATATGCTATAGTTGTTGATTGGATTTTTTACTTCCCAAATCCAGGTTTTTTGATGTGTATTTGGTAAATCAATTATACTAGTTAAGTGTCCATTCGAAACATCCATTAAACTATCTGGTGTTGTAATAGAAACACGAGCGCCATGTTCTGGTTCGTCGCTCTGATGATCTTTGCAAGGCCACCAAATACTTGCCCCTAAACCTTGGCAACTGGTGCTGATAAATGAATTCCCTAAACTATCCTTACTCCAGGTAACCCCTCCGTCCCATGGTGGATTTTTTGCTTCTTGAGGGATGCCTTGATAATAAAGTCGAATTGTTTTTTCTTCTCCTATTTTTGAATTCTTAGCAAAGTAGATCCAAAAAACATTTCCTTCTCTTTCGAAATTTAAATTAATAGATTGCTCTTTTTTTAGATCTATGGCGCTGTCTAAAACAAGTGGTTGTTGCAAATCAATTTGCATTCTTTTACCTTTCTTCAGAACCTGATAACTTATATCAACAAACCCTTTGATTGTTTTTGTTAAAATGTTGGGGGTAACATGAACGTCATAGAATGTTATATTCCACCAAGCTCTTTCTGCGCCTATACTACCTCTTAAAGTATCTGCCCTGGTGAATACCTTTTCCGCTTTTTGTGCATATGAATTTGCAATACTTAGAATAATAGTTAAACCAAGAACAATAATTTTCTTTTGCATCAAATAAAGTTAGGTTACAACAGTGTTTTTTATTAGCTATTTTAAAAGATTAATTATTCTTCAATTTATTTTTAAATACTTTCTCGAATTTCTCCAGTTTAGGCTGTATAACAAATCGGCAGTATCCCTGATTTTGATTATCGTTATAATAATTTTGATGATAATTTTCAGCTGGATAGAAATTCTTAAAGGGTTCAATACTTGTAATGATTGGATGAGACCATGCCCCGGATTTGTCTAATGATATTATATATTGAGCAGCTTTGTTTTTTTCCTCTTCGTTTTTATAAAATATCACGGATCTATATTGTGGTCCTTCATCATTTCCTTGACGGTTGAGGGTAGTGGGATCGTGCGTTTTCAAAAACACTTCTAATAGTTCATCGTAGCTAATTTGCTTTGGATCGTAAATAATCTGACAAAGCTCTACATGGCCAGTGTTTTTGTCACATACCTGCTCATAAGTTGGGTTAGCCACATGCCCACCGCCATACCCACTAATTACTTTGTATACACCTTTCAAACGTTGAAAATA
>JANYEA010000128.1 GCA_025363385.1 Bacteroidota bacterium | reverse complement strand
ATAAATTCAAATACTTTAATTTATTTTCACGATTCTTATGACTATCCAGATCATTTGACACAAAAAAAAAGATCTCGGTTAAGAGATCTTTTTAAAAATGTAGTATTAAATTATGCCACTGCTTTCTTAACTAAAGCTGCGGCTTCGCTTAACTGAATAGCAGATTGAACTTTTAGTCCACTTTCATCTATCAACTTTTTTGCTTCTACTGCGTTTGTTCCCTGAAGTCTTACAATGATAGGGATTTCAATATTTCCTAATTTGTTAAAAGCTTCAATTACACCTGCAGCAACACGGTCGCAACGAACTATTCCACCGAAAATATTGATGAGGATCGCTTTTACATTTGGATCTTTCATGATAATTCTAAATCCAGCTTCTACTGTTTGTGCGTTTGCGGTACCGCCTACGTCCAAGAAGTTGGCGGGTTCACCACCACTCAATTTAATCATATCCATGGTAGCCATGGCCAATCCTGCACCATTTACCATACAACCCACATTACCATCGAGTTTTACGAAATTCAAGTTAAACTGCCCGGCTTCTACTTCAGTAGGATCTTCTTCAGTAACATCTCTTAAAGCGGCAATATCTGGGTGGCGCATCAATGCGTTATCGTCGAGGTTTAATTTACAATCTACCGCAATGATTTTTTCATCACTAGTTTTAAATAAAGGATTGATCTCAAGCATACTAGCATCAATGCCTACATAAGCGTTGTATAAATTGGTAACGAACTTCACGCAATTTTTAAATGCTTCTCCGCTAAGTCCAAGATTGAAGGCAATTTTCCGTGCCTGAAAACCTTGTAGACCACCACCTGGGAATACCCATTCTTTATGGATTTTTTCTGGCGTCTTATGGGCAACTTCTTCAATATCCATACCTCCTTCCGTACTGTACATGATTACGTTCTGACCTTTTGAACGATCGAGAAGGATAGACAGATAAAATTCCTTTGTTTCGTTGGGACCTGGATAATATACGTCCTGAGCGATCAGAATTTTATTCACTTTTTTACCGGCTGCACCAGTTTGTATAGTGACCAATGTTCCTCCTAAGATATTTTTTGCAATATTGCTGATATCTTCGAGGCTTTTGCCAACGGCAACTCCACGTTGTTCACTACCCACAATTTTACCTTTTCCACGTCCACCAGCATGTATTTGGGCCTTTACAACCGCAAAATTATTATTGGTTTGTGTTTTAATTTGGCGGTAAGCTTCTTCAGCAGCCATAACAGTATCTACAGCGATACCCTCTTGAACAGGAACATTGTATTTTTTTAGCAATTCCTTCGACTGATACTCATGCAGGTTCATACAGTAAAAATTTTTGCGAAGATAGGCGAAACTAGTCTATAATATTTGTAGATAATTTATCATTGTTATAACATTAATTTTATTATTTTTGTTTTCTATTAATTAAAAAATATATATGAAAAAAGCAATCGTAGCCTTTACAAGTTTCGCCCTTATTTTAGGGTTATCTTCTTTTGTAACAATAAATGCAAAAAGAGACGTAGTTAATTACACAGTTAGTGCAGAAAAAAGCAAAATTGACTGGATCGGTTCTAAAAAAGGAGATTTCCATACAGGATTATTCCCAATTAAAAGTGGATCTGTATCTGTAGATGCAGGTAAATTAACAGGTGGTAAATTTGTTATTGATTTAGCTGGTGTAAAAGTAACTGATGCAGCTGGTGGCGACCGTTTAACCGGACATTTAAAAAGCCCAGACTTTTTTGATGTAGCTAAGTTTGCTGAAGCAACTTTTGAAATTACATCAGTAAAATATACTGGAGCTTCAACCGCAGATGTTGCAGGTACATTAAATATTAAAGGTGCTTCGGTTCCAGTAAAATTTGTTGCAAATATTCGCAGCGCAGATGAGAAAGGCTTCTTTGCTCAAGCTTTCTTAAGCATTGACAGAACTTTATTAGGAGTAAACTACGTACCAGGTATGGTTTCTAATGATGTACAATTAGCTATTCATATTTTCGGAACAAAATAATTTTACAAAAAATAATAAACCCCGTCAAGAGCAATCCTGACGGGGTTTTATTATAAATACCTCTCTTTCAAGATCTTTATATGGTGCAAATTATGCCCATAAATAATGAAGCAGAGTGCTCTTAGCGAAATATTGGTATTACTGGCATTTCCCACATAATTTAACTGGTAATCTTGAAAACTACCAATCATCAGATCAGTAGCTTCCCGTAACAATAAAAATTCTTTTACCAGGACTTCCCAATTCCGATGTGCAACCGGGGCATTGGCTGCAAAATAATTTTCATCAAAACCTGCCAAAGGTGTTTGATCATTTCTTGCAATTCGCAAAGCCCTATAACTAAATACCCGCTCCGTATCAATCATGTGTTGCAGCAATTCTTTGATGGTCCATTTATTGGGAGCATATCGGTAATCACTTTTTTCTCTAGAAATATTTAAAATGTTTTCTTTGATATATTCGGTATGATTCTTTATTACTTCTTCTAAAGAATTTCCTGTTGCGGCATCTGCATATCCTTTATAAAAATTACCGTATTCTGTATCTAATGGTCTAGACATTATTTTTTTATTTTAGCTAGTTTCGTATTTTGTTTACTGTTTTCTCTTACTTGAATGGGTTTGGTTAAATCAGCTGCTGAAACAGCATAATATGCATTTACAATTCCCCCCGTTTTGCTTAAAGAAGCAAATGCGATAGGTGTATGTTGCGGACCAGGTTTTATATTTTCTACAGTGGAATCAGGAACCATTACAGAGTTTACTAAAATTTGTTTTACCTGAACAGCAGAAAGCTCAGGGTAATAAGAGCGTATCAAAGCAGCAAGTCCGGTTACAATAGGAGTTGACATACTTGTTCCCTGTAAATTACCGTATTTATTTTTACCTGGAAGGGTAGAATATATTTTAACGCCTGGAGCAAAAAAGTCTACATTTTCTTTTCCGAAATTACTAAAATCTGCTGCAATACTCTTTGAGATTTTCGGATCACTACTCGCGCCAATAGTTAGAAAATCATCAGCTGTATTTTTAAATTTTTGTGAGTAAGGGTTTGGAAAATTGTCTTTTACGTCGTTATCAGCCCCGTCATTACCGGCCGCATGAAGAATTAAAACGTCTTTAGAAGCAGCATATCTTATGGCACTATCTACCCATGGCTTTTCGGGAGAAAATGATTTTCCAAAACTCATATTAATAACTTTAGCCCCGTTATCTACCGCGTATCTAATTCCGAGTGCCACATCTTTATCATATTCATCTCCATCTGGAACTACACGTACCATCATCACTTGTACATTGTCGGCAATTCCATCCATGCCAATGCCATTATTTCTTTTTGCTGCAATGATACCTGTTACATGGGTACCATGCATTGCATTAGGCCCCATTACATCATTGTTCCCATAATGACTATCTGTAAAATCGGCATAATTATCTTTTACTATTTGAGCTCTATAATCTACAGGCGCTTGCTCTTTTGATTCAAATGCTGTTTTTTTTCCATCAATGTATTCATCTAATTGCTCAATGGTATTTTTATTTGTTTCGTCTGATTCAATTCCTAAAATTTTCATGCAAGTGAGATAACCCAATTTCGCTTCCTTTCCCATTTTTGAATTTGGTTCAAATTTTTCAAGGGTTTCTACGGTATATTCTTCCTGATCTAACTCTTTTCTTAAAATTTTATCGTGGCGCTTTATTGCTTTTGCAGTAATATCTACGTACATCAATTCGGTTTGTTCGTCGGTACTGAAATTCAATTCAGCTGCTGCTTTTTTCCAAATGGTATAATTAAATTTTTGATCAACAGTAAGTAGGGAACTGTCAATGCTTTTATTTAAGAAATCAGCTTTGTAACGATGGTAAATTCTAGAACGCTCATCTGAACATTTTTTGAGATTAGTTCCATCTTTACCCCCTATAAAATTCCATCCATAAATATCGTCGATATATCCGTTCCCATCATCATCAATACCATTTCCAGGAATTTCTTTAGGATTTCTCCACAGGATATCTTTTAAATCTTCATGTGCTGTATCAACTCCCGAATCCAATACTGCAACGATAATTTGCTTTGATTGTTTGTTGTGTTCTTTTAAAAAATGATAAGCTTTGTTTAGGCTAATTCCATAAAAATGATCATCAATTTGATCCAGTAAATGCCATCCTTTAGGAATATCCTGTGCAATGACTTGTATAGAAAATTGAGAAATAATTAATAGGGCAATAACAATCGATAGTCGCTTCATTATGATGGATTCATTCCATACAAATTTGCGAAAACCTACTGATATTGCCTTGAATGCGACAGAGTTTTATGAAAATGTTAAGTTTGTAAGAAGAATTTCTTTGAATATGATTTCAAAATCATTAAAAAAGAGTTTGTACGCCATGTGCTACTTTAAACTCTTGTTGTAGCAGCCACTTTTTTCGCCACATACCCCCAGAATATCCGGTTAGAGATCGGTCACTTCCAATTACTCTATGACAGGGAACTATAATGGCAATCTTATTTTTTCCGTTGGTACTTGCCGCGGCTCTAATTACTTTAGGGTCGCCCATTTTTTTTGCTAAATCCATATAACTAATGGTTTTGCCATAAGCTATACCCAATAAGTGGTTCCAAACCCTTATCTGAAAATCAGTGCCTTCTTGGTGAACGGGGATTGTGAAATTTCTTCTGTTACCGTGAAAATATTCAATAAGTTCTTCCGTACATTGGTGCATTACTTCAGTAATACCAGGCTCTCCATGTTCCATCTGATCTGATTCATCTACAAAACTTAACTCACCTATAAACTGGTCGGTACCTCCAATTTTTAAAAGTCCAATTGGGCTTTCATAATAGGTAAAATGTAATTCACTCATCAGCTTCAAAAACGTTTTAAACAAGTTAAATAAATTTAATCTAACAAAGCAGATAATGCCAATAATTCCGCTTTTTTATAATCGGTTAGAATAGTGCCAAAACATTTAGAAGTTTCCTTTATCAATAATTGAATAATCTGTTTATGTGATAATGGTTTAAAGTAACTGGCTTTAGGAGTTTGCCCGATTTTTGTAAAATAGGTTTCAATGTCTTTATGCGAAAAAGCCTGACCAGTAGTGCTATCTATATAAAACTGAATAAATTCCTGTGGATTGCCTATTTGAGAGGCAGGGTCATAGTCCGATTGAAAAAATGCTATAATACATTGTTTAGGAATATTGATCACACGTGCATTGATATCCAATTGCTCACACATTACCTGATATATAATGCCGTTTGTAATGGCGTTACCTTTTTTGGCAGCTAGCACTTTATTGAGGCAAAAATCTTCTGGGCATTCATGGTTAATTTCAACTCCTTTTAACCTAAAATATTTATATAGTACACTAGATAAAACATTGGCCTGTTCAAGTGGGGTTAAAAAATTATTGAGCTCCAGCCAAACATTACGCCTAAGTTTTTCAATATCTTGCAAAACAGGGGAGCTTTGTAAATCGGGGTATTGAAATTTGGCTACCAGTAATGCCCCTAATAAAAGGTCATTATAGGCACTATCTCTCCACTCCATCATATCATTAGTTAGATCACAATAATGTAATCTATGAATGATCATTTCAATTCTTTCCTGGAGTTCGTCGTTTAACGTTGTTTCCCATAAATGCTCTAAATTGGGAATAATGGCTTTCCCATAAGCAACAATCTTTTCAGAAACCGTATAATAGACCTCCTCATCTGGATCATCGATCAAAGTAAATAATGCGGTAATCTCTTTAGTAGTTTGCATATGGATCATTTTGAAAATGACAGCAATAGATCTAAACCATTTTCTGTTATTAATCTGTATCAAACTAAATATTTTTTAACTGAATTATAGCAATTTAGTTATTCCATTGCTGTGGAAATGTTGCACTAATTGTGCATAATAATTCAGTATTCCATTCGTTCAGGTATTTTTTTCAGGTTAAGTGAGCAATTTTAACAACAGTATCGAATTAGAAAGTTTAGTTTTGTTGCTTATTTTAATTAGCCTTTATGTCTGATTTTTCCATACCTAAGTTTCCAGTTGTAACCCAATCCCTTCATGCAGAATTGAAAAAAAGGGTACAAGCCTATTTTGATGAGAGAGGAATTGACTCTACGGGAACACCTAGACTATTTACTAAGGCAATCATCATGGTTATTGCATTTATAGCTTTATATATTCATTTATTGGTTTGGACTCCAGTTTGGTATGTTGGTGTTTTCGAAAGCCTTATTTTAGGTGGTTTAGTTGCTGCCATTGGGTTTAATGTAATGCATGATGGGAGTCATGGGAGTTTTAGTACCAATAAATGGGTCAATAGAATTGCAGCCTCATCGATTAGTATGCTTGGTGCGAATCATTTTATGTGGAATATGAAGCATAATATGATACATCATAGTTTTACCAATATTGACGGTGTTGATGATGATATTGAAATTGGCATTTTAATGAGGATGGCGCCTACTCAGAAACGACTAAAAATGCACAAATTTCAACAATACTATTTTTGGTTCCTGTATATGTTGCTTTATTTGTTCTGGATTTTCTTTACTGATTATAAAAAGTATTTTTCTAGAAAGATTGGAAATGTGCCTTTAAAGAAAATGACTATTGGAGATCATATTGAGTTTTGGGGAGTAAAACTATACCATGCTGCTTTCTTTATTGTAATTCCTATATATGCTGTTGGTTGGTTAGCCTGGTTAGTAGGATTCTGTGTAATGAGTGTGGTTGCTGGTTTTGTATTAAGTATTGTATTCCAATTAGCTCATACTGTAGAACAAACTGCTTTTCCTCTTGCAGATATTGATTCTCATAAAATGCCAGATGAATTTGCTGCTCATCAAATTAAAACCACGGCTAATTTTGCTACTAGAAATAAATTGGTAAGCTGGTTAGTGGGAGGTTTGAACTTTCAAATCGAGCATCACCTGTTTCCAAAAGTATCTCACGTACATTACCCTGCTATTAGCAAAATTGTACGCAATGTTTGTGCTGAGTATCAATTAAAATACATCGAGTACCCAACCATGAGAAGAGCGGTTGTAGCACACGTTCGCTTTTTGCGTTCTATGGGAAGGGCTTAGTCTACTTCCTTTTGATCGCTTTTTTCACTACTTTCTTTGCAGGGGCTTTTTTGGTGCCAACCGATACTTTTTTTGCGGGTGATTTTTCTTTTTTGGTAAAAGCACCAGGAACCTGCTCTTCAATCATTCTTTTGATATCTTCTATTTCAACAACAGCAAGATCCTCTGGGGTAAACTTAGAGCCATCTGCTTTTTTGCCAAGCTTCAACATTTTTTTCTGGAAACGAATAAAAGCACCCCAACGGCCATTTTCTATGGAAATCTTTTCTGTGGGCCATTGCCGGATAAATCGATTGGCTTCTTTGTCAATTTTCTTTTCAATCAGTTCATTGATATCTGTCTGACTTAATTCATCAAAATTATAAGCCCTTGGTATATTAATATAGAGGTCATTCCATTTAATGAACGGGCCAAACCTGCCTTTACCCTTTGTTACTGGTAACTCATCATAGAATCCAATGGGAGCGTCTGCCAGTTGTTTTTCGCTGATTAAAAGTTTGGCTCTTTCCAGATCCATGGTGTAAAGATCTTCGCCTTTGGGAATGGATATAAATTGCTCCCCCAATTTAATATAGGGGCCGAATCTGCCAATATTTACTACCAATTCTTGCCCTTCAAATTCACCGATGGTTCTTGGAAGATCAAACAATTGCATAGCTTCTTCCATAGAAATTGTTTCAATACTTTGCGATTGTTTTAACTTGGCAAAACGTGGTTTTTCTTCCTCATTATTGCTATCGCCAATCTGAACCATTGGGCCATACCTACCCATACGGGCAATTACTTTTTTGCCACTTATTGTATCAATTCCTAATTCTCTTTCGCCTTTTGCCCTTTCAGCGGTTTCAAGTGTATGTTCAATTGTTGAATGAAATGGCTTGTAGAACCCATCTATCATATTGCTCCATACTATTTTTCCATCTGCAATTTCATCGAACTCTTGTTCAATTTTGGCAGTAAAACCAAAATCCATCACTTTGGTAAAGTGTTGCTTTAAAAAATCTGTTACAACCATTCCAAGGTCGGTTGGAAATAATTTCGATTTTTCAGCACCAGTATTTTCAGAAAGAATTTGCTTCTCTATTTCATTAGTAGGTTTCAAAATATAAACAGTGCTCTGTCTTTTTATCGGATCCTTATCTCTTTTCTCTACATAATTACGCTTCATAATGGTTGTAATGGTAGGAGCATAAGTTGAAGGGCGACCAATTCCGAGCTCTTCTAATTTTTTTACTAAGGAGGCTTCTGTATATCGAGCAGAAGCACGGGAAAATTTTTCACTCGCGCTTAACTGGTTTAATTCTAGTGTTTGTTTAATGGCTAGTTGAGGTAACATTCCTTCTGTATCTTCTTCATCTTCATCGTCTTTTCCCTCTAAATAAACTTTCAAAAAACCATCAAATTTCATGACTTCTCCATTCGCCTGCAATTGTTCTTTGTTGGTACTGATTTCAATACTTGCGGTTGTTTTTTCAAATGCCGCATCCGACATCTGACTGGCAATGGTTCTTTTCCAGATCAATTCGTATAAGCGCCTTGTTTCATCATCAGCAATCGTATGATTGTTCATGTATGTAGGACGGATAGCTTCGTGCGCCTCCTGCGCTGATTCATTTTTATTCTTAAATTTTCTGGGTTGGTGATAGTTATTACCAAATGCATTTGTGATTTCATTTTGAATATCAGCCAAAGCAGTATCACTTAAATTGATACTATCAGTTCGCATATAAGTAATCTTACCGCTTTCATATAGTTTCTGTGCAATTAACATAGTTTTGCTAACGCTATATCCCATTTTACGAGAAGCTTCCTGTTGTAAAGTAGATGTAGTAAATGGAGCGGCAGGAGTTCTCTTAGTTGGTTTTACTTGTATATCAGTAACGGTATACCCAGCATTTTTACATGTTTCTAAGAATTTTCTAGCTGCTTCTTCCTGTGTATATTTTGTGGGGCCTTCTGCTTTAAAACTGACTTCCTTTCCTTTAATATCTAGTGCTGAAAATGCTGCTTCAATTTTAAAACTACTTTCAGAAACAAACTGATTAATCTCTCTTTCTCTTTCAACAACCAATCTCACGGCTACACTTTGCACTCTTCCTGCACTCAAACTTCTTTGCATACCAATTTTACGCCATAAAACCGGACTCAGTTCAAAGCCTACTAATCTGTCTAAAACACGCCTTGCTTGCTGCGCATTAACCAAATTCATGTTGATCAACCTTGGATTTGCTACTGCTTTCTTAATAGCAGGAGCTGTTATTTCGTGGAAAACAATCCTTTTGGTTGTCTTTGGATCAAGACCTAGCACTTCTGCCAGATGCCAACTAATACTTTCTCCTTCACGGTCCTCATCCGATGCCAACCAAACTTCGGTTGATTTTTTAGCCAATTGTCGGAGTTCTTTTACCACTTTTTCCTTGTCTTCCGGCACTTTATACCTGGGTAGATAATGGTTATTAACATCGATCCCCATATCGTCTTTTTCCAGATCACGGATATGGCCAAAACAGCTTTTTACCTCAAAATCAGATCCTAAGATCTTTTCGATTGTTTTAGCTTTTGCAGGTGACTCAACGATCAGTAGATTTTTTGCCATATTACTCAAAACCGCCATGGGCGGTGATTTGATGATTTTTTTTCAATATGTTTTTGCCTTTCAACTACTAGCTCTGAACATTAATGCTCTTCGCTAGTTTGGATGCAATATTAGGTCAAACCTTCAAATTCCAAAAAATATCAATTTATACCTTCTCTGAAAAAAAGGTCAATTGTATTACTTATAGACGCTTCTTTATAGATTCTGCTATGTCCCAACCCCTCTGTAATGACAAATTGAATATTCACCGGATTTCTATTAATAATAGGAACAACATCATCATAAAGACAAACTCGATCATCTTTATCGTGAATCCATAAAATAGGGGCATTTATATACTTTATGGCATGCGCTACTGAAATATCATCAATGGATTCATGCGTCTTTTCCTTGATAAGTTGTTCAAATGCAATTCTGATTTTTAGTTCAAAAGAGAATAACTGATAAAAATGTTTAATGGCACTATCAGTTCTAATGGCAGGTGCTACCAATACCAATCTCCTTTTTGATTGTTCAGAAAGTTCTTTAAAGGCAAGACTTCCTGCTAAGCCTCCTAAAGAATGTCCCATCATACCGTAAAATGGACCAAAATTTTCTTCCATTTTTAAAATGGCTTCTTTATAGATGAGTGCATTTATTAGTTTCCCTTCACTTAATCCATGAGCAGGAGCATCAAAGCAAACTACCTCAAAACCTTGTTTTTTTAAAAGGCTTACATATTTCTCAAATTTGTAACTATAACTACTAAAACCATGAAGGATTAATATTTTATTACCATTTGGATTGAGTGGATTAAAACGAAACCCCCTAAGGATATTTTCGTTTACTATTAATTGAAGTTTTTCTGCTTTGTGAAATAAGGGAGGTTCTTTTATTTTTTTTCTTAGCTTTCTTGGCTTGCAAAAAAGTGTATATGCTATTTCGGCCGCTTTCCTGGGCGACACTAGTCCGATTGTATGAATTTTGGTTTTATAGTAAGCTAAAGCAAGTTGCTGAGATAATTTCATTTTCATATAATCCGCAAATATAGTAATGATAAGAGCACTGCTCTATCAATTGTAAACAGTTATAAGAAATTTCGCATTTCGAAGTGGTTATAACAGATTGAACCAATACTTTTGCAGCAAATAGGGCTGTTATGTATCAAATTACTGTATCATTTGAGCAAAAAGGACTTTTGCCGGTTACACTTAACTCCGTTAGTGAAGGAGATAGTTTATTAGAGGTTTGTTTAGATAATGGCATAGAGTTACACCATAATTGTGGAGCTGTTTGTGCATGTAGCACTTGCCATCTTTATGTAGAAACAGGGTCAGAACATCTTCAAGAATTATCTGATAAAGAAGAAGATTTCATAGATCGTGCGGTTAATCCAAGAATCAATTCCCGCTTAGGTTGTCAATGTGTTTTAGAAAAAGGAAATGGCGAAATAAAGATTACAATACCCGATCAATCTCAATTTTTAGGAGAATAATTTCATTTAATATTTTTGAATACTTTTAGTATGAGCCATTTTGAACCACCCATTTTCTGGAATGATCATGAAGATATTGCCATGAAACTATATGAAAGATTCGGTGATGATTTTACAGAGTCAAAAATTTACCGGATACGTTTTACTGATTTGTTAGAATGGATTTTGGAAATTCCCAGATTTGAAGGAACCAAAGAGCAAAGCACAGAAGGTCATTTAGAAATGATTCAAAGCGCCTGGGTATACGAATGGCGAGATAACCAGAAATAAGGGTAGTTCTTTTAGGCAAATCCTCCATTACTTGTGTTAATTTCATAGTGTATTATGAATATATTAAAACAGTTTAATTCTATTTCTTGCTTTGTTTTTGACATTGACGGTGTTTTAACTGATGGCAGTTTATTGGTATTGCCTGATGGCGTGATGGCAAGAAAAATGAATATTAAAGATGGGTACGCATTACAATTAGCAGTAAAAAAAAGGTACCATGTTTTAGTAATTTCTGGCGGCAATTCTCCAGAAGTAAAAGAGCGATTACAAAAATTAGGTGTTACCGAAGTATGGATGCAGGTTTCTGATAAAGCAGCTGTTTTACAAGACTGGTTATTAGTTCATCAGATTTCTCAATCAGAAGTGCTTTTTATGGGTGATGATGTTCCAGATTTGGAAGTGATGCAACTAGCAGGCCTGCAAGCTTGCCCTTCTGATGCAGCTATTGATGTGAAGAATTCAGTTGATTATATTTCTTCTTTTAAGGGTGGAGAAGGTTGTGTAAGAGAAGTTATAGAAAAAGTGATGAAGTTGAGGGGACACTGGGATACAGGAACTGGAATAAAGGCTCAATAAGATGATTTAATAATATTCAATTCTATTTTTTGAAATTACTTCCTGCCTTTTTGCGTTTGGTACGTTGGCCCAACCTCGTATTCATAGCACTCACACAAATATTATTTGAGTATTGTATTTATAAGCGTGTATTTAGTAAGGAGATCCAGATTAGTGAATCTTTTTGTTTGATAGTACTTTCTTCTGTCTTAATTGCTGCCGCAGGTTATATTATCAATGATTATTTTGATCTGGATATTGATCAGATCAATAAACCTGAAAAAGTGGTGGTTAATTCTGTAATCAGTAGGAGATGGGTTATTTTTTGGCATATGTTTCTAAGTTTAATTGGAATCTATTGCAGCATTTTTGCGTTACATTTTTCAGAATATTGGCATTTGATTCTGGCAAATATGTGTAGCGTTATTTTTCTCTGGATATATAGTACATCATTAAAAAAGGAGTTGCTAATTGGAAATGTTCTTATCTCATTATTAACTGCCTGGGTAATTGGAATATTATATTTTTCAAAATATCCACTCACTAACTTTCCAAGCTCTAATTATTCTTCGAATCAAAATGTTCGTTTTTTTAGATTAGCTATTTTGTACGCTGGTTTTGCTTTTGTTATTTCTTTAATTCGGGAAGTGATAAAAGATTTAGAGGACATGGAAGGCGATCGGAAATATGGAGGTAGAACTATGCCTATTGTATGGGGAGTGAATGCGAGTAAAGTATTCATTTCAGTTTGGCTAATCGTTTTGATCACCACATTAGTTATTTTGCAACTTTACGTTATTCAACTTGGCTGGTGGTTGAGTATCATATATTGTTTATTTTTAATTATAGCCCCACTTTTATATGTTTTCAAGAAACTATTTTCTGCAAATACCAGTACAGACTACCACCAATTAAGTGTTGTTATTAAAATGGTAATGTTTACAGGAATACTTTCCATGATATTTTTTCGATTCTATCAATAATTTATTACTCGTTTATTAGTATGAAAGATTTTATACTTGCTTCACAATCGCCAAGAAGAAAACTCTTATTGGAATGGGCTGAAATGACTTTTGAAGTGATTGTTAAATCAACAGAAGAAGTTTTCCCTGAGGATATTTCTACAGATGAAATACCGGTATTTATAGCTAAACAGAAAGCATTGGCTGTGAAAGAGCTTATTCAAACTGCATATCATAAAGAATATGCCAGAAAGCCCATTCTGGCTGCAGATACCGTGGTGGTTTTAGAAAATGAAATCATCGGAAAGCCCAAAGACAGAGAACATGCAATTGAAATTCTTACAAAACTTTCCGGTAAAAAACACCAGGTAATTACTGGAGTAGTGATCATGCATGAAGAAGGTGAGATTGCATTTATCGACAAAACAGATGTTGAATTTTATCCGTTAACCATTGAGCAAATTGAATATTATGTAGATCATTATAAACCATATGATAAAGCAGGTTCTTATGCTATACAGGAATGGATTGGAGTAATAGGAATTAAATCTGTGAATGGAGATTTTTACAATGTAATGGGATTACCGATTAGTAGGGTAACACAGGCCCTTCAAAATATTTTAGTATAATTTTTTTTTGCAAATTTTATTTGATAAAAAAGGATTCTATTTTGCGGGAGAACCTTTTTTATGAATGAAGATCTTTTACAATTCATATGGCAGCATCGTTTCATCAGAAATGCACCTTATCATACTACTGAAGGGAATTTGCTTGAAATAGCGCATCCCGGAAATCGCAATTTTAATCAGGGCCCTGATTTTTTAAATGCAAGGATTAAAATTGAAAATACAGAATGGGCTGGAAATATAGAATTACATATACATGCTTCAGACTGGTATAAGCATCGGCACGAAACAGACCCTAATTTTCTAAATATTATTCTCCATGTAGTTTGGATAAATGATCAAATCATTTATAATCATATTGGGTATGAAATCCCTACGTTATGCTTGCAGCCCTATGTGTCAAATCTATTATTAAATAGATTTGAATCTTTCATGGTAAGTCATACATTTTTTAAACCCTGCCATGAATATTTGCCATCTATTAAACAGTTAACATGGGTTGCGTGGAAAGAGAGGCTGGCAGTTGAAAGGTTAGAAAAAAAAGCCAATAAAATAAGTGAATATTTACGAGAAGCCAAGCAGGATTGGGAATCGATAACCTGGTGGTTACTTGCTGCCAATATGGGACTTACGGTAAACGAACATTTATTTGAATCTATGGCCAGATCTATATCCCTAAGAATTATTTCAAATCATAGAAATCAAATTCATCAATTAGAAGCTTTATTATTGGGGCAGTCTAATTTACTAGTTCGGCCATTTAAAGAACAGTACCCCAAAATGTTACAGAAGGAATACCAATATTTACAAAAAAAATATCGTTTAGAAAAAATAAACCTTCAGCCAGCTTATTTAAGAATGCGCCCTGCTTCATTTCCTACTTTGCGTATGGCTCAATTAGCATCTTTGATTCAATTGAATGATCATTATTTCGAATATTTTAAAAAGACGGCAGATATTTTTGCTGTACAAAAAAAATTAATGGTCTTACCAAATGATTATTGGTTGTATCATTATCGTTTTGATGATATTGGATTGTATAAAGAGAAAAGGCTAGGTTTATCAATGGTGAATTCTCTTTTGATAAATACGGTAATTCCATTATTATTTGCATATGGTAAAAAAATAAAGGAAAATAGCTACCAGGAAAGAGCATTAAATTGGTTGATGCAAATAGCTTTTGAAAGAAATCGAATTACAAAAGAATGGAATTCTTATCAGCTCAACAATCGAACATCACTAGATTCACAGGCATTAATTGAATTGAATGGTAGCTATTGTAAACAACGACGTTGTTTAGATTGTGCAATAGGGCTATCAATCCTTGGAAATCAATTGTAAATGAGAATGAGCACTCCTAATGTATACTAGAAGTGCTCAAAAATATTTACCAATTAAATGCCATATCTAATTCAATATCAGGATGTAAACTTCTTTCAACTGGGCAGGTTCTCGCGGTTCTTTCTAAAATCTCCTTTTGCTTATCATCTAAATTCAAATGTGCTGGTAAGTATACATGAGCTATTATTTTTCCAATCCTTCTTGGTTCTGAAACCATCACTTTTGTTACATCCACCTTAGTGCCATCTAAAACAATGTTCATACTATTAGCCTTGATAGCCATCGTAGTGATCATACAAGTACCAAGAGCAGTAGCCATTAAATCGGTTGGGGAAAATCGTTCCCCCTTGCCCTGATTATCTGATGGTGCGTCGGTTTCAATTTCAGTTGTACTTTGTAAATGGATGGCACTGGTTCTTAGCCCACCTTTATAAATAATTTGTGAAGTCATTGCATCAATTTTGCCCTAAATTTACTGCATCAAACCATAAGAAGTGAAGCAAGCCTTTTTAATTTTATCTATTCTTTGTTCGGTAGCTGTATCGGCGCAACAAAAACAACCTAATTCTGCAGCCCAGGATAAAGCCCAGAAAAAGGCTGAAAAGCGGGAGCGTATCAATTTATTGATAAGGCAGGAAGAAGAGGGAGCACTTATTTTTCAAAAACAATCTGCTTTTGGATTTAAATTCAATACAGATGGCTGGGGTTTCTTTTTTGAAAAAGGTAAATACAAAACACTCACAAAAACCAATTTATGGTGGTTAGAATTGGGTGAACGTAAGGATAAAAAGGAAGAAAAAGTTCCCACCCTAAGTACCTCCCAGGGTTTTGTGGTTTTCTCTAGTTTTATATACGGTAAGCAAAATAATTTTTATTATGCGAAGCTTGGTTTTGGTCAACAGAAACTTATCGGAGGTAAAGGAAATAAAAATGGGGTAGCTGTGTCAGCCATTTATGGAGGAGGGTTTTCTGCCGGTTTATTAAAACCTTACTATATAGAAATAGAAAAACCATTTGGTAGTGGCATAAAACAAGATATTAAATATAATAATAATGATAGTGTATTCCTAGATCCTACCATAATTGTGGGCCATTCAAGTCTTGGTAAAGGTTTTAATGAAATACAATTTGTGCCTGGGGCATATGCCCGAACTTCACTTCGATTTGATTATGGAAGATATAATGAGCTCATAAGTGCACTTGAAGTTGGATTAAATGCAGAATACTATTCTAAATCAATGCCAATCATGGTAATGGGTGAACCTAAGAAATTCTTCTTAAACGCTTATGTTTCTATCGTATTTGGTAAACGAAAATGATTTTAATTTGTTCTCTTTGCATAGAGTAGCTAAAAACGGAAGATGTATTAAGTTATCTGAAGAATTAGCTTTGATTTTTTATTTTAAACTGAACAAGGATTAGAGGCATGCAAGAATTACCCGTTATTCCAACCATCAATGATACGGTTACAAGATTACAAAAGCCTAATTGGTTACGTGTAAAATTACCCATTGGAGAAAGTTACAAACATGTACGTGGGTTAGTTGATGACCATAAATTACACACAATTTGTGAAAGTGGCAATTGCCCGAATATGGGCGAGTGTTGGGGTGAAGGTACTGCCACTTTTATGATTCTAGGTAATATTTGTACTAGATCTTGTGGATTTTGTGCTGTTGCCACCGGAAGACCCGATGCTGTTGATTGGGATGAACCACAAAGGGTAGCTGAAGCCATTCATTTAATGAAAGTGAAGCACGCAGTATTAACCAGTGTTGACCGCGACGAATTAAAAGATGGAGGCTCCATCATCTGGTATAATACGATTAAGGCAGTGAAAGCTTTAAATCCAACAACCACCCTGGAAACTTTAATTCCCGATTTTAGAGGGATTAGCGATCAAATACAAAGAATCATTGATGCGGCACCTAATGTTGTTAGTCATAACATCGAAACCGTAGAGCGTATTACTCGTCAGGTTCGTATTCAAGCTAAATACCACCGCAGTTTAGAAGTACTCAAAACCTTAAAGCAAGGAGGAATGAGAACAAAAACCGGGATCATGTTAGGCTTAGGAGAAACAAAAGAAGAAGTAATACAGAGTATGAAAGATTTAGTGGCAGTTGGAACTGATGTGCTAACTCTTGGTCAATATTTACAGCCCACCAAAAAGCATTTACCAGTACAAAGATTTGTACACCCAGATGAGTTTGCGGAATTACGCGAAATTGGCTATCGCATTGGTTTTGACTATGTAGAGAGTGGCCCTTTAGTGAGATCTTCCTATCATAGCGAAAAACATGTTCATCAAGGAATTGGCAGGGCCAAATGGGAAATTGAAAATCAAACAAAGTAAACAGAAACTTGCAAAATGAATTTGCAATCTTGTAGATACTATTGTTTGCCCCATCTATAGGAAGATATATTAATTCCTGCAAGATCTAAAGCACGATCTATTACTGTAGCAGCAGCAGCTTCGATTGTTTGTGGTTGACTATAAAAAGATGGACTGCAAGGACAAATAATTCCGCCCGCAAGGGTTACTGTTTCCATATTTTTTATGTGTATCAAATTGTATGGAGTTTCTCTTATCATTAAGATAAGTTTTCTTCTTTCTTTTAATACAACATCTGCTGCTCTTGTTATCAAATCATCACTGACACCTGTTGCAATTCGGCCTAGTGTTCCCATACTACAGGGAATTACAAACATGCAATTGTATTTTGCAGAACCAGAAGCAAAAGGGGCATTAAAATTATGTTTTTCAAAAAAATGGAAGGGTAATTGTAAATAAGAAGTATCGCCAATTTCAGTTTCCCAAACGGTTTGAGCATTTTTACTCATCACAATAGAAACATCTTCTATCTGATCTGAAACCTGTTGTAATTTTTCGAGTAAGGTTTTTGCATAAACCGATCCACTCGCACCCGTTATAGCTACCACAATTTTATGTTTCATGATTCGATTTTAGATACAACAAAAATAGGGTGTAAATGTTTAGGTTCTAGGGCAAAAAAAAGTCCCCGCTAAAGCAGGGACTAATTATTTTATGTCTTATTTATTTAGCCTTATACATAAGCTCATAATATTCCTGAGCCATTCTGTTACTATCAAATTGCCAACGTACATCCATCATGCCATTTTTCATGATCTGTCTCCAGGTATCGGGTTGCTCGTAGTAAAGAGGCAGAATTTGCTGATTTAAAATTTCATAGATTTTATTTAAATCATAGTCATCCTGTTCTTGAACAGACATATTTGCATAATCCGCCTTAGGAACTACAAATCCATTATTGCCATGGTTAATGAATTCCGGAATCCATCCATCATCTGTAGAAAAATTCACAGAACCATTCATTGATGCTGTCATGCCGCTTGTTCCAGAAGCTTCGCGAGGTACACGAGGGTTGTTAAGCCAAATATCGGATGCTTGTTTTAGTCTCTTACTCAAACCAAGCTCATAACCAATAAGCACAGAAACATTTTTATATTTTTTACTAATCTGTACTAAGTTATTGAACTGAGTAATGGCAGGATAATCTAATGGGTAAGGTTTTCCAGCCCAAACAATTTGAACAGGGTATTTGGTATTAGCCAATAATTTTTCAAATTTTTCTTCATCCCAACTCAACATGTCGGCACGTTTGTAACCAGCAAAACGGCGAGCCCAAACAATTGTAAAGATATTCGGGTCGAAATTTTTTCCAGTTTGATCAGCAACTATCTCAAATGCTCTTTTCTTTAAATATTTTTTTCTATCGTCAAAACTAAAGTCATTCTTTTCTTCTAGCGCACGGTAAAGTTGTTTGTCAGCCCAGTAATGCCAGTTCTGCGCATTGGTAATATTAATAATAGGGCAGATGCCTGAATAATGCGACCACATTTCTCTACTCACATCTCCATGTAATGCAGAAACGCCGTTTGCTTTACGGGCAAATCTTAATGCCACTAAAGAGTGATTGAATTGGTCGTCTTTAATGCCCGTTAGTCTGCGTACTTCGTCTAAACTAATTCCACAGAAGTAGCTCATTTTCTGACAAAGATAAATATCGTGTTTTTCGTTCCCTGCTTCTTCAGGAGTATGGGTAGTAAATACCAAATGTTCTTTTACTTTTTCTACACTTTTAAATTTGTTTAAAAGATAGAAAGCTGCAGAAATACCATGAGCTTCATTCAAGTGGTATACTTCTGGATTGTATCCTAGTTCATCAATTAATTTTGCACCACCAATTCCAAGTAAAATAAATTGAGCAACTTTTGTAGCCACATTAGCATCGTATAAACGATGTGTAATGGTTTGTGAAACATAGTCATTCTCAGGTAAGTCTGTACTTAACAGGAACAGGGGAGCACTTTTAAATGTTTCTGGATTTAAATAATATGCTTTTACCCAAACTGGGTGATCGTGAATGATGATCTGAAATTTAATGTCAGTTTCTTCCAAGTAACTATGCATCTTTTCCATGAAGGTTACTTGCAATGTCTGGTCTTGATTTCTTCCCTGGTCGTAATAACCATATTTCCATAAAATTCCAACACCAATCATATTCTGACGTAACTCATACGCACTGCGTAAATGCGAACCTGCTAAAAATCCTAATCCACCACTATAAATTTTTAACGGTTGATGGATTGCAAACTCCATAGAAAAGTAGGCGGCTTTTTTTGCATATTGTTCATCTACAGAATAAGGTACCTGAAAGCTTCTAAAATTCATAAATTCTTGTTTCGTTATCATTTAATCTTATGCAAGATAAGTGTTTTATCTAAAATGTAATTTTTACACATTAAATCAACATTATTTTAATAAATATGCCCTCATTTGCATTATTTCATTTTTTTATTCTTTGATTCTTTTTTTCGAATAAACTGATCATCAAAAAAACATTTGATACCACGATGGTTTCCACATGATCCAGTTTCTTTTACACTGATTTGGTTATCTTCAAAAATGAAATTAATAATACATGGATCGCCATTAAAAGTATAAACGCCATGTGTAGCATCTTTCATTTTAAGTTCTCCCTTTAACTCTCCAATACAAGTGCCTTCATTTTTTTCAAAATGCATAAAGAAATTGTAAGTGGAATTATTTTTTCCATCCCTTAAGGATATGAAATTTCTTTTGTCCTCCGCGTAATCTGCACTGTACTTATTTTTGCGGGCTAAGGTATCTATTGGGTTGATGATGCTAGATTTAGAGGGACTTTCATTTGAATCATTAATTACAATCATAAAGCCCTCACCCAAAGTATACACCCAACCTGATCTTGAGAATTGAACTAAATTATCTTTACTTGTTTTCTCCTGACTTAATAAAAATGTAGGCTCTTTATTAATGCTGATTGAATGTACATAGTCATCCTGGGTACTATTATCTAATAAAAACTTTGAAGCCAAATAATGGTTTGATTTTGTGTCAAGAACAAAAACAACCATTTCAATTTTGTGTTTCATCACAATATTTAATATAAGATACGTTACCTTTTCTTTTATGATTTTTCCAATAGGGTAAAATATGGGGCTTTTTTCTTTACCCACGTATTTTACCGTTACAGAATCGGGAATAAATTGATTGATGGCTTTTAAACCAATTTTAGAACTGTCAGATAATTTTGTAAAGTTGCTGTCGGCAGCAATATAATTATTTGAAATGAGCGGAAAAACAGATAGAAAGTCCTTTGGTTTTAATGCAGTTGCCCCTGTTAAGTCTAGTTTTTTTTCACCACAGGCAAAAAGGGTTATAAAAATTAGAAAGCACAAATTCTTAGGCATGACTCAGTTATTTGCATAAAAATAAGTGTTTCATCTAATCTACTGCTACATAGTATTGTTTTAGTGACTTTATTTATTTAGATTTATCTAAAAATAATTTTAGATAAGATGAATTTAACAATTGCTGAAGAGAATTATATTAAAGCCATTTTTCATTTACAGCAGGCTGAAGGTAATGTGAGCACCAATCAATTGGCTGCTTCTTTACATACCAAGCCAGCTTCTGTAACTGATATGCTTAAAAAATTGACCATTAAAAGTTTATTGAATTATGAGCCTTATCAAGGGGTACGTTTAAGCAAAGATGGAAAGAAGCAGGCATTAAACATTGTTCGCAAACATCGACTATGGGAGTTTTTTTTGGTAGACAAACTGCAATTTGGTTGGGACGAGGTACATGAAGTTGCAGAAGAGCTTGAACATGTCAGAAGTAAAAAGTTGGTTGATAAATTAGATTCGTTTTTGGGCCACCCCAAATTTGATCCACATGGAGACCCCATACCAGATAGTAACGGCAATATGGTAACCATTCGCCAATTCAATTTAATAGATATAAAAATTAGCACTATTGTGGAGGTCTGTGGGGTGGGCAGCCAGTCTGCTGAATTACTCGAATTACTCAGACATAAAAATATTGGGATAGGAACTGTTTTGAAAATTATTCGAAAATTCGATTTTGATCATTCAGTGGAAATCCAAATTAAAAACAGTGATCATATTAATATTAGTCAGCAATTAGCGCAGGCATTATTTGTAAAATTAATTTGATATGGGTACACCAGAACAGAATCAAAACTCTCTTAGTGAAGTTCACGAATCGGTCGATATGAGCAATAGCACCAAGGGCTGGAGAAGGCTCTTGGCTTATATGGGGCCTGCTTATCTTGTTAGTGTTGGTTATATGGATCCGGGGAATTGGGCTACCGATCTTCAAGGAGGCGCACAATTTGGCTATAGCCTTATTTGGGTTTTATTAATGAGCAATTTAATGGCTTTATTATTACAAGGCCTGAGTGCCCGATTGGGCATTGTTAGAAGAAGAGATTTAGCACAAGCCAATAGAGAAGTTTATCCACCAGTGGTAAATTTTTGTTTGTATGTGTTTGCAGAAATTGCAATTGCAGCCTGCGATTTAGCAGAAGTTCTTGGAATGGCATTGGGAATTTATTTATTAACTGGACTACCTCTCATTTGGGGAGTATGTATCACAGTCTTAGACACCATTTTATTGTTATGGTTACAAAATTTTGGTATTCGAAAATTAGAAGCATTTATTCTTGCCCTTGTTGCTGTTATTGGATTTTCTTTTCTCTTAGAATTATTTTTTGCTAAACCAGATTTTCATGAAGTGGCTAAGGGTTTCATCCCAGGGTTATTAAATAAGAATGCACTCTATATTGCTGTTGGAATTATTGGAGCAACAGTGATGCCTCATAACCTGTATCTGCATTCTGCACTTGTGCAGACAAGAAAAATCAAATCAGATAAAGAAGGAATCAAAAATGCAATTCGCTTCAATATGATTGATAGCACCATTGCGTTAAATGCCGCTTTTTTTGTAAACGCGGCCATATTAATTTTAGCTGCTTCTGTATTTTTTAGTTCTGGAAATACACAGGTAGCTAAAATTGAAGATGCACATAAGTTATTAGCTCCTTTATTGGGCAATAAATTGGCACCAATTTTATTTGCAATTGCCTTAATTGCAGCTGGTCAAAGTAGTACAATTACAGGAACCCTTGCAGGTCAGATTGTTATGGAAGGCTATTTGCAATTAAGAATTAACCCACTGCTCAGAAGATTTATCACAAGAATCATTGCCATAACCCCTGCAGTTTTTACAATTTTAATTTACGGGAATGAGAAAATAGACGCTTTACTGGTATTGAGCCAGGTTATATTAAGTGTTCAACTTGGATTCGCTGTAATTCCTTTGATTCATTTTGTAAGTGATAAAGCAACAATGGGCGACTTCGCCATAAAAAATACCACAAAAGTAGCTGCATGGGTGGTGGCTTGTATTTTAGTATTTCTGAATGTTAAGATGGTACTGGATCAGTCAATTGATTTCTTTAGCCAACCCGGAAATATTATTTCGAAAATTTTGATTTTGATTGGAGCTGCCATTTTTATCTGGCTTTTTATAATGATGACTTTTCTTCCCATATTTAAGAAAAGAAAATTGCGTGATATTGCTCGGATGCATAATGATATTCCTATTCTACAAAATTTAGAAGTGAATGCAAATAGGGTAATTGCCGTGTCTTTAGATTTTTCAAAAGCAGATGAAAAATTAATTGCCTATGCCATTGCACAGGGTAAATTAGATGTTCGTTATATTTTAATCCATATAGTAGAAAGCCCATCAGCTAAATATTCCGGAGAAGCCAGTGACGATTATGAAACAAGAAAGGATATGGAAAGATTAGAGGAATTGAGCAGGCAATTGGAAAATGCCGGATACCGGGTAGAATATGTACTGGGTTATCGAAATAGGGTATCGGAAATTGTAAGGATCGTGAAGCACAAAGAAGTCGATATGCTTGTGATGGGAGCGCATCGACATAGAGGAATCAAAGACTATGTTTTTGGAGAAACCATTGAAAGCGTTCGACATCAATTAGAGATTCCCGTTCTAA
>JANYEA010000103.1 GCA_025363385.1 Bacteroidota bacterium | reverse complement strand
TCCAAAATCAATTGCTTTTGTTTCATTCAACCAAGGGGCAAGTATTGCAATGCTTTCACCGGCACTTAAATATTTTTGTGTTAAATCGCCCTTCGGGTCATGGCTGATTGAGTAAGAGCCAGAACTAATATTATTTTCATGAAATAAATCAAGTGAAACCGATCTGAAACATGGCTTCGGACCATCAAATTTTCCTGACCTGTTTATTAATGGAGAGTATACATTGATTAAAGGCAACGGCATGCCATATATTGGCGGCATGATAGATCATCAATGGGCTTTTTATTTATCAAGTGCAGAAAATCCATTACTCAAATTGTTAGAGATCATCTGGACAAGACTCAGCTATCGTTTTAATATTACCGCAGCTATTTTCGGCGATGATCTGGAAATGGAAGGAGCTAATCCTTTTTTATTGGCCAATATGGTAAATATCAGCGGGATCAAAGCATGGAACATACATTATGAACCTATGTCGAAAAAGAGTTTGGAAAAAAGTAACGGAAATATGGAATGGAAGCCAACAAAAATAACCGACGAACAGCATCATGTTATCGACTACCTGGCGCAATATGGTAAACTTCGAATAGATAAATTAAATGAATGGATGAAGTCGATAGGAAAACAGGTGGATGAAATGGATTTTGTAGCAGAGTTGGTTAAGACAAAACTGGTAGGTACCACTTCAAGCCTCGAACTTGTGCTTCTTACGGAACAATGTGAGTGCGTCTGTCTGCCGGAACTTGGCTTCTATGCTGCAGATAACAAAACAGGGAAGTTAGATAGATGGATTGCGAGGCACTATCCCAAAAACAAATCAAATAATCAGGAAGAAAATACGTGATGAAATATTAAAATCTTCACATGGAAATTCATGACGATAAAGAAGAGTATGCAAATGATCTTTTCAAAGTTGTAAGGGAAGGAAAGAATATTTTCATCCATGGCAACATGTCTGAGGAAGCACACAAGGCATACGTTAAAAGACTAACCGATAACCGTCCTGAAATTACGGAAGAATTAAACGCATTGGTTGAGAAGGTCGCGGCATCAATTAATTGGAAAAACCGGACTTATTGATCCCCTTCCCCCAATGGGGGTGGACCTATCATGCCCATTTTTCAATGATCCATCTTCGACAGAACAAATTGATCCCCATCAAGTATTGAATATAAGGGAGTTGTATTAATTTTGCGAAGACCATATACCAATAATTTATAAGGGGCAAGCGTAAAGGCTATCGGGGGTACAAAAATAGTGGTTCTTCCATCCTTTAAAGAAAGTAGAAATCCTAAGCAGATAAGTTTAGAGAAGTGGATATTGAATTAGGGTTGGATAACCAATAACGGCATCTTCATTTTTTACCCAATAGTAACTTTAACAGCATACTCCCGATCTTTCGTTCCGCACCGGACTTAGTAGTGGGGATACCTGTTTCCCTGGCAAATTTTTGTTTGGCACTGGTTATTCCAAGGGCTCTTTTCCATGAGAAGGAGAAGCCAAATTTATTTCCCATAACAAAGTCATTTTAGTGTTCTAAAAGCTTATATTTATCCAGCTAATGTAAACAATCAATAGCATAGGGAATACTCCCCCCGAGCATATTTCCCCGGCTATTGATAAAGGCTAAATTCCATTACCAGTCTATAACCTATTGGTAATTTAAAATTTGTTTTATTATTAATCGTTTTTTATGCCCCGTAACAAAAATGCGGTTCTGCGTTACCGCATTATTGACAGTTGCCTTATCAATCCCTACCACCGGTATCCCAAACTAAGCCAAATACGGGAGAGAATTGAAGAGCAGTTAATGTGTACCATCTCGGAATCCATGATAAATAAGGATTTTGCTGAAATGAAACGGATTTACAATGCGCCGGTCAAGTATCATAAACCAAGGGAAGGCTATTATTATTCAGAAGAGAATTTTTCTATCAAAGAATTTCCCCTTACCCATGATGAAGTTTCTGCACTGGATTATTCTACTGCATTATTGCAAAATCTGAAAGGCAGCAAGCTTTTCGATCAATTTGAGAATGCTATCAATAAGATGATCGAGGGTTACCGGGTAAGTAAAATTATCGGAAAGTCTGAAAGGCAATTGATACAGGTGGAAGAACCCCTGAAAACCGGGGGCAATGAATGGTTGGAGCCCTTGTTGAAAGCCATTGTTGCAAAAAAAGCCATAGGAGTTGTCTATGCCCGTTACGGAGGAGAGGAGAAAACGCATACAATCTCCCCGTACCTGGTTAAAGAATACCGCAATCGCTGGTATGTGGTGGGTTATTCTGATAAGGCAGCGAATATTTTGTTGATGGCACTTGACCGGATAAAAAAAATTGAACCGGCAGAGGGTCAATATATTCCAACCGGAGATTTTAATCCCGACGATTTTTTCAAATATTCTTTTGGTATTACGCAGATACATGGAGCCAAGGCCGAGGAAATCGTTTTGTCTTTCACCCCATTTCAGGCCGCGTATATTCTGGCTCAGCCGATGCACCATTCGCAGGAAGTTATTCTTGAAAACGCAGATGAAGTAAGGGTAAAAATGGAAGTATATATTACACCCGAA
The DNA here is from genome assembly GCA_025363385.1 of Bacteroidota bacterium. Taxonomy (GTDB): domain Bacteria; phylum Bacteroidota; class Bacteroidia; order Chitinophagales; family Chitinophagaceae; genus Sediminibacterium. The sequence goes on along the minus strand of JANYEA010000103.1, from coordinate 78 downwards.
TTAATCATGACCATACTGGGCTATGGCACGCAGGTTAAAGTGGTTGCCCCGGCTCACTTTAAGGAACAAATCAAAAAA
>JANYEA010000058.1 GCA_025363385.1 Bacteroidota bacterium | reverse complement strand
TACTACACAGTTAGCGACAACTGAGTTTGTAACAAGTTCAGTATCATCAGCAACACCAGATGCGACTACATTAATAAAAGGAAAGATCCAGTTAGCTGGAGACTTAAGTGGAACAGCGGCAGCACCGACAGTTCCAGGTTTAGCATTAAAAGCAAATACGTCTGATGTAAATACAGCATTGGGCTTGAAAGCTGATCTTGCTTCCCCAACTTTTACAGGAACCGTTAGCGGTATAACTGCTACAATGGTAGGTTTAGGAAATGTTGATAATACAAGTGATGTTAATAAGCCAGTGAGCACAGCTACACAAACTGCTTTGAATTTAAAAGCAAATACTGCTTCTCTTGCAACTGTAGCAACAAGTGGATCATATACTGATTTGATCAACACTCCTGCTTCACCAACCGCAGCAAGTATTGGTGCTGTTGCAAGCAATGCAGTTATTACAGCTGGTACTGGAACAAAAATAACATATGATGCAAAAGGATTAGTTACTTCTAGCACTGATGCAACAACAGCAGATATCTTACCAAGTACAGATTTGAACTATGTGACAGATCTACAACTAGCAGTTCTGGCAAATACCACAGGAGTCAATCATGGTGATGAAACTGGATTTACTATTATAAATAAATTACAAAGTGCACCTTTTAATATTAATATAAGTTCAAATAGCACTTTGTCAAATAGTAATACTGGTGATCAAACTATTACACTTTCTGGAGATGTTGTGGGTACTGGTACAGCTGGTATTGCAGCAACAATTCAACCAAGTTCTGTGACATTAACAAAAATGGCTCCACTTGCTACTAATAAACTATTAGGTAGAAGTAGTTTAGGAACTGGAACTGTTGAAGCACTTAGTATTGGTTCGGGCTTAAGCCTAAGTGGAGGAACATTAAGTGCAACTCCTGCATCGGGTACTATTACAATTGGCTCTACTCCAATTTCTTTAGGAGCAAGTTCTACAACTTTGTCAGGCTTAACTTCTGTTAGTTCTTCAAGTTTTGTAGGTGCTTTAACTGGAAATGCAAGCACTGCTACTAAATTAGCTACACCAACTACAATCAATGGTACTAGCTTTGATGGTAGTTCACCAATTACTATTACAGCAGTTGCGGGTTCATTAACTGGTACATCTTTAGCATCTGGTGTAATTAGCTCATCACTTACAAGTGTAGGAACATTAAATAATTTAACTGTAACAAATCCAATTAATGGAAGTATCTCTGGAAATGCAGCAACTGTAACAACAAATGCAAATTTAACTGGCGATGTAACTAGTACTGGGAATGCAACTACTATAGGGGCTGGAAAAGTAACAAATACCATGTTAGCAGGATCTATTACCTCTTCTAAATTAGTGGGAACTGATATTGCAACTGTTGGTACAATAACAACTGGAACTTGGAATGGTACTTTAATTAACCCTACTTATGGAGGTACAGGAATTAATAATGGTAATAAAACAATTACATTAGGCGGCAACCTTACAACTGTAGGAGCATTTGCCACAACATTAACCTCAACTGCAGCTACTAATGTAACATTACCAACAACTGGTACTCTTGCAACTTTAACCGGCACAGAAATTTTATCAAATAAAAGCTTAACCTCACCAGTTGTAACAGGATCATTAACAGTATATAATTTAACGAGTGGAACTGCTGGAACAGATAGTATTTTAACTGTATCTGCTGGAGTTGTGAAAAGAATTCCTGCTAATAGTTACTCTTCTGCAACAGCTAGTGCACCTGTTCCTTCGGCTTTTGCAACAGTAGTAAACTTTACTGCAACAGGAGCTGGGACTTGGCTAGTTCCTGCTGGAGTTACTTCTGTTACAATTGAAGCACTTGGAGCCGGTGGAGGAGGTGGTGGTGCTGGTGGTACATCATCAAATTCAAGAGGCGGAGGATCTGGTGGTGGTGGTGGATCTGGTGAATATGTTGGTACAACCATTTCTGTAACTCCTGGTACTTCAATTTCTTTTAACATTGGAATTGCAGGAACTGCGGGAAATGGAGGAAATACAAATCCAACTGCTGGTACCTCTGGAGGAGCTGGTGGTAATACTACCGTTACTTATAATAGCACAACAATATTAACCGCAACAGGTGGATCAGGTGGAGGTGGAGGTGGAGCAACAAGTAGTGGTGGTGCAAATGGCGCTGCTGGTACTGCGGGTTCAGCAGGGTCAGGAAGTAGCTCTCCTCATGAACATGCTGGAACAGCTGGAAATGCTGGAGCATTAGGAAATACCGGCACACCAGCTGGTGGAACAGGTGGCACTTCATCGTTTACACCAACATCAACAATAGCTTCAAACAATGGTTCGGGAGGTACTGGTGGAAATGGATCTGGAGGTAATAATGGTAATTCAGGATCTGCAGGATCAAAAGGAACTGTAACTATATCTTATTTTTAAATTTATAGATGTTATTTAATAAAGGGTCTTTCATTTCGAAAGACCCTTTTCCTTTACTTGAATGCAAAATATTTACTAATGAAAATACAATAATTAATTCTAGTAAATTTGTGAGATTTTTATCATTTTAGAAAGCTAGAAAAATTTGAATTTCCAGATGAAAAGACAATTTAATTCAAAGCTCATTCTTATTGCATTTGCGCTTTTCGCCATTCTTTTAATCAGCTATTCCAACCACTTTCATAATACTTTCCATTTCGACGATTCGCATACCATTGAGAACAATCCTTATATTAAAAACATCGACAACTGTCTGAGGTTTTTTTATACGCCTCAGATGTTCAGTACCCTGCCCTCACACTGGGGTTTAAGACCGCTCGTGAGTGTTTCTTTGGCGGTGGATTATTGGTTTGCGGGTGAGTTAAATCCATTTTATTTTCACCTGTCTACTTTTATCTGGTTCATTTTGATTTGTGTACTCCTCTATTTTGTGTATCGGAAAATCTTACATCATGCTGTTGCTAACGAGTGGACAGATTATATGGCTCTCTTATTAGCAGGTTGGTATGCCTTACACACTGCCAATGCAGAAACAATCAATTATATCATTTCACGTTCGGATGTATTGTCTACCTTTTTTATCCTCCTGTCTTTCGCCATATATATTCTGGCGCCAAATAAAAGAAAATACTATTTCTATATTATTCCCGCTGTATTAGGAGTGTTCACAAAAGAAACAGTTTTAACCCTGGTAATTATTTTATTCTTCTATATTAACCTATTCGAAAAAAATATTTCGCTGGCGGATCATTTTAAAAAGAAAAATTTTCAAGCTATTTTTAAAACCATCTTGAGTTTATTACCTCTGTTTTTCTGTGTTGCTGCCACACAATATTATACCCTTTCTAAAATGCATTCTACGGCTGATATGCCGAATCCCTGGGGGCCCTATGTGCTGACGCAGTCTTTTGTTTGGGTGAGATACGTCATTGCTTTTTTTATTCCTGTGAACCTATCTGCCGATTCTGATTGGGGCGTAATTACCAATACATTCGACGAACGCATTATTGTTGGATTGATTTTTATGGGCGCTTTGGTATATACTATTTTTAATACCTCCACTAAAAAAGAAACACGACCCATCAGCCTGGGTTTAATCTGGTTCTCCGTTTCTTTATTACCGACTTCATTAACCCCATTTGCAGAAGTAACCAATGACCATCGGATGTTCTTTGCGTTTATTGGATTAGCACTGGCAGTTGGTAACTATTTATTACTGTTGATGCAAAAGATTAAAAGTCAGGAAGGGAAAACGGTTCAGTTACAGCGTTTGGTTTTGATTGGCTTATTTGCTGTGATCTGTTTAAATGCTTATGGTGTGTATCAAAGAAATAAAGTCTGGAAAACAGAGGCTTCTTTGTGGTATGATGTAACCATTAAAAGTCCTGCTAACGGCAGAGGCCTGATGAATTATGGTTTAACCCAAATGGCTATTGGTAATTATGATGTAGCCGATACTTATTTTAAAAAAGCATTAGTCTACAATCCTTATTATGATGCTCTCTATATCAATATCGCGATCCTAAAAGGTTCAACCAATAAATTGGAGGAGGCCGACGAAAATTTTAAAAAAGCCATTCAAATACATCGCGAATCGCACCAGGCTTATTATTTCTACGCCCGATATTTAAAAGAGAATCGTCGCTACCCGGAAGCCGAACAAATGGCGATCAAAGCAGTGGAGCTGAATCCTTATGCAACAGAACCCTTACAAATGCTGGCTTCCATTTATGGGGAAACCCAGAACTGGGACAAATTGGTAGAAACCGCCCATAAAATTTTAGCCATCCTTCCCACCGATGAAAAGGGTAAGCAATATCTTGAAATGGGGACCCTTCGAAAACCTATTGTTGTAAATATATTACCAACCAATAAACCAGTTACAGCGGCTGATTACATCAATCAAAGCCTGCAATTTTATACCAATAAAGAATATCAAAAATGTATTGATGCCTGTCTCCAGGCGATTAAATTAGATCCGAATAGTGCAGAAGCTTACAATAATATGGGAGCAGCTTATAATGGACTATCAGAATGGCAAAAAGCCATTGATGCCTGTTCAAAGGCATTGGAGTTGAACCCTGGTTTTCAACTCGCAAAAGGAAACTTGAACTGGGCAAAGAGTCAGTTAAACAAAAAGTAAATATTAAATCTCAATTTCAATCAGATAACCTCCCGCAGTTAGTGGGAAGATTGATTCTATGAGGTTGATTGTTTTTTCACAAAATTGAACAAAGATTTTTTTGAGCCCCTTCGATCTTAAAATGGCCTCTGTATATTTTACATGATACGGAATGATCTGCCAGTTGTTAAATTGCGCGGTTCTGCATAACGTATTCAAAGTTTTATAAGAGTAAACTTGAAAATGATCGATATGGCAGGACTCTCTTTTGAAATGTGCCAGTAGTATATTCGAAAGATTAGTTGCATTGGGTGTTGAACAGATGAGTTTTTTTCCGGGAAATGTTTTTTTCAGGTAACTAAAAAAATGCAATGTATTGGGCAAGTGTTCAATCAGTTCACCAGCGATGATAATTTCTGTGCTGCTTAAGTCAATCGCTATTTTTGAAAAATCGGTGATATCGCCTTTCACAATCTTACTAGTGGGAGAAAAAACCAAACCGTCATCTGGCAATAATTTTGAATTGTCCACGCCAATATGATCCATTGCTACTTTATCTATTTCACTAAATAAATAAGTTTCATTATCTACTTTAGACAGTGCAGTTTCATCATAACATCCCAGATCCAATACTCTTTTTTGCGCACAGGCTTGGGAAATATATTGGATCCGATTAACAGGACCAGCAACTTTTATTTTCTCTAAAGGAGTATAGACCAGGTTTTGCATAAATTTTTATTTGATCATGATCGCAGCGCCGATTAAAATAATAGCACCTCCCAGCATTTGCTGGATGGTTAGTTTTTCTTGTAAAAAAATATAATTAGCTACCACCACGAAAATAATTGAAATAATGGTGATAAAAGTGGTGAGCGTAGTAGAAACAGCAGCCAGCCTGGGCACTTTTAAAAAGCTATTGTTTAAAAGGATAAAACTGATCCTGGATAAAATGGCCAAAGCCATGGCAAGAATAAATTTCCAGTTCAGCAAAACTTTAAAAATCGCAGCTGATTGAAACAGGTTGCCCGAGATTAAATTCCGATCGCCCATTAACACAATCGAAAACGCTGTGCTAAAGCAATAGACCAATGTCCAGAATATGATGATGAATGCCATGCTAAAAAGTTATGATTTATTTTCTAATTGTCCCAATTGATAGATCCAGGCAATGCAACTGCCCAATCGCTGACCCCAGATCTGTTGTAGTATCGATTCTTCCTCAGCTCTTCTTTTACCCTGTTTGATTTGGTTAGAAGTTTCCGAATCTTCATGAACCCGATGCTGCATCAGTCTTTGATGGATGAAAACAAAAGCCCCTTCTTTCTGTGCCAACTGATACCAGGCATGCCAGTCTAATACGCAATGATACGCTACTGAAAAACTAAATTCAGGTTGCAAGTCCTTATTGATAGTTACTGAAGGGCAGCAGATTGGATCGCCCACCGATAAAACAAGTTTCTTTAAAAATTTCGAATGAATCTTGCGTTTAAATAAAAAAGGGAAAAGCAAAATGGTTTTAACGATATGATTAAAAGTGATTGTCTTGATTTGATCTCCATGGATATCAGAATAATCTGTGAAGGCAATTTGTGTTTGAGTATCCATCGATTTTATGACTGCTGCTGCAAATCCGGGTTCATAAATATCATCCTGGTGTGCAATGGTTACCCATCTTGTTCTCGCATTGTTTAACGCAAAGTTCCAGTCATTTGCAATCCCAGATAAACCATTGTTGTTGATATAATAAGGAATCCCATATTGATCTGCAATCATTTTGTTTTGCGAAGTAGGTGTAGAAGTACAAATGATGATATCGCTTTTGTGGGTTTGGTTGAGAATGCTTTTGATACAGTCCTCTAAATAGATGCTGTCTTGATAAGCAGGAATTGCAAAGCAGTGGTCATTCATCTAATACCTGTTGATTAATTAAGAATTTTCTTTGGAATCAAGTTCCTTTAATTGTAATTGAATCAATGCAATTTCCTGCGCCAGTTTTTTATTTTGTTCGTGCAGTCTGGAAGCTACCACACTTAAGTGTAATAGATAAATCAGCGTTACAAAGATAGCAGCCGTAAAAACCATATTCGGTGGTTCATAGATGCCAAATAAATTAGACACTACCTGCAACCCATTTCGCCAGAAAGAAAAAATTAGTAAGATCACTGTGCATACGCACCAAACAATGGAATACTCTTCTCTTAATTTGCCTTTAATGATGAGATATGCCACATAGCAAATAAAAAGTAGGTTAACAAGGATGGTAATGATTTGTATTCTTCCCATAAAAACTATTTTCTAATATTTGAAAAGAACATGGCGATGGTTACTTTGGCCATATAATATAATTGTGAAAAATTTCGGATAGATGATTTTCCGCCCTGTCTTTCGCGCATGATGACAGGCACTTCTTTAAAAGATAATCCTGCTCTAGATAGAATAATTAAAGATTCAGGTTCGGGATAATCGTCCGGGTATTTTGTTGCGATTATTTGAATCGTTTTCTTATCGAACAATCTGAAACCGGATGTGATGTCGTAAATACTTTTTCCAGTAAACAGATAAGTAAGGTAGTGGAAATAAGAGATCCCGAATCTTCTTAAAGCCGAACTTTGAAATCCTTGTTTTAAAACAAATCTTGATCCTATTATAATATTCGATTTAGATGCTTTGAACTGATCAATTAGTTTGATTAATTCAGAAGGCGGGTGCTGACCATCTCCATCCATTTGAACAGCAAAATCATAATTGTTTTTTTGTGCATAAATGAACCCCGTTTGCATGGCACCACCAATCCCCAAATTAATGGGCAGATCAATTACCCGTGCACCAAACTCTCTTGCTTTAGAAGAGGTTTTATCTTTTGAACAATCATTTACAACCAGAATATCCACTTCAATAGGAGGTGGTAATGCAAGCAACTTCATTTCGGTGAGCAGTTTGCCAATAGCCATTTCCTCGTTATAACAAGGGATGATCACAAGTCCTTTTAGTAGGTTCATTTTTCTGCTTTAGTACCTGATATCTTTCGAAGTTATTAAAGTTATTCTTTAGGCATTGTGTTTCGGATAAATTAAATAAAAACTGTTTTGCAAATAAAACTCCCTTTAATTTTGCCCCATGCGCATCGCAGTGAACGCCATATTCCTACAAAAAAACCAGCTTGAAGGCTATGGTTGGTTTGTGCAGGAAGTTTTTAGCAGACTCGCCAAGGAATATCCTGAACATGAATTCATCTTCCTCTTCGATCGGCCATACGATCCCAGTTTTGTGTTTGAAAAGAATTGTACGGCAGTGGTAGTTAAACCCGCCGCGCGGCACGTACTCGCCTTTAAATACTGGTACGATTTTGCCGCTGCGGCGCAGGTTCGTCGCCTCAAAGCCGATATCTGGATTCAACCCTACGGCTTTTGCAGCTTAACGTGTTCAGTTCCGCAACTTTTATTCGTGCACGATATTTCCTTTACACATTTCCCCAAGCAAGTGTCCTGGCACCAGCGATGGTACTACCAATGGGGCACCCCACGCTTCCTCAAAAAAGCAAAAAAAGTACTCACAGTATCGGAGTTTTCAAAAAAAGATATACTGGCACATTATCCCATGGACCCTGAGAAAATATCAGTGGCCAGCGGCGCCGCTCGCTCCATTTTTCACAATATCCACTGGGCCGAAAAAGACGCCATCAAATCAGGCTATGCCGATGGCCGCGAATACTTTCTCTTCGTGGGCGGTATCCACCCCCGCAAAAATCTGCTCAACCTGCTCAAAGCTTTCTCCCTCTTTAAAAAATGGCAGAAAAGCAATATGCGACTCATCGTGGTTGGCCGCCTCGCCTGGCAATACACCGACCTCATCGAAAAACTCAAGACCTATAAATACCGCGAAGATGTGGTGATGCTGAACTACGTCTCGGACGAACAACTCGCCAAAATCACCGCATCCGCCTATGCCCTGGTGTACCCCTCCTTTTTTGAAGGATTCGGTCTGCCCATCCTCGAAGCCATGCAATCTGCCACACCTGTAATCTGCTCCAATACCAGCAGCATGCCCGAAACCGCCGCCGCCGCCGCGCTTTTTAGTGATCCCAATGATCCAGAAAGTATTGCGAAACAAATGCTCGCGGTTTACAAAGACGAGACACTCCGCGACGAACTGGTTCAAAAAGGCAAGCTCCGAGCCGCCGAATTTAGCTGGGATACCACAGCTGAATTGGTCTGGAGCGCCATCCTGAAAACAGTTCAAGATTTTGTTGAGTAAAATGAAAGTATTTTACTAACTGTAAAAAATCAAGAAATAGTATTATTTAAAAAACCTAACTTGATGGTAATTTTACAATAAGAATATATTATGGCTACTTTAATTACTAGAAAAAGAAAAGTACAAGGAAATATTTCTATTTCCAAAGAGGCTAAGCAACTCGTAAACGCTGGTAGGAAGAGTGCATCTAATGCAATTCGGGCATCTAAGGCATTAGGTTTGGAAATAACCTATATGAAAGACAGGGTGGTTTACAAAGAAAAACCCAACGGAGAGAAAACGGTTTTGATTAAAGTAACAGAAACCCCACAAAGCTCAAAACATCAGTTGCAATTAAAAAAGGGCATGATATTCAATGTCAATAAATAAAAGAATTCGAGTTTTTGCTGGGCCAAATGGTTCGGGGAAAAGCACACTTTTTCAAGAGGTTAAAAGTTTTTTTAGCCAAATTCCATTTATTAATGCAGATGAATTAGAAATTAAATTAGCAGTATCTGGATATATTGATTTGCAATTTTATGGTATAATTGCCACAGAGAATGATCTTGAAAAATTTAAAAAAACAGCAGATGCAAAATCTTTGATTTTAAAAGCTAATCAAAACAAACATGCCATAAATCTTCAGGTAATTGAAAATTGTTTAGTTGACAAATCAAATAATACGCATAGTTACGAAGCTTCATATGTAGCAGCTTTTATTCGTTCACTTTTATTAAAATCTGGGAAATCCTTTTCTTATGAAACAGTAATGAGTCATTCTTCAAAAATTAAAGAGCTTAAAGCTGCCCAAAAGAATGGATATAAAACCTACCTATATTTTGTTTGCACGGATGCCCCTGAAATTAATATTGAAAGGGTAAAAGATAGAATTCATAAAGGTGGTCATAAGGTTAACATAGATAAAATCAAGTCTCGTTATCCCCAAACCCTAAAAAATTTATATCCTGCATTGAAATACTGTGATAGGGCATTCCTATTTGATAATTCAGGTAAAAAGCATGAACTAATTGCAGAAATGTCAAATGGACGCCTTCAATTAAAAGTAAACAACCCGCCTAATTGGTTTAAGTCAAGTGTATTAAATTTTCTTGTTTCATAATTTATTTTCTTGATTATTGAAACTTATTTTGGAAACTGCCCCACCTGCATCTTCTACGAATAAATCGTAGTTTTGTCCCCACTTTATAAAAACAACTATGAGCAAATCAACCATTACGATTGATATTCACCTGGATGAACAAAAAGTGCCCGAACAAATTAACTGGTCGGCTACAGATAGCACCGCCGATATGATGCAACCCGCAAAATCGATGATGGTGGCTTTTTGGGACGCACAAGAAAAAGCGGCCCTGCGCATCGATCTTTGGACAAAAGATATGATGGTCGACGAAATGGCCGACTTCTACTACCAGACCTTCATGGGCATGGCCGACACTTTTCTACGCGCCACCCAAAACCAGGAACTGGTGAACCAAATGAAACAAAACGCCAAGGATTTTTACCAGAAATTCCGCGATTCACAATTGAAAGAGAACAAATAAATAGCAGATTATGAGCTTAGAAGAAAATGTAATGAGTCAAATGAAAGATGCGATGAAAGCCAAAGACGAAGGGCTTTTAAGAGGCTTACGTGCCATCAAAGCTGAAATTATTAAGGCTAAAACCGACCCCGGAGCTAACGGCATCGTTACCGCAGATGGTGAGATCAAAATCCTTCAAAAATTAGTAAAGTCTCGCAAAGACAGCCTTGAAATATACCAAACCCAAAACCGCCCCGACCTGGCTCAAAAAGAATCGGAAGAGATCGCCGTGATCGAAAAATTCCTTCCGCAACAATTAAGTGCAGAAGAGTTACAAGAAATTGTAAAAGGCATTATTGCTGCTGTTGGCGCAACCGGCCCACAGGATATGGGTAAAGTAATGGGTGTAGCTTCTAAACAATTAGCCGGAAAAGCAGAGGGTAAAGCAATATCTACCACAGTTAAAGCATTATTAGGGTAGTTATTTAACCTGCCATGCTAATAGATCTCATTTTTCTGATTTTAGTTGTGATCGCCCTCATCAAGGGCTATCGCAAGGGATTGGTTTTGGCTTCCTTCTCTTTTGTGGGCATTTTTTTAGGTCTTGCCGCCGCAGTTAAATTTTCTGCTCTGGTAGCAAGATGGCTGAAAGAATATACCCATATCGCTTTTGGATGGCTGCCCTTTCTGGCTTTTCTGATTATCCTCATCGCCGTTTGGATTTTAGTAAGAATTTGCTCCAAACTAATTGAAACCAGTCTGGAACTGGTGATGCTGGGATGGCTGAATAGATTGGCAGGGATATTGCTATACGCATTACTATATGCCTGCATTTTTAGCGTGGTTTTATTCTATGCCGATAAGCTGCACTTATTGAAACCTTATATGATCAGCGATTCTAAGTCTTATGGGTTTATTCAACCTATCGGACCGAAATTCATGTCGCTTTTCGAAAAATTATTACCCGTTTTAAAAGGCGCATTTCAGGAATTGGGCGATTTTTTTGGCCATTTAGGCAAATAGAATTTCAATGGCAATAGATTGGTAAAGAGTATATTGACGAATCTTTACCTTAAAATCTGTATTTTGCACGAACCGTATAAAACAAAGTTGGCGCTTTTTGCAAAAAACTAAAAGATATTGGGTAATTTAATTGCCAACTGCCTGCATAAGAAAGAAACACATGGATTACGAAATTAAAGAACAGGAAAAATTTAAGTTTATAGAAGAAGGAGAGGGCGAACCTCTTTTATTACTTCACGGGCTTTTTGGGGCATTAAGTAATTTTGCCGACCTGGTAGAACATTTCAGAAAACAGTACAAAGTAATTGTACCCCTCTTGCCTTTATTTGATCTGGATATTTTCCATACAACTGTAGGTGGATTGGAAAAACACGTTCAAAAATTTATAGAACTAAGAGATTATAAAAACATTCACTTGTTAGGTAATTCTTTGGGCGGTCACGTGGCTTTAGTGCACATTCTAAAACACCCCGATAGAATTAAATCGCTCATTCTAACTGGCAGTAGTGGTCTTTTTGAAAACGGCATGGGCGATAGCTATCCTAAAAGAGGCGATCGCGAATACATCAAAAAGAAAACACAAGTTACTTTCTACGATCCGGCCATGGCAACCACTGAATTGGTTGACGAAGTATTCGAGATCACCAATAATAGAATCAAAGTCATTAAAATTATTTCACTCGCCAAAAGCGCCATCAGAAATAATTTGGGCGAAGAACTCAATCAAATTAAACAACCTACCCTCTTGATCTGGGGTAATAACGATATCATCACGCCTCCTTTTGTGGGACAGGAATTTCAAAAATTAATTCCCAATAGCGAACTGCATTTTATCGACAAATGTGGTCACGCCCCAATGATGGAAGTGCCTGATGAATTCAATAGAATCTTGGATGCGTTTCTTCATAAACTTGGATAAACAATTGCATCCAACCTCTTTTTTTTACGTTGAAGAAAGATAAGCATGCTGGCAACCCAATTAATTAATTCCGGTTTTCCTTCGGTACACTTAACCGATAGTGCTTCTTTAGCACTTCAGTTAATGGAGGATTACGACGTGCAACACCTGCCCGTTTTAGTGGAAGATAAATTCGTGGGACTAGTTGCAAAGTCAGACCTGCTCGACCTTTCAGAAGAACAGACTATCGGTTCGGAAAGCACTCCTATTCTTCCTTATTCTATCAAAGGCGAAGAACATTTTTTAACCGCACTAAAATTAGCGGCAGAAAAAGAAATTTCTTTAGTGCCTGTAATTAATGATCAATCAGAATTATTAGGCGTGATTTCCATGACAGAATTACTCTATCGTCTTTCTAATTTCTTAGGAAATAATGAACCGGGAGGTATGATTGTGTTAGAGATCAGCAAACGAAATTTTTCATTCGGAGAAATTTGTCGCCTCGTAGAAACCAACGACGCACTTATTACTCAGTGTAATACTTTTACCGAACCTGAAACAGGCTTGGTGATCATTACTTTGAAAATAAATAAAATAGAGATCTCTGCCATCGTTGCTACATTTCAACGCTACGAATATATTGTTCGCTACTATTTTGGAGAAGAACAATACCACAATGAACTCAAAGACAATTACAACCATTTACTGGCTTATCTAAATGTATAATTGCAATCACCTATTTTTAAACACTCGAAACAGGTAGTGCAATGAAGCATGGGGGTATTTTTTTTATCATCGGATTTTTTTTGTGCGGGCAATTGCATGCACAGATCAACCCATTAAAAGATAGCGCTGTTGCTTCCTGGAATGCCCCTCACAAAACCGATGGCAGCACCGATTCAATTGCCGTTTTTAAAATAAATGTGGAAGGGAATAAAAGAACCAAACCCCAAATTATTCTCAGAGAATTGTCTTTTCATCGGGGCGATCAAATGGCCAAAAAAGATATCAGCGCCGAATTAAAATTGTCGAAGCAGCAATTAATGAATACAGCTTTGTTTGTAGACGTAGATCTTATTCCCATCGAAACTGATAGTACCCTTGAAGTTCAAGTAAACGTAAAAGAACGCTGGTACCTGTTTCCTCTTCTCTATTTTAAACTCATCGATCGAAATTTTAATCAGTGGTGGGTAGAACAGCATAGAAGTTTAGACAGGGTAAATATTGGTATCAAATTCATTCAAAATAATATCACAGGAAGAAACGATAACCTAGACGTTTGGCTGATCACAGGCTATACCAAACAAATTACGCTGCGCTACGATCTCCCATTTGCAGATCGTAAATTGAAAAGCGGGTTTAATATTGGTTTTATTTATGCCGGACAAAAAGAACTCAATTATGCAACCGGCGATAACAAGCAATTATTTTATAGAAAAGATGATGCTTTTGTAAGAACACAAACCCGCTTTGATTTTACATATTCGTATCGCCCCGATGTTAGGCAACGTCATACTTTTCGTGTATCCTATAATAAAGAACATATCTCCGATACAGTACTTAAAATCAATCCGAATTATTTTACCAATCAGGGAACAGAATTTACATACATCGACTTCAATTACGGCTTCCGGTATAATCATGCAGATAATAATTCCTATCCCAAAGATGGCTTTTTGTTTCAGGGTAATATTTATAAACGTGGCCTCAACCACGAAACCAATTTATTGATGGTAAACGCACGTGCTGTATACGCATTACCAATTGCGAAAAAGTCTTTTCTGCATTTTGAAGCCATGGCGCAAATTAAATCACCACCCAGTAACGGATATACCGATCAACGCATGTTTGGATACAATAATTTTCAAATGCGCGGATTAGAATACAATGTGGTGGATGGAATGACAGGCCTGATGTTAAAAACCAGCATCCACAGAGAAATGCTGCATTTTGAAGTTAAAAATCCTTTTAAAAGCAAAACCCACGATCGCATCCCTTTTCGTATCTATCTGAAAGCGTACACCGACATGGGCTATGCCAAACTGCCCAATGCAGCAGCAAGCAATACCCTGAACAATACCCTTTTACATACCTATGGTTTTGGAATGGATATTGTTTCGATCTACGATTTTGTATTTAAAATTGAGTACAGCTTTAACCAGCTGGGCAAACAAGGCTTATATTTACAGAGCAGAAATGACTTTTAAATAAACACATGAAAGTAGCAATCTATAGTAGGGGTCTTGATTTTGAACAGGAAAATCCTATCCTGGTTTTGTTGGAAGAACTGATGCGCTATGATACTACCATCTTCATTTTCCGTCAATTACTAGAACAATTTTCCTTCCCTCAAGCAATTTATCAAAAACTATTACCATTTACCCAATCGGCTGAATTAACCGATGATATCGATATACTCATCAGCATTGGCGGAGATGGAACCATGCTGGACGCGGTTACTTTGGTGAAGCAAACAAATATTCCCATCCTCGGTATCAATTTCGGCCGCCTGGGTTTCTTAGCCAGCATTAGTAAAGACGAACTTTCACTTGCAGTGGATGCATTGATCAACCGATCTTTTCATATCGAGAAAAGAACCTTGATACACTTAGATTCCAATGAAGAATTATTCGGGGACGCACCATTTGCGTTGAACGAATTTGCTATTCATAAGAGAGATATTTCTCCCATGGTAAAAATTCATACCTACCTGAATGGTGAATTTTTGAATACTTACTGGGCAGACGGACTCATCGTGTCCACCCCAACAGGTTCCACGGGTTACAATATGAGTTGTAACGGACCCATTGTATTTCCTGAATCATCCAGTTTTGTAATTACACCCGTGGCACCACACAACCTGAACGTTCGTTCTATCGTAGTACCAGATTCGAATGTAATTTCTTTTGAAGTGGAGGGTAGAGCCGATCAATTCATTTGTGCCCTTGATGCCAGAAGAGAAATTGTCACAAAATCAATACAGTTGGCCGTGCGAAAAGAGAAATTTTATATTAACCTTGCAAGACTAAATGAAAATAATTTCCTTTCTACCCTAAGAACCAAACTAACCTGGGGCTTGGATAAAAGAAATTAACTTTTACCTTAGAAAAATTTGATGCTATTTTACAATAGATAGACGAAATAAACTACATGCTGCGTAAAATTGGACTGCTACTACTTTTAACTATTTGTTTGGGCACTGCAAAGGCCCAGGTACTGGAAACGTATTCGCATCAGGCTGAATATGGATTCTCGGTTGGATTGGGTCATTATTTCGGCGATTTAAATACAGGCATGCAAATAAACCGTCCCAAGTTTTCGGGTGGCATCTTCTTTAGAAAACAGATCAATAATTATGTAGGCGTTAAAATAGCAGGTAACTATACATTCCTTGCCTATAGCGATGTGTACAGCAATAACCCTACCGAACGTCAGCGTAACCTGAGTTTCAATACCGATGTTTGGGAAATGAGCGTGTCGGGCGATTTCAACTTTTTTAATTTCGTACCCGGCTTCGAAGAATATCGGTTTACGCCTTATGTAAGCTTAGGTCTGGGTATCTTTTCTTTTGATCCTTATGCCTATTTAGGGGGTTCGAAATATTTACTACGCCCAATTGGTACCGAGGGTCAAGGGTCTGCTTTATATCCTAGTAAAAAACCGTACAGCCCAATAGCCATCTGTATTCCATTTGGTGTGGGTATGAAATATGCATTGAATGAAAAATCGAATGTTTTTGGTGAGATTTCTTATCGTTTTACCAATACCGATTACCTCGATGATGTAAGCGGCACTTATGCTCCCGATGCATTTCCTCCTTTACCCAACGGTAATGCTTCTCCTGGCTTTCTATTACAAGACAGAAGCTATGAAACCGGAACTTCCATTGGAATTAAGGGTCGTCAGAGAGGAAATAGCAGTCAAAAAGATGCTTTTATCACCATCCAAGTGGGTATGTCTTTTAATATCCAATCTTATCTTTGCCCTAAATATTAGAAAATAATCATTTTTTAAGCCCCTTAGGCACTTTTTCTGCTAATTAAATACGTCCAACCCCGCCGTTTTTGTTAATTTCGCAGCCTAAATGCAGGTATACCATGGAGGAAAGCCTCATTGGCAAAATTGATAAAGATCGTTTGCCAAAACATATCGCAATCATAATGGATGGAAATGGACGCTGGGCCGAAGAAAAAGGTCAGGAGCGTTTGTATGGACATTTTCACGGAGTGGAGAGTGTTCGAATCATTGTAGAAGGATGTGCCGAATTGGGTATCGAATACCTGACTTTGTACGCATTTAGTACCGAAAACTGGGATCGTCCTCAGAAAGAAGTAGAAGGGTTAATGGCGCTTTTTGTAGAAACCATCCGCAAGGAAGTGCCTACCTTAAACAAAAACAATATACGCTTACACGTAATTGGGGATCTTAGTCTTTTACCTAAAGACGCACATGAAGAATTGCATGAAGCATTGGCTTTAACGAGTCATAATACAGGCCTCAATGTAGTACTGGCATTGAGTTATAGCAGCAGATGGGAATTGGTGAATGCTGTAAAGCAAATTGGAATGGATGTAGAAGCAGGAAAGATCAATGCGGCATCTATTAACCAGGAAGTTTTGGAACACTATTTAACTACCAGTGAATTTCCAGATCCTGAGTTGATGATCAGAACAAGCGGGGAATACCGGATTAGTAATTTTTTATTGTATCAGTTAGCATACGCTGAATTATACTTTACCAATACCCGTTGGCCCGATTTCCGCAAGGAAAATCTGGTAGAAGCCATTCTCGATTTTCAAGCTAGAAATAGGAGGTTTGGGAAGACCGACAAACAAATTCAGGAGGAAAGCCAATTGGCTTAAACACAACTATTTATAGCATAAAGCCCTTGAAACAGGCGATTTAACAAACACTTTTAATTATTCCATTTAATTTGCCCAACTTAAAACCAATAAAATCGCTGAAAGCATGATGGACTTTACTTTCAGACTGGAATATCACAAAACGAACCGGATGCAGAAATTGTACAAATATTTAGTGTTGGCTTCTCTTATTTTGTTGGTGAGTTTATCGGCTCAATCGCAATCTACTACAGATACAACGATTACTTCTATCGACGCAGACTTGATTAGTATTTTTTCACAGAAAACTGCCAAAACTTATAAAGTGGCTAGTGTGAAAGTAGTGGGCAATCGTTTCTTCGATGAGAACCTTTTAATATCCATTGCCAATATCAATATCGGAGATGATATTAAAATTCCAGGTGGCGATAATTTTTCTAAAGCCATCGCTAAATTATGGGCACAGAATTATTTCAGCAACGTAGAAATTTATTTAACCAATCTGGAAGGAAAAAATATCAGCGTTGAAATTCAAGTTACAGAACGCCCGAGGTTATCTAAATTCTATTTCAGAGATGTTCGTAAAAGTGAGAGTGAAGATCTATCCGGAAAAACAGGGTTGGTTCCCAATCGTGTGGTTACCGAAAATATGAAGATCACTGCTGTGGAAGCCATTAAAAAATATTATGCAGAAAAAGGTTTTCAGGATGCAAAAGTAAAAGTGGTTGAACGAAAAGATAGTTCTGCAAACAATACACTTACGTTGAACTTCTTTATCACAAAGGGGTCTAAAGTACATATCAACAATATCAATTTCGGTGGAAATAATTCTGTAGAAGAATCTAAACTGAAGAAGAAATTAAAAGACACCAAAGAGCAATCTCGTTTTACCCTTTACCCTACTTACGATAAAGGAATGATTGTGGATGCCAAGCATTATACTTTCGATGATTACCTCAAAGAAAAAGGATATCTCACATTTAGCAGAACCAAAAAAGTATTAGACCCTTATGTTCGTCTGAAATTTAGTTCTGCAAAATATGATGCTAAGAAATTTACATCCGACCTTGATAATATACTGGAATATTACAACACACTAGGTTATCGCGATGCGGTTGTATTAAAAGATACGGTGTATCATACCAAGAAAGGCGACCTGAATATCGATATTAAATTATCGGAAGGCCGTCGCTATTATTTCGGTAATATCTCATGGCGCGGTAACACTAAATTCGGAGATTCTGTGTTAACTGCCATCCTCGGAATTAGAAAGGGTGATATCTACAATATGGATATCCTGAATAAAAAATTAGGTAAGAACGCGGGTCCTGAAGGTGGCGACATCAGTGGATTATACCAGGATGATGGATATTTATTTTTCCGTACAGATCCAGTAGAGACTGCGGTATATAACGACACAATCGATTTCGAAATTAGAATTGTGGAAGGTCCACAAGCAACCATTAAAAATGTGCGTATTGCAGGTAACGACCGTACCAAAGAATACGTAATCAGAAGAGAGTTGCGCACCATTCCGGGTGAGAAATTTAGCAGAACCGATCTGGTACGTTCTAATAGAGAGATAGCTCAGTTGAATTATTTTAACCAGGAAAAAATTGGCATTAACCCAGTACCTAATCCAGAAGATGGTACCGTGGATATTAATTATACCGTGGAAGAAAAATCGAGTGATCAACTAGAATTGAGTGCGGGTTGGGGTGGTGTAATTGGTTTAACCGGAACATTGGGTGTTTCTTTCAATAACTTCTCGATTCGAAATATCTGGAAAAAATCTGCCTGGGATCCATTGCCAATGGGAGACGGACAAAAATTAAGCATTCGTGTACAGAGTAATGGTAAAGCATTCCGTTCTTATAACTTCTCATTCACAGAACCTTGGTTTGGTGGTAAGAAAAGAAACGCATTATCATTCAGTGTGTATAATACCAAGTACGGACAAACCTATAATCCATATACCGGATTATATGATCCTAACTATTCAAGTCAGAGTTCCATCACTACAACAGGTGCCACAATTGCCTTGGCTAAACAGTTGAAATGGCCGGATGACTATTTTTCTTTAACTACTGCCTTAAGTTTCACTCGATATAATTTGAATAACTATGCGATCGACCCGGTGAACCTTCCAGGTTTTACCAATGGATTTGCGCACAATTTAAATGTGAAATTTACCTTACAACGTTCATCAGTAGATCAACCTTTGTTTCCTAGAACTGGATCTACCTTTATGGCGAGTGTACAGTTAACGCCTCCTTATACTTTAATCAGTAATAATATTGCTTCTTCGAGTAACCCTTATGAGTGGATCGAATACCATAAATGGCGTTTCAATGGAGAATGGTTTATTCCTTTGGGCAAACCATCTGGTGCAGAACATAACAAACAGTTTGTAATTAGAACATCTGTGAAATTGGGTTATTTAGGTCGCTATAATCCAGATCTGCAAATTTCTCCGTTTGAAAGATTCCAGGTGGGTGATGCAGGTTTAAGTAATCAGTTTGCATTATTAGGATACGATATCATTGCACATAGAGGTTATCCGGTGTATAATACATCAGATCCGAAAGTGAATCCTGATCAGCAATCTACCCGTCAGTACTTTACCATTTTCAATAAATACACAATGGAATTAAGATATCCATTGAGTTTAAATCCGAGCAGTACCATTTATGCTTTGGGCTTCTTCGAAGCAGCAAACGGATGGTATTCTATGAAGGATTACAATCCTTTCCAATTGCGTAGATCGGTTGGTTTGGGAATGCGTTTCTTCTTACCGATGTTTGGATTACTTGGATTTGATTACGGTATTGGTTTGGATCGATTCACATCAGGCAATAGCATGAAAGACGCGTCTAGATTTACCTTCATGTTGGGCTTTGAACCAGAATAATAAAATCAAAACAGGCTTGTATGAAAAAACTACTTTTTGTTCTTTTAGCCATCATGGGCTTACAGGGATTTGTAGCAGCACAACAACGTTATGCGGTGATTGATACAAAATATGTATTGGATAAGATTCCGGAATATAAAGATGCTGATAAGCGTTTACAGAGCATTAGTGCACAGTGGCAAAAGGAAATCGACGATCGTCAGGATCAGCTCGATAAAATGTATAAGAATTACGATGCCGAACAGTTCATGTTAACCGATGAATTGAAAAAGAAGCGTGAAGATGAATTATTTGTGAGAGAAAAAGAAGTGCGTGATCTGCAAAAAAGACGTTTTGGTTATGAGGGCGATCTGTTTAAAGAACGTCAACGTTTAGTTAAACCCATACAAGACAAAGTATATAATGCCATTCAGAAACTAGCATTGGCAAGGTCTTATGATTTTGTACTGGATAAAAGTGAAGGAATTACCATTATATTTGCCGACCCAAAGCTGGATAAGAGTGATGATTTACTGAAGGAGATGGGGATTAAATTTTAAACAACTATCAATTATAAATTCACTAAAATGAAGAAAGTATTATTTGTGTGTGTGGCTGTTATGGCTAGCCTTTTATTTACAAATCACACCAATGCTCAAACCAAAATTGGAACTTTTGACGAAGAGAGTGTATTGGGTTTGATGCCAGATATCGATAAAGTAACTGCAGCTTTACAAAGCTTTGCTAAAGATTCTTTGCAAGTAGATTACGAATATAAAGTGGGTGAGTTTCAACGCAGAGACAGCATCTTCAAAAAAGATTCAGCTGCGATGCCAGCAAGAGCTAGAGAGCAAGCTGTGAAAGAATTAAACCAGATCAAATACCAATTGGTAAATTGGCAGCAATATCAGCAACAAGCGGTTCAAGCAAAACAAGAAGAACTATTGGTTCCTTTTAAGCAAAAGATCTATGCTGCTTTAGAAAAAATTATTCGTGAGCAAAAATATACCCATATTTTCCGCAGCGACGCATTGTTGAAGTCTCCCATCAGCGACAACTTGTCTATCAAAGTTGCGCAAGAATTGAAACTAAACTTGCCTAAAGAAGTAATTGAAGAATTGAAAAATCAAGGTATTGCAGTTCCATCTACAGGAGCTCCAGCAGCTAAGCCAGCACCTAAAAAAGGATAATTCTTCCATAAATATTTTTTAAGAACCCCATCCATGCGATGGGGTTCTTATTTTTGATAGATGAAGAAGACAGCAATTGGTGTTTTTGATAGCGGCTATGGCGGTTTAACCGTACTAAAAGAGATCGTAAAACAATTGCCCGATTACGACTATATCTACTTGGGCGATAATGCCCGTGCGCCTTACGGGCCACGTTCCTTTGAAACTGTATACCAATATACCTTGCAATGTGTGGAATGGTTTTTTGCACAGGGTTGCGAATTAGTAATTCTGGCCTGTAATACGGCTTCTGCTAAAGCTCTAAGAAACATACAGCAAAAGGATTTGCCCAAGTTGGATGCGCATAAAAGAGTGTTGGGGGTAATTAGGCCCAGCACGGAAATCATCGGCAACTTCTCAACCACTGGAGCTATAGGAATTTTAGGCACAACGGGTACTGTTTTGAGTGATAGTTATCCGATTGAAATTCATAAATTTTTTCCGAACAGTAAAGTGTACCAACAGGCTTGCCCCATGTGGGTTCCCTTGATTGAAAATGCAGAATACAATAGCCCAGGTGCCAACTATTTTGTAAAAAAATATTTGGATCAATTAATGGGTCAATCTGCTGATATCGACACTATTTTACTGGCTTGTACCCATTATCCGCTTTTAATAGAAAAAATAAAACAACAATTACCTGCTGGCATACAAGTAGTATCGCAAGGGGAGATTGTAGCCAAAAGTTTAGTACAATATCTTGATAATCATCCAGATATGTCAAAAATGTGTAGCAAAACCGGGTCCATCCAATTTTTTACTACCGATTCAACAAGCGATTTTGATAACCATGCAAGCCTGTTTTTTGGCAGGGAACTAAGATCAGAACATATTTTTCTCTGATTCTTTTGCCTTTTGGTGTACAATCCTTACCTTCGCCGTCCTTTCACAAGCAGCAGTATGGTGACTGCAGGCATGAAACGAAACAATATTACCGGGTTAGTAAAAAAACGATAAAATGAAACGTACATTCCAACCACACAAACGTCGTAGAAAAACCGTTCACGGTTTTCGTAAGCGTATGGAGTCTGCAAATGGCCGCAAGGTATTAGCAAGCCGCAGAGCGAAAGGCCGCAAGAAACTTTCTGTTTCTAGCGAGAAAGGATTAAAATAATATTCGGGTCCACCGCATAAAATATTTAGCCTCATCCAGAGAAATCGGGATGAGGTTTTTTAGTTTTGTAGAATATGACAACAAAAAAATTTACCTATTCCAAATCGGAGAAACTGAAAAGCAGAAAACTGCTTAACCAGGTTTTTGCAGAAGGTAAATCTTTGAATGCATTCCCGCTTAAGATCACTTACACTTGTAAGGATATTGAAACTTTAAGTTCTGCAAAAGTGGGGGTAGGCGCAAGCTCTCGTTATTTTAAAAAAGCAGTTGATCGTAATCGTATCAAAAGATTATTACGTGAAGCCTATCGCTTACATAAAAATAAATTGCTAGAATTCTTGCCCGAAAAAAAACAACTCAGCGTCTTTATTTTATTTATTGGCAAAGACATTGCTGAAACAGCATTGATTGCAGAGAAGATGCCCACGATCTTGCAGAAATTAGGAAACAGTTTTCAAAACAAACCCTAGAATGGAAAAATTTCTTGCGCTGCTTAAGCAAATACTCATCCTTCCTTTCATAATTCTAATCAGATTTTATCAGTGGGTGATATCACCAGCACTTGGCCCCAAATGTAGATTCACACCTACCTGTTCTCAATACGCTGCAGAGGCATTAAAGAAACACGGCCTGGTAAGAGGTTTTATCTTATCTGTGAAAAGAGTTAGTAAATGCAGACCCGGTGGTGGGCATGGCTATGATCCTGTTCCATGATTTTATTTTTTTGGCCGTACTACTTTGGTAAATCCTTCCAGTTTAATAATGGTTTCTCTGATTTCACGGATGCTATAAAAGCGATATACTTCTGGTTCAACGCCATCAACCCTTGCAGCGGTTGTCATTTGGTGAAAGGGTCCAACAATGATGGCTTCTAAATTATCGGTAATTTTTACTGCTTGATTAGGGAGAATAAAAAAACGATGAGTTGCCGCACTCATATTTTTTGCTTCTGTTAATTGGTATAGTGAATCAATATTTACTTTTAATTCATCTTGAGTCATCATGCCTTTCTGCAGTTTCGGATTTACATAATGCTGCTTAGTTCCAATGATCGTATCGTTTTTGATATTGATGATGTACAATCCATTCTCTTTAAAATCAACAGAAGCCTCACCAGCGGGTCCGTTTAGTTTTAAAGCCACTTCCGGACTGGAAATAGTAATAATCATTTCTCCATGTGCACTTTCATCTTTTGCTGTAATAGTTTTGCTGGCTTCATCATACTTAGCAGTACCCTTACTCATAACATAAATGCGTTTATTATGATCGGCGCAAGAAGTAAATAAAACAAAAGCAAATAAAATGATGGTAAAATTCTTCATGATAGTTCTTTAAAAAGTAAACCCGTCCCGAGAACTCGGGACGGGTTTAAAACTAATTCATTTTTTGCAAAACTAAACGGCTGCAGCAAAACGCTCAGCAACTTTACTCCAGTTTACTACGTTCCAGAAAGCAGTTAAATAATCTGCTCTGCGGTTTTGATATTTTAAATAGTAAGCATGCTCCCAAACATCTGCGCCAAGAATTGGATGACCTTTTACTTCAGCCACATCCATCAAAGGATTATCCTGGTTTGGAGTAGAAGAAACTTCTAGTTTGCCATCCTTTACAATCAACCAAGCCCAACCGCTACCAAAGCGAGTCATGCCAGCTGCTGCAAATTTTTCTTTAAATGCGTCGAAAGATCCGAATGCTGCAGTAATGGCATCGGCTAATGCACCTGAAGGAGCACCACCTGCATGAGGAGCTAAACTTTCCCAGAAGAAAGTATGGTTCCAATGTCCACCACCGTTGTTACGAACTGCCGGGCTAATCGTACCTGCCACTGCAACTAATTCGGCCAATGATTTTCCTTCATTAGGAGTACCAGCAACGGCTTTATTTAAATTGTCTACATAAGCCTGATGGTGTTTACCATGGTGGATCTGCATAGTCAATGTATCGATATGTGGCTCTAATGCATCTTGTGCATAGGGTAAAGGTGCTAATGTAAAAGACATAATATTTTTTTTAAAGTGATGAGGTACAAATTTAAAGGCTTAAATCCTATTTATTCTTACATATATCAATTGTTTCTGAACTCGAAAATAGACTATATGATTCCATTATCGTTTAGCCCTAAAAAAGCTTTGTATCAAAAAAGCGCATTCTGCTTCGAGGATGCCTTTGGTGATTTCTATTTTGGCGGGGAAGGGCCCAGGTTCTTTGGTGTGGTGCAAGTATCCGTTCTTAACGTCGGTTGCCCCATAAACAATCCTTCTGATCTTTCCCCAGTACAAAGCACCAGCGCACATCAGGCAAGGCTCAAGGGTAACATAAAGCGAAGCTTCTGGTAAGTATTTCGATCCAAGAAGATTGAAGGCAGAAGTAATGGCCAATATTTCTGCGTGTGCTGTAGCATCGTTTAATAGCTCTACTTGGTTATGTCCCCTTGCAATTATCTTATGATTCATTACCACTACTGCTCCCACGGGTACTTCGTCTGCTTCGTAAGCTTTCTGTGCCTCTTTCAAAGCTTCCTGCATAAAGTATTCGTCGTTCAATTCCTGCATAGAACAAAGATAAAAGATAATAGATAAAAGTGTAAGGAAGTGAGGAAGTACGAAGTAGAAAAATATGAAAAATAATACGATAACCCCAGCTTTCAAACTGGGGCTAGGCTGGGGCTGGGCCCCAAAAAAGGCAATCAAATTTTTGATTGCCTTTTTTTTAGTTTTGTATTTGTTACAACTTTTTAATCTTGATATCTCTGAACCAAACTTCATTACCATGGTCTTGTAATCCAATATGACCACTGAAGACTTTGCCAAAGTCGGCCTTTGTTTTAAACTTGCTACCCGCAATTAAATTTCTCCAATTATCATCGCCAACTGTGGTAGAAACTACTGTAACACCATTTAGCATGAGGTCTAATTTTCCTTTGTTGCTAATGATCTCAACCTGATTCCATTCGCCTACTGCTTTTACAACGCCTTCTTTTCCTTCTATCAAATCGTACAAGTTACCAGCACGGTGTTTGATGATCTTACCATCGGAATGTCCGTCATTATCCAACACTTGCATTTCGGGTCCGGTATACCAGATATAATCATATTTTTTTGGTTCATCCTGAATATAAAAAATGATACCGCTATTGCCATTTTTTGAAATTTTCCATTCCAATTTCAAATCGAAATTGTCGAAACTTTCATCGGTAACAATATCTCCAGCACTCAGGTTTTTTCCCGCATCAAGGTGTAAAATTCCATCTTCTACTTTCCAGGCTTCACCTGCGGCGGTTTTACCATAACTATGCCAGCCCTTGGTTGTTTTTCCATCAAAAAGAGAAATCCATGCCTTCTTGTTTTCATTTGATTTTTCCGTTTTAGTTACTGGATCACTCGCTAAGATAGAAACTGACAAAAGTATGGATAGAATTAGTGTTTGCATCTTAATTATTTACGTAGTAATAAAACATATTTGGCTAAGGCTTTCGCATCTGCTTCTGAAAGGGTAGCATGCGGTGTCATTGGAATTTGTCCCCATACACCAGTTCCACCCTTAATAATCTTACCTGCTAACAGATCCACATTAGCTTCCGTGTTTTCATATTTGGCAGCTACATCTTTATAAGCTGGTCCAATTAATTTTGAATCTGTTTTGTGACAAGTTAAACAGTCAGACTTTGCGATTAATTCAACCCCTTTTTGATAATCTGGATTAGAACTTAAATCGTTAGCTGGGGCTGCTGCTACTGCAGGGGCATCTGTTTTTTTATCATTTGCGTTGTTGCTGCTACATGCGCCAACTAACACTACAAGTGCGATGGCTACTAAATACTTTTTCAATGCTATTAGATTTTAATGATTTAAAAGATAAAGTTATTAATGAATTCCTAGAATGCGGCGATTAAATTCTTCATTTGAACCCGTATTCGCAAAATCGTCAAAAGCTTTTTCTGTTACTTTAATGATATTGTTTTTAATAAATATGGCTCCTTCAGCAGCACCTACTTCAGGGTGCTTGATGGCACATTCCCATTCCATTACTGCCCATCCCTTATAGTTATAAGCAGCTAGTTTGCTGAAGATAGATTTAAAGTCAACCTGCCCATCCCCAAGAGAGCGGAAGCGCCCGGCACGATCAACCCATCCCTGGTATCCACCATACACACCTTGTTTACCTGTTGGATTAAACTCCGCATCTTTTACATGGAACATTTTAATCCGCTCATGATAAAAATCGATGTATGCTAAATAGTCTAAACATTGTAATACAAAATGTGATGGGTCATATAAAAGATTCGCGCGATTGTGGTTATTTACTTTTGCTAAAAACATTTCGTAACTCACACCGTCGTGTAAGTCTTCACCCGGATGAATTTCATAACAAAGGTCTACACCATTTGCATCGAACTCATTTAAAATGGGTGTCCATCTTTTGCCCAATTCTGTAAAACCAGTTTC
This sequence comes from Bacteroidota bacterium, assembly GCA_025363385.1. Lineage (GTDB taxonomy): Bacteria > Bacteroidota > Bacteroidia > Chitinophagales > Chitinophagaceae > Sediminibacterium. Next base: position 29,923 of record JANYEA010000058.1, on the reverse strand, counting down.
TACCAATCCTGCAGGACGTTGTGGCCAGGGATAAACCGTATGCCATAAAAGTGCACCGCTAAAAGTGGCACATGCATCAAGTCCTAAATTTCTGGAAGCTTTTGCAGCATACATCAATTGCTGTACAGCCCATTCGGTTCTGGCTTTTGGATTGTTGCGTACTTCTTCAGGAGCAAATCCATCGAACAAAGCATCATACGCTGGATTCACTGCTACCAGCTGTCCTTGCAAGTGCGTAGACAATTCTGTGATCTCCATTCCTGCAGCATGTACGATGCCATTGATCTCGTCTGCATAAGTCTTACTTTCTGCAGCTTTTTTTAGATCAATACAACGAGCGTCCCATGCAGGAATTTGCACGCCAACAAAACCTAAACTTTTTGCCCAGGCACAGATGGTATCCAGTCTGTTAAATGGTGCGGTATCGCCCATGAACTGAGCCAGAAAAATAGCGGGACCTTTTATATTGGTCATGTTTTTAAAATTATACTTTGATTAGATTTTATATTCGGTCCACTTAATATCTGATTGAGCGGATGCCACTACATTATCAATAAATGCCATACCTCTGATACCATCTTCTACTCCAGGAAAATCTAATTCTTCTTTGGTAGGAGTGGAGCCATCAATCCTTGCAGAAACGGTCTTCGCAAAATTGTGATAGATATTCGCAAATGCTTCCAGATATCCTTCTGGATGTCCGCCCGGAGTTCTGCAATTGCTGGTAGCATAAGAAGACAAACGATCTCCATAGTTTGCACCTGCGCGCAAAATCTGAGTAGGAGCATCTAACCATTTTACCAATAAAGTATTGGGCTCGTGTTGTGCCCATTCCAATCCACCTTTTTCTCCATAGATGCGGATCTTCAAAGCATTCTCTTCACCTGCGGCTACCTGAGATGCCATTAACACACCAGCAGCACCGTTATCGAATTTTAATAAAACTCCGCCATCGTCATCCAACAAACGGCCTGGTACCAAGGCATTCAGGTCGGCACAAAGATGTGTAATTTTTGCACCCGTAATATATTCAGATAAGTGTGCAGCGTGTGTACCAATATCGCCCATACAACCAGCTTTACCACTTTTTTTAGGATCTGTTCTCCAGGCAGCTTGAGCATTACCTTCTCTTTCAGATAATTTGCTCAGCCAACCCTGAGGATATTCCACCCATACTTTACGGATTTTTCCAAGCACGCCATCTGCCACCATTGCTTTGGCTTGCTTTACCATGGGATATCCTGAGTATGTATGTGTTAAGCAAAGCACCAATCCGGTTTCTGCTACTTTCTTTTGTAATTGCAAAGCTTCATCCAAAGTAAAGCAGATGGGCTTTTCAATCACCACGTGAAAACCATGATCCAATGCCATCATTGCCGGAGCGAAGTGTGCAAAGTTGGGTGTTACGATAGTTACAAAATCAATTCTTTTATCAGCTGGCAATGCTGCTTCCTTAGTAATCATTTCATCATAAGTAAGATAAGTTCTATCTGCAGGCAGAAATAACATCTTACCGGAATCAACAGCAATCTCAGGGTTAATACTTAATGCTCCTGCTGCAACTTCAATCAAGCCATCCATATTGGCGGCATAGCGATGTATGGCTCCAATGAAAGCGTCTTTACCGCCTCCTACCATACCCATTCTGAGTTTTCGGTTCATTTGGTTGTACTTTTTTTATTAAATGTAAGGATATTTTAATTTGATTACATCGTGTCTTTTTGACACAAAGCCACAGAATTTAGGTTCGCTGAATTATTTTTTCATGGCTTTGATTTTTCAATCGAGTTTTTAAAAATAAAAAATTACATTTAACTCCTTAAATTTTCTTTTTAACTCTAACGACATGCAAACTACCCCACAACGTAGCCAATTATTTGTTGCCAGTTGCCTGGCATTATTGGTAACCTCTTTATCTTTTGGAATTCGTGCCGGCATCCTAGGAAGACTAGGTGTTGAATTTCAATTAAGTGCCACTCAGCTCGGAACCATTGCCGCTACTGCTTTCTGGGGTTTCCCAGTTGCAATTTTCGCAGGTGGTATACTGGTTGATATTATCGGAATGAAGAAGCTTTTACTGATTGCTTTTGCCTTTCATTTGCTTGGAATAGTGTTAACTATTTTTGCAGGTGGATTCTGGAGCCTATTCATTTCTACACTATGTATTGGCATTGCCAATGGTACTGTTGAGGCAGCTTGTAATCCATTGGTAGCAACCATTTACTCAGATAACAAAACTACCAAATTGAACCACTTTCACTTATGGTTCCCAGGGGGTATAGTCATTGGAACCTTATTGGTTTTTTTATTAGATAAAATTGGAATTGGTTGGCAAGTTCAAGTTGGCTTAATGGCTATTCCAACTATTATTTATGGTTACTTATTTAGTAAATTAGATTTTCCAGTTACTGAGCGAGTTGCTAGTGGTGTATCTACAAAAGACATGTACAAAGCAGTTTTCCTTACACCTCTATTTTGGGTGATGCTGATTTTAATGTTTGGTACTGCAATCACAGAATTATTTACAGGTCAATGGATCGATATTTTATTGAAAAATGTGTCTGATAATGCGATCCTCTTATTAACTGTAGAGACAGGTGTAATGGTATTGGGCCGTGCATTTGCAAAACCTGTGATCAAACAATTCTCTCCTCAAGGGGTATTAATTATTTCGGCAGTACTGGCTACTGTTGGGTTGTATTTATTAGGGCATAGTTCCGGTAATATGCTATTTGTAGGTGCCTTGGTTTTTGGAATGGGTGTATGCTATTTCTGGCCAACCATGTTAGGCTTCGTTTCAGAAAATTTACCCAGAACAGGTGCCGTAGGAATGAATTTTTTGGGTGGAGCTGGTATGTTTGCCGTATCAGTATATATGATATTCATGGGTGGTTATTATGATCGTTTGATCTCTGCTAAATTACCTGCAGGTGCAGATATTAAAGTGTATAACGATGCAGCTCCCGGTACTGAATTTGCAAATATGCTGAATGAAGCCAAAAAAGCAGCAGGCCCTGAGATTATAAATTTCACACTTGTTATCCCTATCTTTTTAACGGTTGCTTTTATCGGCCTTTTTTTCTACATGAAAGGAAGAAAGAAAGAGGTACTAACGGCTGTATAATTATCATTTTAATGCTTTGCAAAAAACTATATGTCAATAAACACGAATAGAAGATCTGCCATCAAAAGCCTGGTAACAGGTTCTGCCGCAATTGCCGCAGGTGGTGCATTGTCATCCTTTACTAAAGACATGAAAGAAAAAAATAAGTCTTACCAACTCAAAGGGAATATCAAACATTCCGCCTGCAGATGGTGTTACGGCGCTATTCCTTTAGAACAACTTTGTATAGCTTTCAAAGAAATCGGTTTAGTTGGAATTGATTTGGTGGGTCCTAAAGATTGGGATACATTAAAAAAATATGGATTGATCTCTACTATGTGCAATGGTGCAGAGATAAGTCTTACCAAAGGATGGAATGATAAACAATATCATGAGACCTTGATTAAAAGTTATACCGAACATATTGATCTGGTATCTAAAGCAGGTTTTGTAAATCTGTTTGTGGCAAGTGGTAATAAGGGAACTATTGATGATGAAACCGGACTAAAAAATTGCGTTGAAGGATTGAAGCAAATTGTTGGTTTGGCTGAAAAAAAAGGAGTGATGCTTCAAATGGAATTATTGAATAGCAAAATAGATCACAAAGATTATATGTGCGATCGTTCTGTTTGGGGTGTTGAATTAGTGAAGCGTGTTGGGTCTCCTAATTTTAAATTGTTGTACGATATCTATCATATGCAAATTGATGAAGGTGATGTAATTCGTACTATTCGTAACAATCATGAATCATTCGGACATTACCATACAGGCGGCGTACCTGGAAGAAATGAAATTGATGAGCGTCAGGAACTTTATTATCCTGCCATCATGAAAGCAATACATGAAACGGGATACAAGGGCTATGTAGCACAAGAATTTATTCCTGCGGATGCAGATCCGTTGGCATCATTGAGAAAGGCAATTCAAATCTGCGATATTTAATCCACTATAAAAACCAAATAAATCACAAACAAATGGCTGATCAAACGTATGACGCAATTGTAGTTGGTTCGGGCATCAGCGGTGGCTGGGCTGCAAAAGAATTAACTGAAAAAGGGCTGAAGGTATTGATGCTCGAAAGAGGTCGCGATATTGTGCACATTAAAGACTATGTTTCTGCCAATAAGGAAGCATGGGATTTCCCGCACAGAGGTCGCAGAACACAACAAATGATTCATGATTATCCAAATTTGAAAAGAGATTATCCACTGAATGAAATCAATTTGGATTATTGGTGTAAAGATTCTGAACATCCTTATACAGAAACAAAACCCTTCTATTGGTTTAGAGGTTACCATGTAGGTGGTAAATCTTTGATGTGGGGCAGACAGAGTTATCGATGGAGTGATCTGGATTTTGAAGCAAACTTAAAAGACGGACATGGTGTTGACTGGCCCGTTCGATATAAAGACATCGAACCCTGGTATAGCTATGCAGAAAAATTTGCGGGGATTAGTGGAAATAAAGACGGGCTAGCCGTTTTACCTGATGGCCAGTTTTTACCACCTATGGATATGACTTGTGTGGAGAAAGACGTAGCTGCAAGAATTAAAGAAAAATACAAAGGGGAGCGTGCCATGATCATTGGCCGTACTGCTAACCTAACAGTTCCGCATGAAGGAAGAACCAATTGCCAGTTTAGAAATAAATGTTGGTTGGGTTGTCCTTTCGGAGGATACTTTAGTACTCAATCTTCTACATTACCGGCTGCTCAAAAAACAGGTAATTTAACTTTACGTCCATACAGTATTGTAACGAGAGTGTTGTATGATATGGATAAGAAAAAAGCTACCGGTGTGGAAGTACTGGATTCTGAAACAATGAAAACAGTTGAGTACAAAGCAAAGATTGTTTTCTTAAATGCCGGAACACTAGATACTGCAAAAATCTTAATGAATTCAGCTACCGATATATGGCCTGATGGATTAGGAAGTTCAAGCGGAGAGTTAGGACATAACTTAATGGATCACCATTTAGGTACCGGTGCAAGCGGAAGAGTGGAAGGGTATGAAGACAAATACTATTTTGGTCGCCGTGCAAACGGAATTTATATTCCTCGCTATAGAAACGTAGGAAATGATAAGCGCGATTATGTACGTGGATTTGGATATCAAGGTAGTGGAACCAGAGAGGGTTGGAACCATCAGGTAGCAGAGTTTAGCATTGGTGCTGAATTCAAAGATGCGATGACAGAACCAGGTGGTTGGACGATGGGTATGGGTGGATTTGGCGAAATGTTGCCGCACCATGATAACAAGATCTCGATTGATAAAACCAAGCAGGATAAATGGGGCTTGAATGTGCTGGCAATTGATTGTGAGTTGAGAGAAAACGAAAAGAAAATGCGTAAAGACTGCGTTGATGATGCTATAGAAATGCTTACTGCTGCTGGTGTGAAAGATGTGAAGGGTCATGATGGAGATGGTACACCAGGAAAAGGTATTCATGAAATGGGTACTGCACGTATGGGTAGAGACCGTAAATCATCAGTTGTAAATGGGAATAACCAGGTATGGGATGCACCAAACGTATTTGTAACAGACGGAGCATTTATGGCATCTTCATCTTGTGTGAATCCATCATTGACTTATATGGCGTTCACAGCTAGAGCGGCTGCATTTGCTGTAGAAGAGTTGAAAAAACAAAATATCTAAAATCAATTGTAGTTCAGTAAATTACTGAAGCAAAATTTAAAACCATTTAAATTAAAAATAATGAATAGAAGAGAAGCCATTTCCAGTGTTGCCATACTGTTGGGCGGAACTTTAATTGGTGCAGGTGCATTTATGTCTGGTTGTAAAAATTCAGATAAAGGAGCAACCGCATTCAACTTAACCAAAGATGATATTGCATTTTTGAATGAAGTTGGTGAAACCATTTTACCTGCCACAGCAACTCCTGGTGCTAAAGAAGCAAAAGTGGGCGAGTTCATGAGCGTATATGTAAAAGACTGTTACGAACTAAAGGACCAAACTATTTTTATGGATGGCCTGAAAAAACTCGACGAAGCTTCTAAGAAAAAATCTGGTAAAACGTTCATGGAAAGCACTGCAGCTCAGAGACATGATTTGTTGGTTGACTTAGATAAAGAAATGAAAGACTATCAGAAGTCTAAAAAAGATACAGATCCAAATCATTATTTCAGAATGTTAAAAGAGTTAACCCTGTTGGGCTTTTTTACTTCTGAAGTAGGCGCTACCAAAGCATTGCGTTATGTTGCTGTTCCTGGTAAATACGAAGGATGTATTCCTTATAAAAAAGGAGATAAGGCTTGGGCTACCTAGTATTGATAGCGAATGCATGGTTTTGATTTCATTTTTATAAAACAATTGTATGTCAAATAATAGAAGAGACTTTTTACGCATGAGCGCATTTGTAGCTGCGGGAATGTCTTTGCCTTTTAGTGGAAAATCTGCGATATTCGATATGTTCGCTCCCAAAAAATTGCCATCTTTTGGTTTGCAATTATGGACAGTGAAAGAAGACATGTCAAAGGATGCAAAAGGAACTTTGAAAAAAATAGCTTCCTTCGGTTATAAACAAATCGAAAGCTTTGAAGGTTCCAAAGGAATGTTCTGGGGGATGGACCATAAAGAGTATAAAAAATATATGGATGAGTTAGGAATGAAAATTGTTTCTTCTCATTGCGATATTAAAAAAGATTTCGAACGCAAGGCTGCTGAAGCGGCTGCTATTGGCATGAAGTATTTGATCTGTCCACATATTGGTGCACAAAAATCGATCGACACTTTTAAAAAGTTTGCAGATGATTTCAATAAAGCCGGAGAGATCTGCAAAAAGAACGGCATTCGGTTTGCCTATCACAATCACGATTATTCTTTCAAAGCTATGGATGGTGTAATGCCACAAGATGTGATGATGGAAAATACCGATAAAGAATTGGTTGATTTTGAAATGGATATTTATTGGGTAGTTGCTGCTGGTGCAGACCCCATCGCATACTTCAAAAAGTATCCTAATCGCTTCCGTCTTTGTCATGTGAAAGACCAAATCAAAACAGCTAAAGATCATGAATCTTGCCACCTTGGAAAAGGCATTATCGATTTCAAATCGATCTTAAAAGCGGGTACTGATAATGGGTTGAAGTATTATGTAGTAGAACAAGAAGCATTTACCGGAACAAATCCTCTGGAAAGTGCGGAAGTGGATGCTGCTTATTTGAAAGCGTTTTCGATGTAACATTTATAAATAGCAATAAAAAATGCCGCTGAATTTTCAGAGGCATTTTTATTTAGAGGAATCCCTAGCCTAAAGGCCAGGGTTATAGAATTCATTTTCATCTTTTCCTTCAATCTTCACTAAACTCCTAGACTCCATCCTTCGCGATACTCACGTTTCACAAACTGATTTGCCTCATCAAAGTTGGTGATCTTCATATTTGGTCCGTCCCAAAGTAGTTTAATGCCTCTACCTGGATGATCAATTCCACCTTTTGAATTTTTCTTTTCAATATTATAACTGCGCAATGCTAAGTTGCCCATCAGGATACTTTCTGTGAGCGGACCCGCAATATCAAAATGAGAACTCAAGTTCTTCGCAAGATCTGTTCCGTAACCTGCAATAGAGGCTTCCACCCAAGCAGCATAGTGACCCGCATCGCCACCCTTCACACGCATTACTGTTTGAGGGACGATAGAAGTTTTGGTTAATGAAGTAGGTAATAATTGTGGGTTAATACCATAAGTGCCACACATCATTTTTCCTTTAGAACCAATGAAGATGGCACCATTGCCACCATCGCCCATCATTTCATTAGCACCCAATTCTTCTGGACGTTCTGGTTGAATACCACCATCCATCCAATGCAATTTCAAATCTGGTTTACCATCTTTGCCTTTGAAAGTTAAAATGATATGAGAAGAAACCGGGCCACTTTCAGGGAAGTTAGCCTTAGTCCAGTTAGCAATATAAGGTGTAGATACGCTACACTCCGCTCCATCTGGATATCCTAATCCCAACACAGCAAAAGCGGGTGCCATAATATGACAAGCCATATCTCCCAAAGCGCCGGTACCATAATCCCACCAGCCACGCCAGTTAAAAGGTATCAAACCTTCCACATAATCTTTTTTAGGAGCAGTACCCTGCCAAAGATCCCAATCTAAACCTGCAGGAACTTCGGGTTTAGCTTTCGACCAGCCAATGCCCTGAGGCCAAACCGGACGATCGGTATAACAATAAATGGTATGCACATCTCCAATTAAACCGGCGTTATACCAATCTACCAGTTGACGCACACCATCACCAGAAGATCCCTGGTTACCCATTTGTGTAACTACTTTATAACGATGCGCAGCTTGGGTAAGCATACGTGCTTCATAGATATCGTGTGTTAAAGGTTTTTGTACATATACGTGTTTATTCAACTGCATTGCTGCCATAGCAGCAACAGCGTGTTGGTGATCGGGTATGGATACAGAAACTGCGTCGATCAACTTGTGTTCTTTATCCAACATTTCGCGATAGTCTTTATACACTTTTGCGTTTGGATAACGCTTTCTGCTCTGGGCAGTTTGACGATCATCTACGTCGCACAAGAATGCGATATCGGCTTTGCCACTTTTATAGAAGTTCCAAAGATCGCTTTCGCCCTTACCACCAGCACCGATACCGGCTACTTGTAATTTATCACTAGGGGCAATAAATCCACGGCCAAGAACGTGGCGCGGAACAATGGTAAAACCTGCAAGAGCCAATGCGCCATTGCGTATAAAACCGCGGCGTGAATTGTTGATGGGTTCATTTTTTTTCATGGAAGAATCGTTGGTATTGATGGTAAAAATTTAGAGAATGAATTTATTGAAATTGTTACATACTTACAGAATAATTATTTAAACGAAACGGGTATTTCCCTGTTATGGTATCAGGCACACTTACTGTATCTTTAAGATTCAAAGAATTGCCCATATAAAATCATGTTATGTCTACCGAATTAGTAAAGCAACTCAAAGAAATGCGCCAATACTTCGATACTGGTGCAACCCGTAGCTATGCATTTCGAAAAAAACAATTGGAGGTTCTGAAGCAAACTGTACAAGACCATGAAGAAGCCATTTATGCGGCATTATTTTCCGATCTAAAAAAAAGTAAGGAAGAATGCTGGGTAACCGAGAATGGTTTTTTTATGGCGGAAATGAGTGCTATGCTAGACGGTTTAAAATCGTGGATGGAACCAGCGTCTGTTTCTACTAATATCTTAAACCTTCCATCTAGTAGTAGAATTGAAAAAGAACCCATGGGTGTGGTCTTGATCATTGGTCCATGGAATTACCCTTTTCAATTATTGTTTGCTCCTTTAATTGGTGCCATTGCTGCAGGTAATGCTGTGGTTTTAAAACCTAGTGAGTTTGCTCCTGCCACAGGGGAGCTGATGCAAAAAATTATTGAATCTGTTTTTCCTAAAGAGTATATTTTATTTGTACCCGGTGATGGTGCAACAGTGATTCCAGCCATGATGCAGCATTTTAGATTCGACCATGTTTTTTATACTGGTAGTACCACCGTTGGTAAAATTATTTATAAAATGGCAGCTGAAGAACTCGTGCCGGTTACTTTAGAATTAGGTGGTAAAAGCCCTTGTGTTGTTGAGTCGGATGCCAAAATAAAAGTAGCTGCCAGGCGAATTGTGATGACAAAATTTTCGAATGCTGGTCAGATGTGTGTGGCACCAGATTATGTGCTGGTGCATGAATCAAAAAAAGAGGCATTGGTAAAAGCCATGCGCGAAACAATTGATCAGTTTTTTGGAGCTAGACCAGAAGAATGCGAAAATTTTGGAAAGATCATCAACCATAAACAATTCGACAGATTGGTTACATACTTGAATCATGGAAATATTATTCAAGGTGGAAGAACCAATAGAGATCTGTTATTTTTTGAACCCACATTGTTGGATGGGGTAACGATGGATATGCAAGTGATGAAGGATGAAATTTTTGGTCCCATTCTTCCTATTCTTACCTTTCAAACTATGAAAGAAGCAAAAGCAATTATTGCTAAGAATCCAAACCCATTAGCTTTTTATGTATTTACTGAAAGTAGCACGATAGAACAAAGTTGGTTAGACGCAGTTCCATCGGGTGGCGCTTGTGTAAATAATGCAAGCTGGCATTTAACCAATCATAAATTACCCTTTGGTGGCAGAGGTTATAGCGGCATGGGGGCTTATCATGGGAGAACTTCTATTGATACGTTCAGTCATCAGAAATCGGTATTGAAAACCCCTACTTGGATCGATCCTGCTGTAAAATATCCTCCGTTTAAAGGTAAGCTGGGTATGTTTAAATTAGTGATTCGATAACATGAAAAAAGGCTTCATGAAAACGGTGATCATTGTAATTCCATTATTAGTTGTAGCAGTATTGTTAATGAAAAAAAGAGATATGAGTTATAGACAATCGGTATTAAAAACCATGTATCCCCTGATAATGTTGCCCGGGAAATTATTTGGTTCAAAAAATGCCATTCAAAAAAATACTGCCCATACAAAACCATTGGTGGATTTCTATTCATTACATATTGAATTGAATGGTGGAGGTATTTTAGATATCCATCAACTAAAGGGTAAGAAAGTGATTTTGGTAAACACAGCAAGCGATTGTGGGTATACCGGGCAATATGCTGAACTAGAAAAACTATATCAACAAAATAAAGAAAAATTGGTGATCATTGGTTTTCCTGCAAACGATTTTAAAGAACAGGAAAAGAAAGATGATGCTGCAATTGCAGCCTTTTGCAAGATCAATTATGGGGTTAGTTTTTATCTGGCCAAGAAATCACAAGTGGTTAAAGGGGCTGAGCAAAACCCTGTTTTTAATTGGTTATCAAACCCCAATAAGAATGGCTGGTGCAACCAGGAACCCAAATGGAATTTTTGTAAATACTTAGTGGATGAGAATGGTGTACTCACACATTTTTTTGCACAATCTGTTTCTCCACTTGATCCGCAGGTGGAAGTAGAAGTTAAAAAGTGAGAAGTGAGGAGTGAGAAGTGAGGAGTGAGGAGTGAGGAGTGAGAAGTGAGGAGTGAGGAGTGAGGAGTGAGGAGTGAGAAGTGAGGAGTGAGGAGTGAGAAGTGAGGAGTGAGAAGTTGAAAGGTGATTTTGAATAGCAAGAATTTCCCCTCCATTGCATGCAATGGAGGGGATGCTGATGCCGGACTCGGCATACAGCTGGGGTGGTGGTTGATGAATTTTAGAAAATGGTTCTCCTAAACATTTTTAATTTCCCCTAATACAAATTCCAAATCCTCAAACACCCATTTATTTTCAAATCGGATAATCACAATTCCCTGACCTTCTAGAAACTTTGTTTTATTAAAATCTTTTGTCATTCCTTCTTCCCAAAAATGGGGCTCTCCATCCAATTCAATTGCAATTTTTTCTTCTGGGCAATAAAAATCAACAATAAAATTTCCAATACTTTTTAGCCTTGTAAACTTTCTTCCTTCTAATTTCTTTTGCTTTAAATAAAGCCATAAACTGGCTTCTGCAGAAGTGCTATGGTTTCGAAGTTCCTTTCTATATTCCGTATATTTAGGGTCATTATATTTTACATGATTTCTCATGCGAAAATGTAAAAAAAGAAAATGGAATATGCAAAATATGGGAGTGAAAGTATTTTATTGAGAGGTTACTTAATATACGAGAATTTCTAAACGAGCGTCACCACCCCGTCTGTTCGCTTAATCGCTCCAGCCACCCCTCCATCGCATGCGATGGAGGGGAAACCATTTTTTAACCTACTTAATATTTCACTTCTCACTTCTCACTTCTCACTTCTCACTTCTCACTTCTCACTTCTCACTTCTCACTTCTCACTTCTCACTTCTCACTTCTCACTCCTCACTTCTTAAATCGGGCAATTTTGATGATAATCGATTAGATCGATCTGGGCTCTTTCAAATTCATAGCCTTTATAATATTGATGTAATTCATCTAGCACTGCTTCTACTTCTTCTACTGTGTTGAGTATTACTAAACGGCTTCTAAATTCTTTGATATTGGGTAATCCTTTCAGATAATTGGTATAGTGTCTGCGCATTTCGTAGATGCCTGCAATACCGCCTTTCCATTCGAAAGATTTGTGTAAATGCTTTTTACAAACAATAATCCTTTCTTCTAAAGTAGGAGGAGCCATCAACGAACCATGTTCTACAAAATGTTTGATCTCTCGAAAAATCCAAGGGTATCCAATAGCTGCTCTGCCAATCATCACACCATCTACCCCATAACGCTCTTTGTATTCTTTGGCTTTTTGAGGTGAGTTGATATCGCCATTACCAAAAATGGGAATCTTTATGCGCGGATTATTTTTAACTTTTGCAATCAATCTCCAATCGGCCTCCCCTTTATACAATTGTGCCCTCGTTCTACCATGAATGGCCAATGCCTTGACACCTGCATCTTGTAAACGCTCTGCTACTTCTTCAATATTTTTACTGCTTTCATCCCAACCCAAACGCGTTTTCACCGTAACCGGTAATTTAGTACTCCTAACAACTGCATCTGTTAATCGGATCATTAAATCAACATCTTTCAAAACACCTGCACCTGCACCTTTACTCACTACTTTTTTTACAGGACATCCAAAATTGATATCTACCAAATCCGGATTTACGGTATCTACGATCTTAGCACTAAGTGCCATGGCATCTTCATCGCCACCAAATATTTGTATTCCGATGGGACGCTCATAATCGAAAATGTCTAATTTTTGTCTACTTTTAATTGCATCACGTATCAGCCCTTCACTACTAATAAATTCAGTGTACATCAAGTCGACACCATTATCCTTGCAAACTGCTCTGAATGGCGGGTCGCTAACATCCTCCATGGGTGCTAGTAATAAAGGAAAATCCGGTAATATGATATTGTCAATTCTAACCATCGTATTATTTGAAGGGTGCCTTGTAAATATGGAGCTTGCCTTTTATCCATTATCTTGCAGCTGCATGATACAAAAATGCAAATTTACACTCTTATTTCAGATTTGATGCATCAGAAACCCTTACTGAATTATCCTTCTCAATTTGCGCTCTTATTGGCTTTACTGGGAATAGGTATGATAATTGGCAATTTCATCGTTCTATCCATTGGTGCTGCATGGATGCATGTGCCCATGAAATCAGTACCAGCACTCTTAAACGACCCAAAATATACCGATGCCTCGCGATTTTTAAACACTTTGGCATCTTTCCTGGTTTTCTGTCTGCCCGTAATCATATTAAGCTTTATTACAACCCGTAATCCGTTTAAATATCTAAGCTTTCGCCAAAAAATTACCGCTAGGCAAGTTATACTAGTGATAATGATTGCGTTTGTTGGATTGATCCTGAGTGGTGCATTGGGTGAATTAAACCAAGCCATTCCTTTACCAGCAAAATGGTTGGCAGCAGCCAAAGAAGCAGAAGCAAGATATAAAGAAAGCATGATGGCCATGGTGAAGATGAATGGACTGAGAGATTATATACTTGCACTTATTGTAATGGCAGCAGCTCCTGCCATTTTTGAAGAAATTCTTTTTAGAGGAGCGCTGCAACAAATATTTGTGGGTTGGACAAAAAATGGTTTTATCGGAATTCTGATAGCAAGTATTTTATTCAGCGCCATACATTTCTCCTATTTTGGATTTCTTCCACGCACTGCACTGGGATTGATCTTGGGTTATGTATTTTATTTCAGTAAAAACTTATGGCTTAATATCCTCATTCACTTTCTTTATAACGGAATTATTGTAACGCAGCTGTATATTGCTAACAAACAGGGAAAGCAAATTGATAAAGTAATGGATGAGTCAATGCCCATCTGGTTAGGACTTTTAGCAGTATTAGGCATCATCATTTTGATGCGTATATTTAAACAGGAATCGGATTATAATTTTGTACAGGAAAAAGATTCTTTCCGCGAAAATCAATTGAACTAATTATGAAGCATTGGGATAAAATTTTCAGTACGAAAAACTTAGCGGAAGCCAGTATCATCCAGGGTTTACTGGCAGAAAACGAAGTTCCTGTTCAGGTGCTCAACAAACAGGATAGTAGTTATCCGATGTTTGGAGACATTGAATTGTATGTTCCAGCACATTTACATATTACCGCCAAACAATTGATAGCAAAAGCCCTGCTCAATTAAGACTGGATTACTTTTTAGCCTCACATTTTTTTTCCTATCTTGCTTTTGGATACTGCCAATGCAGTAATATATTATGGCTTTTAACCTTGCTGTCTTTAAGACTCGTACACTCAGTGCAATTATTTTTGCTGCCATCATGTTAGGTGGACTTATCTATAATCAATGGACCTTCTTAGCACTTTTTACCGTGATCAATTTTGGTTGCTGGTGGGAATTTCATCGTTTAATGGATAAAATTGAACCTACTTATAAAGATCTTCCGGCTGTGTTAAAGTACCTCATGATGTTTATTGGCTTTGCTTATATGTTATATATGAGTAATCCGGTTTCTTATCCTTTAGGAAATTGGAACCTGCACGAATTAGGATGGTATATTTTAATGGGTCTTTCAGGAGTTTTTATATTAGGGCTGGCTGCATTTTACAAAAAAATCAGTTTTAATAACCTGTTATCGCTTCTGGCAGGGTTCCTTTATATTTCATTAAGCTGGGGTTTGATGATTAAATTAAGAGGGCGTTTAAATATGTATGAACAAACAGATGCTGGGTTAATTATTCCCATTGTATTAATTGCATCTATCTGGGTAAACGATACCATGGCGTATATCACAGGCTCTCTTTTTGGCAAAAGGCCATTATCTCCTGTGTCTCCTAAAAAAACCTGGGAAGGAACCATCAGTGGAGTGGTATTGTCTGTGATGATTATTAGTTATGGTGGAAATACTTTTATGGGGTTGCCATTTCGCTTATTGATCCTGATCTCATTTATGGCCTCAGTAATGGGAACTTTTGGCGACTTGCTCGAAAGCAAATTGAAACGCTTAGCTGGTGTAAAAGACAGTGGTAGTATGATGCCCGGACATGGCGGATTTCTCGACCGATTCGATTCTTTATTATTAGCAACACCCTATGTGTGGTTATTTGCTGATATGTTTTTATAGTTGATTAGCCGTTTTTGCTGAAAGGATTAGAACATCTATTACATTTGCAGATCAAGCATAAAAAATGACGATACACAAAGAAGGATACCAATCTATTGGAATAGGAGCATTGATTTTTGGGTTGCTCAATTTAGTTTCTTTTACTTTTTTAAATGGCAGCATGCCTTGGCTGGCATTTGGCATTTTTATAGTTACACTAGGTGTATTCTTATTCTTAGTTTCATTTTTTAGGATTCCTAATCGCATTTTTACTATCAACGCAGATCAAATTATTTGTCCAGCAGATGGTAAAGTGGTGGTCATTGAAGAAGTGATCGATTCTGAGTATTTTAAAGATAAACGCATTCAACTGAGTGTATTTATGAGCCCTGCCAATGTGCATGTAAACAGAAACCCTGTGGATGGGGAAGTTGTTTATAATCAATACCATAAGGGTAAATACCTGGTTGCCTGGCACCCAAAATCTTCTACAGAAAACGAACGTTGGAGCGTGGTGGTTAAAAATCCGCATGGCGAAATCCTTTACAAACAAATCGCCGGGGCACTCGCAAAAAGAATCTGTAATTATACCAAAGTAGGTGAGCAGGTAAAGCAAACAGACGAATTTGGGTTTATTAAGTTTGGTAGCCGTGTAGACTTATTATTGCCACTTACCGCTAAAATTCAGGTAGAATTGAACCAGGTTGTGGAAGGTGGAACTACTGTTTTAGCAAGCTGGTAACAGTTTATTATATAAAAAAGCATAAATTCGAATCCATAAAATAAAGACCAATATGAAAAAATTACTTGTTTTTGCCACAGCTGCATTTTTGTTTACTGGGGTAGCTTTTGCTCATGAGGGTGGAAAAGATAAAAAGAAAGCATCAGGAAAAGAATGTTGCAAGAAAGACGCAAATGGAAAAGAGTCTTGCAAAAAAGAAGGAAAAGAATGTTGCAGTAAAGATAAAGAAGCTAAAGAAACGCCTAAGGCCAAAGCTTAGATTTAACTAGACTTATCAATTCATAAGTCGAAATTCAAAAGTCAAAAAATAGAAATGCCGTCCTGAATATTGGGACGGCTTTTTTTATAAAATATTTTCCAGATCTTTTAAGTGGTGTATCATATAAGTGGCTTTCACTGTTGGTTCCACTTTTAAGTGATTCACAAAAATGGTATCCATGCCTGCATTGATGCCCCCTTGAATATCTGCATCCTGGTTATCACCAATCATGATACTCTCTGAAACTGACGCTCCTGCTTTTTGAAGCGCATATTCGAAAATCTCTTTATTGGGCTTTAAACTATTACTTGCTTCGGAAGTAACTACCTGATCAAAGTATGCAGTAAGATTACTTTCTCTTAGTTTGTTATGTTGTACAGATTCAAATCCATTGGTAACTAAATGCAATTTGTAATGCTTATTTTTTAGGTAGTCTAGTATTTCAACGGTGTAAGGAAATAATTTTTTCTTGGTAGGTAATAACGCTAAAAATTGAACCGACATTTTTTTAGCTAAGGGTTCGTCTGCAATTTTAAATTCAAGTAAGGCTAGCCACATCCGCTTCCAGCGTAGCTCCTCCTGTCTTATAAAACCTTTTGTATATCTATCCCATAAACGATGGTTATGGTGACTATAATGCGTGAAAAATTGTTCAAAATCTAACACTCCCCTGTTAAAGAGTGAATTACTTTCATAAAGGTCAAATAGTGTTTCTTTTGAATTTGCTTCGAAGTCCCAAAGCGTATGGTCGAGGTCGAAAAATAGCTGTTGATATTGCATGGGCACAAAATACGAACAAATACAATCGAAGGATTCCTAAAAATTAACGAACTTCACCGCGCAAATATTTAATATGAATATCATTATTACAGGAGCTTCAAAAGGAATCGGTAAAGCAATTGCAATTGCTTTTGCAAAACCAGGCAATCAATTAATGATCTGTAGCAGAAATGAAAAGGAACTGATTGAAACAGCTAAAGAGTTACAAGAAAATAATCCGGATACCATTATCCAATACAGGGCTACCTATATGGGCAACAAAACAGATATACTTCACTTTGCTGACTGGTGTTTAACATTTGGTGCACCGGATATCATTATCAATAATGCTGGTCAATTTATCCCTGGTAATATTCATAACGAACCTGAGGGGCATTTAGAGAAAATGCTGGAAATTAATTTATATAGTGCGTATCATCTTACCCGTCGATTATTGCCTACCATGATCAAACAAAAGAGTGGCCATATTTTTAATGTATGTTCCATTGCTTCTTTGAATGCATACGCAAATGGGGGTGCCTATAGCATTAGTAAATTTGCTTTATTGGGATTCAGTAAAAATTTACGCGAGGAAATGAAACCCAATGGCATTAAAGTAACCGCTGTTTTACCAGGTGCTACCATGAGTGCGAGTTGGGCAGGAAACAGTATTGATCCCAATAGAATTATGGAAGCAAAAGATATTGCCACTATGATTTATGCAGCATCTCAACTATCTCCACAAGCGGTTGTGGAAGATATTATTTTGCGACCTCAATTAGGAGATCTTTAGAATTGAATCTATTAATCAGATCATCTTTTTATTGAGAATAGAATAGTTACTTTCTTCCTTTACGATGGTATTCCTAAGAATGCCAAGACCTTCTATTTCCATTTCTATAGTATCACCTGCGTGTAACCAACGGGCTACTGTGTTTGGGTCTTTTTGTTTATTTGAGATATTCTGTTCAAGGAAACATCCTGTTCCAACAGTTCCACTCCCAATAATATCGCCTGGTTGCAGATTAACACCATAAGAACATCTTTCAATGATTTCAGCAAAAGTCCATTGCATATCTATTAAATTTCCTCCGCTTACTTGCTCCCCATTTACTGCACATCTCATTTCTAAATTCCACTTTTTTCCTATATGTCCATAAGGGGCAAACATTTCGTATTTCTCTAATTCATCGAGTGTAACCAAACATGGGCCGATAGCTGTAGCAAAATCTTTTCCCTTTGCTGGTCCAAGATTTAATTGCATTTCCTCGAGTTGCAGTTTACGGGCACTGAAGTCGTTAAAAATCATCAGCCCTCCAATATATTCATCGGCTTCTTCTGCGGTAATATTTCTCCCTTGTTTACAAATTACGATGGCAGCTTCTAATTCAAAATCGAGTTCTTCTAAATGATCGGGCATGCATTCTATATTTCCAGGCCCTTGAATACTATGATGGTTACTAAAATAGAAAACTGGAAATTCATCATAAGCCGCTTTAAGATCTGCATTTGGATTCTTTCTTGTGGCCATCGCATGTTGGCGAAATGCAAATGCATCTCTGCAGGAAGTTGGAAATGGAATGGGTGCCAATAACTGTACCTCTTCCACTGGAACGCCTCTATCGGCATTGATACGGCCCGATTTAATGGCTGCATCCACCTGTTGGGCTATGGGATACATATCATCCCAGTAGTGTAAAAACATATTCATGCTATTGGGCAACTCCGGATGCATCAGATCGCATTCAAATAAAAGTCCGTCCACTAAAAAAGCCAATTGATCATGACCATCGTTGAGATAAGAAACCAGTTTCATATGCGAACTTATTAAAAAACAAAATTAGTCTATTTACCATTTATCTTCTTCTGGAATATCTTCTTCTTTTTGTTTGAATTGCTCACGGCTTTTCTTTTTCTGTTCTTGTCTTTCCAGAATAAGAAGAGCTATGAGTTTCCCAGCGTCTTCAGTGGGATGTTCGGTTAAGAGTTGTTTGAGTTTTTTTTCAGATACATCTACCGCATATAATAAATATACCAGCCTGGCAAAGTCTTTCGAAATCAATTGATTGATATGCGCAACCAGCTCATCGAATGACAATTTTTCTAAAGAGATCAAATCGCTACTGTTGTTCATGCTAACTATATTTTTCCATTACCCCTAAACCAAATAAAGCAAAATCGTATTTTACTGGATCGTTCTTATCTAAGTTACGCAAGTATTGGGTTAGTTCAACTGCTGCTGTCCAATCGGCCTGCTTGCGGTCTAATAATTGAAATCGTTTGGCAACCCTTGCCACGTGTACATCAATGGGACAGATAAGCATGGATGGCTTAATCCTTTTCCATAATCCAAAATCAACTGATTGTTTATCATGGCGCACCATCCATCGTAAGTACATATTCAATCTTTTACAACCTGAATTTTTATAGGGAGTGGCAATATGTTTTCTGGTTCTGTTGGGTGCGTCTTCCAGTGAAAAAAAATATTCGTGAAAATGAGTAAGCCCTAACTCCACAATATTGTTTTTAGCGGCCTTTAAAATTTTATCTGGAAAAAAAGCAGTTTCTAAACTTTTGTTTTGTGTATAATGATACTTTAGAAAATCGATACAATATAACAGGTCGGTGGCATTGAATGTACGGTGTTTGAAGTGCAGTATTTTTTTTAAATCATTATCGGTATGATTCAAACAAAATTCGTGCGGAGACATCTGCATGAATTGCATCAGCTCTTTCGACTTATTGATAATTGTAGTTCGGTTACCCCATGCGAAAATAGCAGCAAAAAAACCGGCTATTTCAATATCTTGTTTTTTTGAAAATAAATGGGGAATGCAAATTGGGTCTGCCTCAATGAAATTGGGTTGATTGTACTTGGCCACTTTCTCATCCAAAAACAATTTTAATTTCTGTTGATTTTCTAAATCCATAAAGAAATATTTCTGGATGAGATCAACCACCCCAGCTGTATGCCGAGTCCGGCATCAGCGTCCCCTCCATCGCATGCGATGGAGGGGAAACCTTTTTTTAATACCCTTTTTTTCTTCACACTATTGCCTGATTCAAATCTTCTATCAGATCTTCTACGTCTTCGATGCCTACACTAAGTCTTATCAATGAATCGGTTAGTCCATTTTTAATTCTTTCTTCCCTTGGAATGGAAGCGTGCGTCATAGTAGCTGGGTGATTGATTAATGATTCAACTCCACCTAAACTTTCTGCTAATGAAAATACCTTGGTGCTGCTTAGAACACGTTTTGCATTTTCAACACTATCATCTTTCAGTGTAAAACTCATCATGCCACCAAAACCGCGCATTTGTTTTTTTGCGATAGCATAGTTATGATGATCTTCAAATCCGCACCAGTAAACCCTTTGCACTTTGGGATGGTTGCGTAAAAAATGCGCCACTTTTTCGCCATTCTCACAATGCCTTTGCATGCGAACATGTAAAGTTTTAATGCCACGCAAAACCAGAAAACAATCCATGGGTCCGGGTACAGCCCCAGTTGATTTTTGGATAAAATATAATTGCTCACGAAGATCGGCATCGTTCATCATCAAACAACCTTGAATCAGATCGCTATGTCCACCAAGGTATTTTGTGGCAGAGTGCATTACTATATCTGCACCCATTGTTAAAGGGTTTTGTAAATAAGGGGAAGCAAAAGTATTATCCACACAAAGAATGGCTTTTGCTTTTTTGGCAATTTCCCCTACGGCCGAGATGTCTGTAATATTCATCAAAGGATTCGTAGGAGTTTCAATCCAGATCAATTTGGTATTTGCGGTAATAGCTTTGCTGATATTGCTTACATCAGTAGTATTTACATAAATAAACTTAATGCCGAACTTGGCAAATATTTTTGTGAATAAACGGTAGGTTCCACCATACATATCATTTGCTGCAATTACTTCATCACCAGGTGCTAACAATTTAATGACGGCATCTGTTGCAGCAACACCACTGCTAAATGCCAAACCATAAGTAGCTTGTTCAATCTGCGCATAAGCTTCTTCCAAAGCCTTTCGGGTAGGGTTCTGACTTCTAGCATACTCGAATCCCTTATTTACACCAGGTGCTTCCTGAACATATGTAGAGGTTTGATAAATTGGCGTCATGATGGCGCCTGTTGATGGATCTGGTTCGGCTCCTGCATGAATATATTTGGTACCTAGTCTTAAATTATTTTCTTGTTGGCTCATGATTATTTCTTTTTTGATTTTGTATCGTCTTCCAAAATAATGGGAAGACTGGTTTTAATATCATCCCAAAGGAATATCAGGTTAGCACCGTTTTTTGTATCGTCGAAATACATGGTAAATGCTTCAACCGATTCCGTATTTTTTTCTACATCAATTTCACTACGGATTAAGTCTTTCTTAATATCGTAAGTAAAATTGCCCCAACAGAAATTGTCTTTATTGATAATGATGGTCCACTTGTTTTCAGTAGGCAAACAGTAAACCGTATAGCGCCCCTTGGCTAAGGTTTTGCCGGCAATTTTTAAAGTTTTAAAGGTTTCGATCTCTGTGGCTTCGTTGGCACCTAATCGCCACATTTCACCATATTGAATAATACCCCCAAAAATAACTCTTCCGTTTTTCATGGGTCTTCCATAAATAATTCTTGCAATTGGAAGATCTTTTGCTTTACCACTCATTTTTAAGATAGGATAATTTGCGGGCCAGTAGCTCATATCCATCGGCGACTTATCTAGTTCTGTTGGTTTTGGTTGAGCAAAACCTGTAATACCTAAAAATAGGGAGAGGGTTAATATTAATTGCTTCATCTTTTGTAAAGTGTTTGATACTTGTTTATACAAAGATAAGTGCCTATTTGGTTTGCAATTGGTCTAACGCTAATTCTGCAAATTTTTTAACATCCGGGAAAAATGCTT
Source organism: Bacteroidota bacterium (assembly GCA_025363385.1). Lineage (GTDB taxonomy): Bacteria > Bacteroidota > Bacteroidia > Chitinophagales > Chitinophagaceae > Sediminibacterium. The sequence goes on along the minus strand of JANYEA010000058.1, from coordinate 8,087 downwards.
CGTATTGTACTTTTAAAGCGTTGTAATTGGCTTCAAATATTTTAAAAGCTTCTTTGTGTTCAGTGAGGTATTTAGTTCTTCTTACTAATCCACCAAAACTCTTTTCAATGGCTGCTGGATACCTATAATGAAATAACCAATTATGTGTACTCATATGCGGTAATTGCATCGCAAATTTTTCTGGTAAATAGATCTCATGATCTTTTAGGTTACGATAAACAGAATGTGTAAAGGGTTCCCACTCTTTTTCACTTAATTCATTTTCATCCAGGGCTAAAAAATGATCATAAACCACATCCATAAATGCCCCAGCATATAAACCAACTTCTTGTTTGAAAAAATATTTACCTATATAAGTAGCTTCGTGGTGATCGGTAAAATGATCAATGGCTCGATGAAGCTTTATTCCTTGTTGAATTCCAAGAGGATAATCGTATTGCTTTTTCCCCTTCACATAATTACTGATCATATTGCCCACTAAGATCTCAGGTTGATCAAAAGAAAGATAAGCGTGGGCAAGTAGATTCATGGTGTAATGTTAATACAATCGGCCTTATTTTTTTAATGCTTCTAATAAAATCCAATTCGCTGCAATTGCGGCAGCTTCGGGAGAAAATGTTTCATCGATGGAATCGTATGCCTGTTCTTTTGATTTAGCAGTTTGAAATAGATGATTCAGATTTGGTAATTCTTTTATTTGATAGTGTTTATTACCACCAGTTTTTAAGGCAGCCTCAATCCCTGCCAGATTTTCTTTACTGGATATTTGTATATCATTAGAGCCATTTAGTGCAAGAACCGGAATCTTTATTTTTTGAAGATTCTCTGCAGGTTGATAATTTAAAAAATAGTTAAGCCAGTATAAACCATTTTGAAATTGCTTCGCCATTTTTAAAAAACTTTCTTCCGGATTCGTATACAGTATTTCATTCTCTTTGCTATCAGGTACACTTTTTTTCCATTCAGCATAATTCGCTTTCATTTGATTCATCACGGTATTAATGTCATTCGATTTTGCAAATGGCTCATTCAATTTATTTACCACATCAACTGCCAGGGCTTTATCTTTTTCAGATAAGTTGGGTTTAATAATATTTCTACCCATTTGAAAATTCCAGATATCCTGACCAGAAATTCCCGGGCCAGCAAGCAGAACTATAAACGCAACTGACTTATTGTGAACTGCCACCATTGGAGCAATCATTCCACCTTCGCTATGGCCTATTAAACCGATTTTAGTTTTGTCGATATCATTTCTGCTTAACAAATAGTTCAAGCTATTATTTACATCAATTGCAAAGTCTTGTGAGGTAAGTTTTGTAGGGTCTCCATTTCCTAAACTGCTTTTACCTGCACCGCGATCATCAACCCTTAATACAGCTATTCCTTGTTTGGTAAGCAAGTCGGCTAAAACCGCATAAGATTTATGGCCAAACATAGTACCATCTCTATCTTGAGTTCCACTGCCAGATATTAAGATTACAGTGGGAAAGCTGGTCTGGTCTTTGGGTTTAGTGAGAGTTGAGCCATATTGAATGCTTTTTTCAGCATTTTCATAGGTTACTTCTTCTGAAATATATCCGAATGGTGCTTTGGGTGTTTGTGATCTGATCTTTACTTCCTGTTTCGGTATTTCATCTTCCTTCCATCTTTTCATGTCTAAAGGAAAAGCGCCTGGTCCTTGATGAAATATACCAGTAAGTGCATTTTTACCATCCCAACTTGCCCTATATCCGCCCTTGATAATCTGGATTTCGCAAAGCAAACTATCTTTTATCAGTTCGGTTTTGTTTACCATTAAACCAAATACTTTTTGATCTGGGCTATCGAATAATGCGGTATAACCATTTTCTGATTTTTTTACATGAATTACTATTCTAATTTTTAAGGCACCCGCTTTTAATATTCCCATCCAAGCGCCAGTAATTTCTTGTGCTTGCATATTAGAAAATAAAAGAAAGCCAATAAATAAAAAGAATAGTTTTTTCATGCTTTTATTTTTGTGGGTGGTTTTTAAAAAAGAGAAAAGAAAATACAAACGGAATAATCGTCATGATACCAACGATACTCATGAATGCAATGAATCTAAATTCTGTGGGCAACACGATTGTTAAGATGGCGATGGCAATTCCACCTACTACCCAGGTACTGCCCGCTAAAAGATGGGTCTCTCGCCAATTATCATCACTTTCAAGAGCCCAAGGAGTTCTAAAGCCAGCAAAATAATTCGGTTTGATTTCTTTCATATATTTTCCCAGGAACGCAAAGAAGATTCCTAATGCAGGGAAAAGAACCCATGTGATATTTTCGCCTCTGTTTTGAGCAGCATAAATAATGGCGAAGTTGATGAAGCAAAATAAAGCGGAAATAGAAAGCCCCATTTTTTGAAATAATTCGGGCGACTGTCCAGCAGTTTTTTTGGGATCTATTTTTGGTAAATTAGTAATCAGCATGAAAACACCAAATGATAAAATACTAAACAAAAGAGCTAGAAAAATCAGGGTATTTTTTTCACTATAATCGTTTGGTTTCCCTTCCATATCAAAATGGGTAGGAACTATATTAGGTAAATTCGGATAGATAGTTGCCAGATAAAATAAAGGTATTACCGATAATATTGCTGCGATCCAGATGAAGAGCGATCTGTTATATTTCATGTTTATTATTTTGAAGATAGAAAATTTCTAATAGTTGAAAACTCGTAACCCTTTGCTTTTAAATCAATGATAAGTTGTTCGAGTCTTAGTAACAGTGGTTGTCCGCATAATTTTCTAGTAAAAGCGGGTAACCCCAAATGATTAATATCGATAAACTCCCAGGGATGAAAATAGAGGCATACATATCCATCTTTTTCAAGGGTCTGGATGGTTAATTGTTTAAAATAAGAATAGGGAAAGTTTTTGAAACTTAGCCAGAACAAGGGAATGCGAAGATTGGGTGATACAGATGCAGGAATTCTTTTCATACCCTGATCCATATAAACTGTTCTTGACAAATGCAGGTTATTGTATTTTCCAGGTACCCAGGTTGGATTGATTGATGAATCGTATTCGTATCCGGCTTTTAATACTTCACTCATATCAACCGTGCGCATCCGGGGCATTCGAAGTCCGGTTACAGGCTGTTGGCAAATTTTTTCCAAAGCTAATTTCGACTCCAGTAATTGTTCGTTATTAAAATGAGAATGATAATAAGTATGTGATGCTATTTCGTGTTTTTCGGCATGTTCGCGAACAGTTTCCGGAAAATGATTGGCAAAATTAGCAGTTGTAAATAGGGTTGTTGCAATGCCATGTTTGTTGATCAAAGGCATTACTGCATCAAATCCCTCTTTCCCTAATTTTAATTGTTGTTCTAATGGAATATTGTATTGATAGTCAAGTGGCATATCAAATTCCTCCACATCAAAACTAATCAGTACTTGCGGTCTCATATTAGATTCGATTCTTTAACTATATAGTGGGGTCTTTGTTTGCTTTGCATGAAAAGTTTCCCCAGATATATTCCAATGATGCCAAGGATCATTAATTGAAGTCCACCAAAGAATGCAATAGTTGCAATCATAGAAGCCCATCCAGATACCACATGGCCACGGAGAAAACTAAAAATGATATAAGGAATATATAAAAGCGAGAACATGGAAAAGAATAATCCAAGATAGGCTGCAATATACAGGGGCTTAGTACTAAAAGAGGTGATGCCTTGTAAAGCCAAACGTAGCATTTTCTTTACAGTATACTTGCTCACCCCAGAACTTCTGTTAGCTGCGGTATATTCAATGCCAATTTGTTGAAAGCCCATCCATTTAATCATACCCCGCATGAAAATATCAGCTTCCGTGAACGAAGAAAATAATGTAACCACACGCTTGCTCATCAGCCTAAAATCGGCGGTGCCAGGTTCTAATTCAATTTCAGAGAGGTTATTGATTACTTCGTAGAATAAATTAGAAGTCAGTTTTTTCATCTTACTGATTTCCTTATGATCGTTACGGATGGTGTACACAATATCATTACCATTCTCCCATTCTTTGAGTAAACTTGGAATTAATGCTGGTGGATGTTGCATATCGCCATCCATCATAATGGTTGCATCAGCAGTTGATTTATCTAATCCAGCTTTTAACGCGTTTTGGTGGCCGAAGCTTTTGGTAAGTGCAATAAAATAAATATTATCAAATTTTTCAGCACAATCCTTAATGTATTCTAAAGTATTATCTGTACTACTATCTTCTACAAATATGAGCGAATAGGAATAGGGCAGTTTGCTGAATACCGATTTTATCTCTTCCATTAAAATAGGAAGATTACCCCGTTCATTGCAGACAGGTATTACGATAGAAATTGTTTTTTTTGTTTCAGGTACGGGCATGAACAAAAATCGGTTATTTGTAAAGCTAAAACTTATTTGTTAACCAGCAAATGTCTTGATTAACAATGCATTTCGGTCTATTTATATTGCTTTACAATCCTAGAAAGGCCTTCATTCATAGTAGTAGAGGGTATCCATTGAAGTAGTTCTCTGGCTTTTGAGATGTCTGCAATGGTATCCATGATCTCTGCCGGCCTTTTTTCGGCACTGCTGATCACAGGAAGATTGGTTCCACAGATATCCTGAATCATTTGAATAATCTCTTTCACTGAATAACTGGTACCTGAGCCTATATTAAAAATTTCAAATCTATGAGAATCCATACATTTTATGATTGCCTCTATGAAGTCTGTGATAAAAATATAATCTCTCTTAGGTTCAAGGTCTTTTACATGAATGGCCCCTCCTTTTAAAACCTGTAAGATAATTTCTGGGATTAGAAAATTTTCGGACTGGCCAAAACCATACAAATTAAAAGGCCGGATGATAACCATATTTACTTTATATGAATCTGCATAAAAACGACAGTAATCTTCAGCAGCTTTTTTAGATAAAGCATAAGGGTTTGGAATTGAAATACGGGCCAGTTCATTAATAGGTAGACTGGCAGGGTTACCATATAAATAAGAACTAATAAATATCATTCTAGCCCCGTGCTTTCTACAATATTCTAAAGCTAAAACTGTTCCAAGTGTATTTGTTTGAAGAAATAATTCAGGGGTTTTCCAACTATCAGGAACAAAAGTTTTGGCGGCTAAATGAATAACAATTTCTGTAGCAGGAATATTTCCCCAGGTCTTTGCATCAATGATATCACCTGAACTACTCGTTAGTTCAATAACATCATGATTCAATTGTTTCAATGCTTTGCAAAGAAATTTTCCAACAAAACCATTAGCACCAGTGACTAGAATTTTAGACATAAAGAATTTTATCTTTCAATTGATCAAAACATTCAATTGCTTCTATATAATCATCTGGCCGGCCAATGTCTAACCAAAGTCCGGAATAAGTATTTACAAAAACGTTCTTTTGTTTGCTTAGTAAGTCGAGCATTAACTGATCAAATCCGTAAGGACTATTATTAGGAATATAGTCCAACACTTTTTTGCTGAGCATATAAATACCCATGCTCACTTCATAGTTATTTTTTGGTTTTTCTTTGAAGCCAGTTAGGATATTATTTTCTGTTTGCAAAACACCATAGTCTATTTTCTCTTCTCTCAAATGTGAGGATATACTAAAGAGTGCATCATTTTTTACATGGGTATCGAAGAAATCTTTGTAATGCAAATCGGTAAGGATATCTCCATTCATTACTAAAAAATTATCAGGAAGGTCTTTGATTAATTTGAGTGGACCCATCGTCCCCAATGGCTGATCTTCTAAGGAATAATTAATAGAGATGCCCCATTTGCTCCCGTCACCAAAGAATGCAGCAATTAATTCAGCTTGATGGTTTACTGCCAGAGTGATATGTGTAAAGCCTTGTGTTACTAATTGTCGAATAATCACTTCCAAAATAGGGTATTCTCCTATGGGCATTAACGGCTTTGGTAATACAACTGTATAAGGTCGAAGTCTGCTTCCTTTACCCCCAGCTAAAATCACAGCATGTTTATTCATAAAGCCTAAATATTATAAGTGTCTGTTTTATATCGAGCTAGGTTTTCAGGAATAGTAAACCAGTTGATCGTTTTTTGTAAACCTCTTTTAAATCCATCTAAGCCACCGTATTCAGGTTCCCAATTCATTAACCTTTTTGCTTTATCATAACTTGCAAAAAGCCTTTCCACTTCACTCTTTTCTGGTCTTAAACGATCGCTATCTAATTCAAAAACAATTTTCTTTCCCATTAATTCTGCAATCAGCTCAGCCGTGTGTAAAACAGAAATTTCAAAACCGCTTCCTACATTGGTAACAGTTCCATTAGTAGCATCACATTCCATGGCTTTTATAAATCCATTGGCAGTGTCTTCCACAAAAGAGAAATCGCGTGTTGGTGTAAGAGCACCTAGCTTAATGGTTTCCTTTCCTGAAGCAATTTGAGAAATGATGGTAGGAATAACAGCTCTAGCAGACTGGCGAGGGCCATATGTATTGAAAGGCCTTAACACTGCAACTGGCGTATTGAAAGATGTATAAAAAGACAAGGCAATTTGGTCTGCCCCAATTTTACTGGCAGAGTAGGGTGATTGACCTTGCAAGGGATGTTCTTCAGTGATAGGAACAAATCTTGCAGTGCCATACACTTCACTTGTGGAAGTTTGTACTACTTTTCTAACACCTAATTCTTTAGCTGCCTGTACGATATTTAAAGTGCCTTTAATATTGGTATCTATATAAGTGTCTGGCGAATGATAGCTATAAGGAATGGCAATGAGTGCTGCTAAATGAAGCACAGTATCGCATTCCTTCATGGCAGTTTTTACACCGTATGGATCCCGCACATCTCCCATGAACACTTCGAACTTTCCTTTCACCGCCGGGTCACAGTAATCGAGCCAACCCCAGGTATTAAAAGAATTATATAGGGCAAATGCACGTACATCATAACCCTGTTTCACGAGCATTTCAGTTAAGTGTGATCCGATAAAACCATCAGCACCTGTCACTAATATTTTTCTATTCATAACTTATATGTTGCTAAATTCTTTTCTTAGCAATTGGTAAATTAAAACAAACCAAATGATGCAGCAAGGTAAAGCTTTCAAAGAGTAATGTACAATTAGCTCTCTGATGTTTCTGGGAATAAGATCAGTGGGCGAGAGTATTGTTAACAAAAAAGTAATGATCAATAATAGAATCGGAAAAATAGTTCTGGGTTGTTCTTGTATCACATACCAGATAGCTAAACCAATTACTGCAATTATATATGTAGGGGATTCAGCAGAAGAACTAAAGATCACAACACCTATTAAAGCCAATGCTAGATAGGAAAGCCTGAAATTTAGGTTAGCATATTGACTACTTCGTAAGAATGGTAAAATATATAAAAAAGCGGCAGGAACCGTAAACCAATAATTAGGTAGATTCCCAATCTGAAAAATACGCCTGATCATTCCCATCAATGAAATATCTTGCATTCCTACTGTTTCGATAATTATATTGGTGGCATTTTTTTCTACCAATGAATGGGCCCAATCTTGATAAGACTGAATCACAAATGCCGGAGATGATAAAAGCATGGGAAGGCAGAAAAATATAATGATCCATCCAATGAAACTGAGGAAGAAGCGCAATTTGTTTTCTGAGAAGAAAAAGAAAGCGATTCCAACAATGCCATAAATCTTCACATAAAACCCAGCAACAATAAATAATGTAGCCAGTATATCTTGCTTTCTTTGAGTAAATACAAAACTCAAAAGGATCCAACCAGTGAGCATCGTATTGAATTGAACACTATGGGTGGCGGTCATCATTTCAATCATGCCTATTAGTAATACCACATTCTTATTACGATCACTAATGGGTAATTGACTTATGGCATAGAAAAGAACCCAGGCATTTACTAAACACCATAGAAAACAACCTAGTAAAGTGGGTAATAATGCAAAAGGAGCGATGATTAAACTAAAGAACGGACCATAATGGTTCATGTCTGCATGATCCTGCGGGTAGGGTAAATAAAGGTTTTGTTGGTGAATACTATGCCAAAAAACGTGCTTATATATTAAAAAATTATTTATATCATCAAGCCCACGGCTCATTTCAAG
>JANYEA010000030.1 GCA_025363385.1 Bacteroidota bacterium | reverse complement strand
CTCACTCCTCACTCCTCACTCCTCACTCCTCACTCCTCAATTAAGACTCCCATTTTCCCCAATTGATAATCTCTGATTGCTTCCATGATTTCAGTTTGCGAATTCATTACAAAGGGGCCATGAGAAGCAAGGGGTTCATTGAGTGGTTCCCCTGTTCCCATAAAGAAATGAGTGTCTGCAAGTGCTTCAATGGCAATACCTGTTCCATCCTGGTTAAAGCTTGCTACATATTTTGCATCAACAACAGCATCTCCAACAACTTGTAATTGACCTTCCATGATATATATGAATGCGTTATGAGTTGCAGGAATCGTAAAGAAATAAGATGCACCTTTCTTCATAGTAATTGTAAATGTGTTTACATCAGATAAGGTGTGTATAGGGCCTTTAACAGTTTCCAAATTTCCAGCAATAACATTAATCTGTGTTAATTCGTCTGATGAGATAATTACCGGAGTATCTTCAGCATTTAATGGTTGATAGGACGGTTGATCCATTTTATTTTTTGCTGGTGTATTCACCCATAATTGAATCAATTCTTGCACACCACCAATTTCATGAATATCAATGGGAGGTCTTTCACTATGAATCATACCCATACCAGCATTCATCCATTGAGTTCCACCTGCGTATACCACATTATTATTCCCTCTGCTATCGCGATGGTGTACACCACCTTTGAATATAAAACTAATAGGAGAAAATCCTCGGTGAGGATGTGGACCAACACCAGATTGTAATACCGGTTTATGGGAGGGCACTTTTACTTCTGCGTGGTGCAAAAGTAAAAAGGGGTCGATCTGCGCTGCTTTATGAGATGGAAATGGTTGTCTGATAGGGAAACCGCCCATATCCATTGGTGTTGCGTAAAGAATTGATTTGATCGTTCTATTTGTAAGCATAAAATTTGCTTTAATAATTATGATAATTGCATTGGGATATCAATCAATAAAATCTCTGCATCAGTAGAGGCATTGATATTCAAACTTTCTGTTTCCCAAATTCCTAGACCATCTCTGGTTTCTAGTACTTGATTGTTAATGATTACATTTCCATTTAATACAAAAACATACACACCATTACCAGGCTTTTTGATTTGATATTCAGTTGTAAAATCTTTTGAAAAATTTCCTAGAGAAAACCATGCATCCTGGTTGATGAAGATCGCTTCCGAATTATCTGGTGCTACTACATTCAATATTTGATTTAACCGATCTTTTGGAAGGAATGATTTCTGTTCGTACCGTGGTGTAATATTTTTAATTTTAGGGAATACCCAAATCTGTAAGAACTTAACTTCTTTGTCTTTGTTTGCATTCATTTCACTATGTGCAATACCACTCCCTGCGCTCATAATTTGTACATCATGCTCTCGAATGATCTCGTTTCTTCCCGTGCTATCCTGGTGATGCAAATCGCCCGATAAAGGAATAGAAACAATTTCCATATTATCATGCGGGTGCTTGCCAAAACCCATTCCTGCACTCACGGTATCGTCGTTCAAAACACGTAGTGCTCCAAAATGTACTCTTTCGGAATTGTTATACTGACCAAAACTAAATGTGTGGTAACTATTTAACCATCCAAAATTAGCGTGACCCCTTGTTGCTGCTTTATGTAATATCGTTTTCATTTTTATAGTATTTAGATGTATATACACGTATTTAATCAAAAAAAAATCTACTACTCAGAACTTCTTAATTTTTCAAGCAGTTTATTTAACTGAACCGCTTCTAATTCTGAAAGTACTGTTACGGCTTCCATAGTTTGATCAATTGAATTTGTACTTGCTTCCAGTAATAAAATCCCTGTGTGCGTTAGTGTAATCACTGTTTCTCTTTTATCTAATTGCGACGTGGTTCTTTTAACCAGTTTTTTAATTTCTAACCTATCCACAATCCTTGGTACATTTGAATTTTTCTCGATCATTCTACAGGCAATATCTCTCACACATATTTGCTCTGGATACTTCCCTTTTAAAATACGCAGTACATTATATTGTTCATGTGTTAATCCAAATTCTTTTAACCCCTTGCTCATATATGTCTTTAACCACCAAGCCGTATATAATACATTCAAAGCTGCCTTTTGTGTTTCGTTCTTAAACTTTGTACTTTTTATGGCCTGTTCTAACTTCACAATACAAATGTATGTATGTACATCTAATTTACCAAATAATTTTTTACCTCAAGTTACTACACTGAAATTCAATACTTTATTTTACATCGTAAAGTGTGTTAAATAGCATTTTATAACTGCCCTGTGTTTGTGCCCGAAAACTGATTTCTGGTCCGTATACATATAGATGTCCCTTACCCACTTTAGCTACAAATGCGGCAACACCGTCTTGTAAATAAGACTGGCCAAAAGCCCAGCCGCTTCTCAATGTTTTATCAGAACCATACCAGGCCAGAGGTGTGATATCTCCATTTGAAATAGAACTAGCTAATAATTTAAAAACTGGACTAGCACTAAAATAAACATCCGCTTTAGTTCCCATTCCCCAGTTGGCAGTTCGTTTATTATCAATTTCAATTTGCATCACAGAACCTGGGATATAAAATTTTTCACCGGGCAAATTTTTCTCTTTGCCATTTACTACTTCTACTAATGCATTACGAACAGGTAATTGTAAATGATAGGCAAGATTGGCGCTACTGCCAATAGTTACAATATCACCACCTGCTTCTAAAAATTCTTTTAAAGCAGGAATTGATTTTGCTGCAGTGATTTTTCCTAATTGCTGTTGATATGCTTCTGGAATTTCTTCAGCCTTGGGTTCTTTATCATCCCAGGCATTTGGTGCTTCCGCTTTTAAAGATGGTATTGCACCGCCTACAAATACAATCATATCATATTTACTTTTCAAAGATGCCGCATCAATTTCTTTAGCATAAATTAAACTGAATGGAAAATGATATTGCTCAAATATCCATCTTACCCAACCTGCTGGAATGGAACCACCATAGGCATCCCAAAGTGCAATTCGCTTAGCACCCACTGTTCCTATTTCAATAGTAGGCATTTTAGTTTCAGTTATAATCTGTAACCCATAATCAGTACAGGCTTTTTTAAGCAATGGCAAAACAGCATTTGAATGAACTACATAAAATTGTTCCGCATTTTTCGATACAGTAATGCTTGCTTTAATTAAATCGTTCAATAAAATAAAACTGGCATTGTCTTTCGTTGAAAAAGAATAACCCACCGCATTCATCATGTCTTGCAACTTTCCTTTAGCAACTTGTACTTGCCCATAAGGTATCGTTTCAAAAGGACCATCAAAATTTTCAATTATCCGATCAAATTGGATTCCCATGGTATATGCAGGAGTCCAGCCCGCAGCATCGTATGGGCGCACTGGCGGTCCACCAGGATATTGAAAATCATTGGGATGATCCTGTGGTTCGAACATATCTACCACATGCGGACGAAATGCTTGATTTGTTTTAACAATATAAGATCCTGCTTGATAAGTTTTTCCTGCTACTGTAAAATCAGATTTTGCCTGTTCCACTCGAATGCCACTATTGATTAATATATTGATAAATGTAATGGCAGTAGTTGTTTGATTGATGGGAACAATATAACCTCTGGCATCTTTTAATTCTGGCTTACGATATATTTTTTCGAAATAATCTACGGGTATGGTATCCCCCTTTATTTCTTTTTGCTCTCCTTTATATAGATCTGTTACCAACTCAACTTTTTTCGGAGATAGTGTCCAATGATCTTTACTCCCCGCTTCAATGGCGTGCTTACCCATCGTATAAATATTCATTAGTAATTCATCCTTATACCTTGTTGCATAATTCAATACAGCATAGTTTAAGGAAACAGAATAATCGATGCTATTTCTGAACAACCATTGTTTAGGCTCTATAGGAAAAGGTGTGGCACTATTAGGAATTAAACGATTCGGTACATATGGAATTTTTGATGGTGTAGGGCTTCCGATTATTTCTGTAAGCAGCCCAATAATATTATGATAATAGGCAGTAGTTCTTAATCCACCATTCCACCAGGTAGAATACACAGAACCGCTTTTCATGGTATAACCAGGTTTGCCTTCTGCATTTAATCTGCTACTCATAGCTGCACCCACAGCATCAATTCCTGTTACCAATAAAGGATCATATACATAATTGAAAGGATCTCGATAAGGAGGCCCCGCAACTACAGTTCCAGCCGGACCAGTTTGATGGTGATTATACAAAATCTGCGGCATCCATTCAATATATTGCTGCCTACTCATATTTCTCGACTCACTCATGTTCATCATATAGAAGTCGCGATTATTATCGTGCCCAATATATTTCTGATACAGACGAGGCAAATTTGAAGTGGATCTTTTTAAAGTATCCTGATTGCGCATGTACCAGTTAGAAACCAGTTCTTGTCCGTCTGGATTTGCATGCACAAACAATATAATGGTTGATTGCAAAATTCTTTTAGTCTCTTCATCATTCCGGGTAATAATTTGATATAGCGTTTCAATCCATTGATGAATGCCTACCACTTCTGTAGCATGTAAACCACCATCGATCCATACAACAGCTTTCCCTTCTGATGCTAAAACTTTAGCATCAGCATCTGAAAGGCCTTCGGCCCTGGCCATTCTCTGTGAGATCGATTTATATTTATCAAGCTTTGCAAGGTTAGATGGATCGGATACGATTACCATGTATTGCTCTCTGCCCTCTTCTGTTTTACCAATGGAAACCAATTTTACTTTTTTAGAAACAGTAGCAACTTTTTTTAAATAAGATTCTGTTTGAGTAAAAGTGGCTAGTTGGTAATTGTCGCCAATGGAAAAACCAAAATGCGATTTTGGAGATGGAACAACTTGCGCTTCCACCATAAATTGGAAATAAAATAAAATGAAAATAACAGATAGGATTTTCCGCATAACAGAGTTTTAGATATCCCTGAATTTAATGCAAGAAATTGAAAAGATTTAAATTTTTACATGAACGTTTAGGCATAAAAAACGGGCGACCTAATGTTCACCCGATTCAAATGCAAATATTTATTTTAATGGCTAATGAATTCCAAGCTGTTTCAGCTTTTTGATTTGCCCGAATAAGTATATTAAAACTCCCCAAACTGCTACTACAATTGAATAAGCCAATAATTCTAACCAGAGTGGCGACTTACCCCTTCTGGCAAATAAAGTTCTCTTATCGTATTCAGTAAAATATTTTATTGATTTACCCCATGGAACAATCTTCTCCGAAGAAAGATTTCCATAAACATCGTTATCCTCTACTTTAGCAATCAGTGTTAGATTTCCTTTTGAATCGCCTGGCAAACTATCTCTTTTAAAATCTGCGCTGGCAACACCTAATGAGTCAGTGGCATAAGTTGGCGTTTCAGCTACATTCAAATCAGCGTCCATTCTTTTTATAGCAAACTTTACATCAATGGCCTTAACAGGAGTCCATACAGTATCTTTTAATTCTAGTAAAGTAGCTGTAATTTTTCGATCGGCTGCCGTATCAATTTGAATTTTTGCTTTTGTAATTTCTACATTTCCCTTTGCTTCGTCAAATCCTTTGGTCTTTTGAGATACGATGATAAAACTAACTTTTGCTGATTTTTTCCACTCGTCTTTTGCAGTTGGTGGAATAAATAATAAGGCATCTCCTTTTTCATTAGTTACCGCTTTTCCTAATAAATTAGCAGCATCTTCCGTAGCAATATAAAAGCTAAGATTGATATTAGGAATCATCTGAAACTTGCCATCGATCTTAGATTTAGCATGTGCCACTAAATATTGTGTATGGTTATTATTATTAAAATAACTGATACTTAAAGAAAGATCATTTTTTTCAGCCTGCGAAAATGCAGTAATCGCTAATAACTGTAATAGTATAGCGGAAAAAAATATTTTGCTATGCTTGTTCATGTTCTTCGATTTCGGTGATGGTTTCCTGAATGGGAATAATTGGGAATATTCTTGCGAAAATGGTAATGATTAATAAAGCACCTGCTAAAGACCCTAATGCAATTGACCACTCCTGCCAGGTTGGAAAATAATGCTTATACCCTTCTGGCACATCTGTCATAGGTAAAAAAGGATGCAATAAAGTGGGTGTAACAATTAAATATCTTTTAAACCAAGACCCTATCACAACTAATAATCCAGCTATAAATGCAGGAAATGGTTTTCTTCCTTTTTTAGTGATCAGAATAAGAATGGGAATCAACATGGCTGTAGAAATGGCAAACCAAAACACAATGGCAAATTCCCCTGTAAACAATCCCATCAAATGTTCTTCTTCAGATTTTTTCATCTTAAAAGCAGGCACTAAAAATTCGTTTACATTAAAGTATAAATACAATAAAGCTAACAATACCAGTACTTTGCCCATTTTATCAAAATGCTCATCCTTAATATAATTTTCAAGCTTATAAGATCTTCTAAAAACATACATCGCCACAACAACAGCGCCAGCTCCTACTAAGAAGGCGCCAGAAATAAAATAGGCTCCGAAGTTTGTACTGTCCCATCCTGGTCGATAGGTAGTTGCAAAAAGCCATGAAGTAACCGTGTGAATGGCAAAGGCAACAGGGATAATAGTGATCGATAATATATTGATTGCTTTTTCACTGATATGAATTTGGGCCGCCGTATTTTTCCAGAAAGATCCCAGGAAAGAATACATCTTATTCAACCATGGCATGCCAGTAACATCTTTGTGCTTCATCATAATGGCCATATCTGGCAATAATGGAAAATACAGTAATAATAAACTAACAAAGAAATAAGTAGTAATTACAATTACATCCCAGACAATCGGAGATTGTAAACGACCATGTAAGAATAAATTATAAAATCTTTCAGGCCTACCCATGTCAACTATAATAATAATTGATGCAAAAGTGATGGCAGATACCGCAATAATTTCTGCAATCCTGGTAAGCGGTGTACTCCATTTTGCCTGTGTTAATCTCAAAACTGCCGTAATCAATGATCCCACCAAACTAATGGCCACAAAGAATACAAAGTTCGAAATATAAATACCCCATGACACATAATCGCGCATGGCTGTTACTACCAATCCGTTTTTTAATTGCAAAATGTAAGCAACTAATCCAAGTGTACAGAATGCTAATAATATACCTACCCAAATCTTCCCTGCTTTACCAAATTTTTGTGGCAGCAGGTCTTCAATTATTTGTTGTTTTGCTAAACTTTCCACGATCTATGATTTAGGGTTAACTTTTTTTTGTTTCCTCTTTCTCTTCTTTGTTCTCAAAAGGAAAGTTTCTGTTTACTGGTGGTAAATAATACACACTTGGTTTAGTACCCAGATCTTCCATTAATCGATAACCTGCTTTATCTCTTACCAGATCGCTGAAACGGAATGTTTCAGAACCATTGGTAACAGAGTCTTCTATCATATCGCCAAACATAAATACACCATTCGGGCAAGCAGAAACACAATGTGGCAATTCACCTTTCCGAGCCATGTCTGGACAGAAATCGCATTTACCCACAGTTCCTTTTTTCTGTGGAACACTAGTTTCACATGAATACGGTTGGTTAGCAATTTCTTTAGGCAGATTAAGTTCTTCCCAGTTAAATACGCGGGTAGAATACGGACAAGCAGCCATACAAAATCTACAACCAATACAACGATCGCTATCGATTAGTACAATACCATCCTGTCTTTTAAATGTGGCATCCACCGGGCAAACTTTTACGCATGGTGGTTCATCACAATGCATACAGGTGGTTGGTTGCCAATAAGGGGCAGTATGATCTGCTTCTTGTTGTGGGTATACTTTGATCCAGTTTTGACCTGGATGTATATTATGCATATGATTACAGGCTGATTGACATTTCTTCAAACTTTTACATCTGGATAAGTCAATCACCATAACAAATTTCTTACCTGGAATTCCTTGTCTTGCCAATTCATTTGAAACCTGTGGCAATGATGGAACCGGCTTTAAGAAAGCCTTATCAACTTCTATCACTTCTCCGTCAACAGAAAGCAGCTTGATCATTTCGCCAGATGGCTTTACTGTTTCTATTGTTGCTGCATCTGGTTCAAAAGGATTTTTCCCTGTAGAACAACCAGTAACAGCTAATCCAGCCAACAAAGTAGCTGAAATAAATTCCCTTCTGGAGGTATCGTTGGTTTTCATGGAAACTATTTAAATGTGATTTACCTTTTTACCCATTGTTGCATTTCCTTGTTGGAAGCTTTCTCTTTCAAGGAATTGATTTTAGAAATATCAACTTCTACGAGCTGACCATCCTGGGTTAAAAATTTCATGGTCTTTTTTTCGTCTGCAGGTGGAGCGCAGGCGATTATATTTTTTTTCTTCGAAAAGAAACCCATGGTAAGAAAACTAAAGATCGACAAGATGCCGATTCCCATTAGAACTGACCTTCTGGTATTTTGTTCTTTCGAAATAGTTTCTTGCTCTTGCATGATCTGTACTTAAGAAATGTGAAGGAATAAAGGAAATTAAAAGGCAGTATCGAAACTGCCTTTTAATTTTTACTTACACTATTTTTTCAAAGTGCGCATATAGTTTACCAAGCTCCAGATATCTTCTGCATCAGGAATTTTCTTTTTGAAAGATGGCATGTCATCTCTACCCTCTGATACTTTATAAAACAAAGCACCATCCGATTGAGTTTGAACCAATGGTTTAGACATGTCCTCTGGCTGCGTTTTTAATTGAGCAGCTTTACTACCATCGCCTAATCCTGCTTTGCCATGACATGAAGAGCAATGTGTACTCCATAATGCTTTTCCTGCAGCTACTGATGCCGCATCATTTTTAACGGGGTTAGCCTTTTTTGCTTCTTTGTCGGGAACTGGCCAAGGTTTATTTGGCATGAAAGTAAAACTCGCAGCTATTACAAATACTGCCAAGAGAGAAAGGGTGATTACATGTTTCATTTGTGTTCTATTTTATTTGCTATAAGGTACTGATTTTTCTAAAATATTCATCTAGAAATTCCAAAGTCTAGATATATTAAATCCAATTACATACTGTCCTTTTGTAAAGTCGTTCTCACTAAATACTGAATTGTATTGTGGTATCGTATTTCCATAGTTTCCAAAAAATACCTGGAAATCGTGACCACTGGATTTCATATCTAATCCAAAACTGATATTAGGATACACATTATTCAAAGGATGCTGAGATAATGGCTGCTCATAATTTGCAATGATAGAAGTCTTTGGAGAAATTTTTACACGGCCACTTAATGATACAGAATAATGATCATTCAGTGTAGCCGTTTGTACGATTTGGTTTGCATCAAAATATCCTGGTACACTATTAAAATGCGCATAATTAAAAGATGCCTGCGCAGAAAAAACTTCAGAGAATTTACGTGCAACTATAAACTGATTAAAGAAAGAGAAACGATCGCTAGTTGTAACAATTGGTAACGCATCGCTTTTAGCCCTTGTATCCATTGCAGCCAAACCAAAAACAGTAACTGATACTGGAATACCATTGTTTTTTGTTTGCTTAACAACGGCATACTTTAAACTTCCATCTACAATCATATTGTAATTATTGGCTCCAAATCCAATTTGCAGATCTTTGATAGGAGTATAACTAAATCCTAAACGCATATTTGCGCCACCGAACAAACCAAATAAGTCGGTGAATTGATGATCGATCGTAGCAAAACGGTGATTGATATCGAATTCGAAAGTTCCTTTAATAGGCACCATCACAGTTTGATTATCGATCAGAAAGTTTCCTTCAAAAGTATTTTTTACATAGGATCTCTTTTTCACCACTGGCTCAGCAGTTGCATCCTGTGCTTTCAATTCTACTCCAGTGATTACAGTAGCTACCAAAAAAAGCAACAGTAGTCTAAGCTGGAAAGAAGGGAAATGAATGATATATTTTTTCATTGTATTTTATTTAATTGTTTTTTGCACCTTGTTTAATCCAAGCATAAACCTTACCGTTGATAGCCTGATCTGGACCTGCTCCTAATGGCATTACTGGAGATTTCTTTCCACTTAACCATTGATATAGATCACTGTTATCCGGATCTGAAGCTTTAATATAACCACCGACTGTCAATGATTTAAATGAGTTGTCTTTTGTAAGGTCGGGAACTTTCCCGCCAGAAACATGGCAACCCGCTAGTGCGCAACTTTTCTGAAAAATCGGATTAATATCATTTGCATAACTCATTTCAGTAGTGATACTTTCTCCCGGGTTAATAACCAGGGTGGTAGTTTTATAACATCCTGAAAAAATGAGCAGCATAGAAGAAACCCCGACAGTTAGAAGCGCTGTTTTTTTCTTTAACATGATAATTGTTTTTAGTAAAACAGAGGGTTACTTATTTTTGAAATTTCAACAACAAGTTTGGTTGAATACCGTGTTGATAGTTCGCTGAATTGAATATTGCCATTCCAAAAGGTTGATCATCCAAACTGCTAAAATCAATATCTTGTTTCAACACATCAGGAGTTTTTAATAAACGCTTATATTCTAAGATCCAACCAGATCCAGTATAAGTTGCCTGAGCAGAAATATCAGCACGACCCATTGTTAAAGGAGCAGATATAAATGAAGGAATACATTTTGTACCAACAGCAACACCCGTTGTAGCATCATCTGCATATTCTGTTTTACCAGTTGGATCAATAGTACCACCTGCATAAGTTAATACACCTGTACTACTAACTCCAGTAATTTTTTTAGCAGCTCCACCAGCTAATGTATCTGTAGCTAAATAATATTTAGCACCCACTGCATCTGGAACAACCCATTTCGGAACGTTTACTGCAGCACCTGTACCATCCAATTTCAAACTCTGTGTATTATTGAAAGCTCCATTACTTACGTTGGTATTCGCATTAATATATGAAGTTGTAAAAGGAGATGGAGGAGTAAGGTCATCAGCATGACGTCCGTTTCCAGATCCACCAACTGTATCAGTAACAGATGGTCCACCAGCCCAGTCTTGGTATTGGTCATCAAACTGTCCGGTTACAAGATCTTTATTTAAATGACACCACCACATATCAATTTTTTCGTTGGCACCATTTGTATAGTGGTTGCCAGATTTGTTAGGAACCATTACTCCAGAAAAATTTCTGTAAGGAGTAAATAAGTGACAGCTAGCATAACAAGTTTGTGTTACAAACTTCGGAGTAGAACCATCTATGTTCCATAACATGGCAAGTTGGTCTTGGCCCATGCCTTCTTTAATTAAATTACCATTTACATCATAAGTTCTAGCATTACCTCTTTGAGCCCAACGACTAGTTGTTGCATTAAAATACCAAGGTTGTACTTGATAATTACTAGGATCTTTCCATTCTGCTAAGAAATAAATACTTGTTCCATCATACATAGAGCGAATAGTAGCAGGATATTGAGTACCCTGATATCCAGCAAATAAACCATTTCCTGGATCCGGAACAGTAGGAGTTACTTCCAATTTAGTAGCATTATCCCAGATAGCATCTACTGTACCATCAATGGTTGGCGCTACGGAAGTTTTGTAAGAAAGCAATTCATTGGTACTTGAAGAAGTTGCAGGAGCAACAATCTGAGCAGTTTTTGTGCAATACACAAAAAATACAGTCACTACAATGAAGAAAGAGAGAACAAAAGTGGTTTTCATATATGTCTGTTTAGTGTTAATATTTAAAGACAAACAAATGTTCAAACTTTAAGAACCAAACTAAAATGACTGTTATCAGACAGTTTTATGACATAAGTCATATTTATACAACATCTTGTATACAAAAAAAAGAAGTAAAAGTGCTGAAACACCCGTAAACATTGAATAAATGTTTGAACATTTAAACTTAGGACTATTTCATTCATAATTTCAACAAATTCGGTAGAATAGAGAAATGATGTAACTATTGAGGTTTTTCCTACAAAAAAAGCCCCCGAATAGTCGGGGGCCGTCCTTAAATATAAAACACAATGAAATTAATGTGTTTGAACTACTTTTTTGATACCGTAGCTTCTGTTCAGATTGAATCCCAATGAGAAATTTCCTAGTTTCATTTGATTCAAATTAGTACTCAGCTGTGCTATATTCGATGCAGATGACGCACTAGAAATAAAGAACTGAAAAATGTGTCCACCCGTATCCCAATCATATCCTAGCGATAATACATCTGGCACATAATTCACTGCAGAAGCAGATTCGTCTAACAAATCCTTATATCCATTTAACTGTCGGGTATATTCAAAAGTGATAGCAGTTTTATTAGATAGTTTCATTCTACCTCCAATACCCAGAGAGAAAATATTATTAGTATTGTTGATACCATAAGGAGTATAGTTATAATGGATGTAGGAAGGCATCAATTGCAATGAAAAACTTTCACTGAATTTTCTTGCAACCAAGATCTGATGTAAATATGACATTCTATTCCAGGCAAGATCATCAGGGCTTGGGCCTTCAGATGCATCCCAATGTATTAAAGAAAGCCAAGAAACAGTGATCGGAATATTTTTCTTGCCAGTTTGTTGTTTCAATAATTTGAATTTAGACCAGGTTTCAAATTGCGCGTTTCCTGTTGCAGCAAAACCTGTGTTCATCCAATCAGTAAATGAATAGTCGAATGACATATAAGTATTTGCAAATCCAGAATTCAAACCGAATAACTGAGCCACATTTGTCAAACCTTTTCCTTCTTTCCATAGATATCCGAAACGGTGACTAATCATGAATTGGAGGTTTCCTTTTCCTGTCATTTCAACACTTTGAAAATTAATGATTCGTGTTGATTTAAAAGTGGCAGTTGCAATATTGTGCTTAACTTTTGAAGAGTCTTCTTTAACCAGATCTCCCAATAAGTCGTCTTGAGCATTTGCTTTTAAGAAGAAGCAAAATGCAAGCATAAAATATAATAATGATTTTTTCATGTAATTGTTTTTATCCTGACTCAATTAGTTTAATTGAAATACAATAGCAGCATCGATTGGAGTTAAGTCGGCCAATTTTGGTTTAACCAAACCTGGAATGTCAATAGCAAAATCCTCTGCCTTGATTTTAAAAGAACAATCAAATGTTACTGCTTTACCTTTTACCGTCATTTTAACAGGAGCTTTAAAATCTTTTGTAACACCATGCAGTGTAACCTGACCTTCAGATGACATATTGTAAACACCATCTTTGGTTATTTGATCTTTATTAAATCCAACTAATTTTCCTTTAAATGTTGCATTGGGAAATTTATTAGTGTGTAGATAATTCTCGTTGAAATGTTCTTCCAACAATGCATTATTAAAATGGAAAGTTTTCATCGGAACCAATAAGGCTACTTCGCTGGTTTCTACTTTTAAAACGGCTGTTCCTTCTTTGCTTTGAGAAGCATAATCTTTATGACTCAGATCTTTGTTAGGATTGAAGTAGATATTGGCATCTCTGGTTTTATAGGTTTGTGCATTGATCAAGTTAACAACCAGGATAAAGAAAAATGCGAATAATATGCGTTTTTTCATACAATGTTTTTAAGATTTGTGGGTAATAATATTTTATTAAAGTATTTGTCCTTGTGCAATCCAAGCCAAAAATGTGGATGTAGTAGTAGCATCTAAACTAAGTGTACCTCCTTTATGGCCATTCGCGCCAGAACTACTCATCATCTGTGATAATTGATCCTTATCCGATACCATTTTTGCATAGTCTAAATTGGGTCCTACTCCACCATGACAAGCACTTCCCTTACAAACCTGTTTGTAAATAGGAACGATATTGATGGTATAAGTAACTGGTCCGGTAATTGCAGGTGGAACATAATTATCTTTTGCTCCTTGCGCTACCCAGGTTTTGATAATTTCTGCTTGAGCAGGAGTAAAGAAAATACCTCCTTCTCCAGGATGATCTGCACCTTTCGCCATTTTATCAAAAACGGTTGATCTAGATTGAATAGCCCCGTAATAGATCGTGTCTTTGATGGCAAAGGGAACTGCGTTTGCTGTTTTACCGTTAATATGGCATCCACATGCACCTGATGTTACTATGGGCACAATATCATCACGGAAAGAAATGTTAGCTAGTCCGTCTGCTGTTGGTTTGGTAATATCCTTATTGTTATTGTAACAAGAGAAGAATAGCAGTAATCCGCCAATCACTCCCAGATATACTAATAATTTATTCATAAAATGTTTTTTCTGGTTAGTATTATTTTACAATGATTTTTCCTGAATATGTGTATTTGAAAATGCCTGCACCATCAGTACCATATTTCCATACCTCGGGAATATTGGGATCACTGAAATACCAGGCTTTGATGATAGCAATATCGGATGGTCTTAATCCGCCATCACTGTAAGCCATATCGCCCTGATTTTTTGTTGCCCAAACTTTTAAGCGTGGATTTGCTAATAGAATAGTTGTATCAACTCTTGATAACATAGAGCTCGAAGCATTGATATTATCACCCTTTGCATAATAACTCTTACCAGTTCCATCAACAAAAACAACAGAACTATTTGATCGAACTGATTTGGGTACCAGTATATCAAATAAGATATCATCATAGGTATTTAAAGGTCCTCGTGTACTCATGGAAGAAACCGGAGTAGCAAAAGTCTTATATGGCCTAAATGTTGCGTTCGCCAATGTATCTGAGTAAAATTTACGAACACTGTCTTTATAAGCAGCCCAAACAGAACTCAATTTGGGTTCTTTTAATTGAGGATAAGTAGAAATTGCTCCTGTAGTTTGATTCTGGAATAAGAATGTAGCAGAATCTGCTGTAGTTAAAGCACCCAATAAGCCTTTTCTTGCCCAACCACCTGTTGCAGTTGCTTCGTTATGACAGTTTCCTGAAGAACAACCGATACCAATCAGCGCAATTGCAGCTGGACGAAAATCAACTAAAGTTGGATAATCTTTTGCACCGTTTTTGATCCAATTATAAATGATAGATTTTTCTGTAACTGTTAAATCAACACCATAGTTAACTGGGGGCATGGCCTTATTCAGATCACTAGTAGTAACCAATTGAAATAGTTGACTAGCTTCTGGATTTCCAGCAACTACCATACTCTTTACACTTTCATATGTATCAAGTGTGGGTTTTACTCCTCCTGCACCATGACATCCTGCAGAAACACAATTATTCTTAATAATACTTCTCACACTTTTTGATATGATTATATCATTAATTCCTGGTTTTGTATCAGCAAATGCAACAATAGTAGTATCATAATAAGGTGAAAAAATGGTAGAATCTGGTTGATTCACTAATGATCTTGATACTGTACTTGCATTAGTCCCGTCTTTCTTACACTGCACCAATAACAGTGAGATGATAACCATGCCGACAAGACACAAGAGTCCCTTTTGGTTGTAAACCGTTTTTTTCATACACTTAATTTTAATTTAATGATCTGTAGGAGTAGTGAATAGGTTTTTCATTTTGCTCCAATAATAATTTAGGTGGGATCTAAATTTCGAACTCAAAATTATTAGTGTATTATTGACATTTAAATGATAATAGACACTAATTTTCATGACTTTTATCAGGAAATTTTGTGTCTTATGTCATTCTTTCAGGATTTTGTTATTGTCAATTTTACATTTATTACGGATTAATCAAAGTATCAATAGAAAAAATGAAAAAGAAAATTATTTACTCAATCCTCGCAATCATAGTGGTGGTGGTGATTTGGGTTGCTTTCAACAAAGAAAAAGCCACTCAAATGGTAGTTGATCTAGGCATGGCTATGACTTCATCGGTGAAACATCGAAATCCATCAACCGAAAAGGCAAAATTTGAAATGACTGCCGATGCTTTTTCAAAAGCTTTTAAAGACAACGCAGTTGAGGCAAACAAACAGTATATTAATCAGGCTGTGCTGATAGAAGGAGATATTACTAACATTTCTGGTGTTACTGTTTCACTTAATAACATAGCCTGTAATATAGACTCAACTGAAGCAGGCAAGATGAAGGACTTAAAAGTTGGATTAAAAGTAAAAGTACAAGGACTAGTAGTTGGCTATAACGACCTCATGGAAGAAATAGCGCTGGCACAATGCACCATTAAATAGGATTTAGTTTTTTTCAAGCAATTGTCTGACCTAACCCCAAACAAAATTGAAAAGTTGTTTAGGGTTAGGTCAGCTTTTTTTCACTTAAATTCCAATTAATATCCACTCGCATTTAGAATGGCCTTTTGCCAGGGAAACCACTGTTGGGAAGCAATATAAGTACTGATCGATTTTCTATTTTGATTTTGTGCGTAGAAATACTTGAGCAAATCATTTGCCGGACCGCTTAGTCTAACATTAGCACTCAAAACCCCATCAATCAAATTCTCTGTAAGGGTATCGCTGAAATAATTCATTCTCTTAAGTGCTGAAAATACATTGCCCCTTGTTCTAAATTCATAAGAGTTGCTGCTTAGTTTGATTAACTCATCTGCAAATTGCTTTTTACCTGTATACATATAAGCAATTTCAAGCCAACGCACTTTTACTTGTTTACCCAGGTTACCCTCAACATTTTTGGTTACACTTAAATAGTTGGCCGTTTTGGTTTCATTCAATGCCGATAATTTTTGAAGAGCTACTTCCACTATTTCATAAGAAGAATCGGTTAGTAATTTTTCAAATTCAGGAACTAAACCTGCAGCAACGGGATTCACATTTCTCAAAACGGCTTTACGTATAACTGGGTCTTTGTCTACTAATGCGGCTTTCATAAGTTGTACACTTTGCACATCATTCGCTAATTGAGCAATCGCTTCTGATCGAATTGCAAAGAATTTGTCGTTTTGAAATGCCTTTTGTAATACCAGTCTCTTTTTTTCAATTTCCATTCCGCGCATTGCTACAATAGCATCATATCGATCCAAAAAATTTGCAGAATGAATAGACTGCGCCTCCAGCATTTCAAAAGGTTTCTCAAATGCAATAGATTTTAAGACCTCATTCCCCGGATCGAAAAGTATATAATCCACCTTTTTTGAATTAGCATTTTGTATCGTAATTATGTCAGTTTGTTCCTGAATAGAATACTGCTTTTTAAAACTAGTTCCATCTTTATAAAATACTTCAATCCAGATAGGCATTTTATAGAGTCCGTTCTTATACCCAGTAACATCCGTTAATGCTTGTATTTGTTTTACAATAATGGTTGTGGTATTACCCGTTTCCGTATAGTTAATATGATAATTGGGTTCTCCGCCTCTGTTCAACCATTCGGTCCAAAACCAATCTAACTGCATGCCTGTTGTTTCTTCAAAAGCAATTAATAAATCGTGGGTATCTACATTCTGATACGCATGTTTTTCTAAATAATGTTTTACCGCTTTATTGTAAACTTCTCTCCCACCAACCACTTGCTTCAGCATATTCAACACAAATGCCCCTTTACCATATACCCTGGTTCCACCACCCTCACTGTGTGCTACCGCAAATTTATTTTTCAATGATTCATCAACAGAAGCATTTTGTGCACCCCTGCGAGACCAGTTAAAATAGTCTTCACCAAATACTTCTCTTTCAAACATCTGATTATAATAAGTTGCAAAACTTTCCTGAAGCCATTGATGCGCATCACTTAGCGCAGTTACACAATCTCCAAACCATTGATGAGCTAACTCATGTGCATTTACGCCTATATAATTTCTATCGAGTAATCCCTTGCTATCAACCGCATAAAAATCTCCGTAAATAGTAGCAGTAGTGTTTTCCATAGCCCCGAACATATAGTCTTGTACCGGAATTTGAGAATAAGATTCCCAGGGATATTTCACCCCAATTTCTTTTTCAAAAAAATCAACCATCGCCTCACTATATTGATAAACTGGTTCCACCCTTTCTTTCCATTCAGGATAATAATATAAATGCATAGGTACACCGGAAGCAGAATGCGTTTCCTTAATATCGTATTTGCCAATACCCAACATGATTAAATAGGGCGACTGAGGATGACTCATCACATAATTCCAGGTAGTTGTTCCATCTGCATTTTCTTGTTTATCTACTAATTTTCCATTTGATAAAACTTTATATTCTTTATCAAATCGAACACTCATTTCAGTGAGCAATTTATCGTTTCGCTCATCATACATTGGAATCCAGTTTCTATTATCAATTTGTTCGCCCTGACTCCAAATTTGTTTTCTGCTCAAATTATTTTTATCGTTCCATCCAATAAAATACAGACCTACTCTAGGTTTTGCCTCATAGCTAACGGTCATCTCATAAGGTATATTCCAAACCAATGGTTCATTTGGCAAAACAGAAATGCTTACACTATCTAATTTATATTTAACAGGTTGCCCATTCAGTGTTACTTCTTTTACTTGCATTTTTATTCCATCCAAAAAAAAGGAGGAAACTGTTGGTCTGAGGCAACTAAACTGATACACAACTTTTCCAAAAACAGTACCACTGGGTGCATCAAATGAGAGTGCCACTTTAATCTTAGAAAAATCTAGCTGATGATCGCGTGGAACAGCAGCGCCGTCTTCCATAAAATTTGTGGTTCTTAGCTGTGCATTCAATGTGAAAATGGCAATAACAAAAATGGTTAAAAAAAGAAATCTTCTCATGAGGTAAATTTTGGAAAGACCTAAGATACGTATTAATGATTTTTTCGAACTTCGAAAATAACAACATTGATTATTCTATGAATTGGATGTAAGTTTGAAAGAGAAAGTTGTTTTATGAGTAATACTAAAATAGAATCGGAAACTGGCAAGGTAAACTGGGGTATCATTGGATGTGGCAATGTTACAGAATTTAAAAGCGGACCCGCCTTTAATAAAGTTCCCAATTCTTCCTTAGTAGCTGTAATGCGCAGGGATGCCGATAAAGCAAGGGATTATGCCAAAAGACACCAGGTACCAAAATGGTATTCTCGAGCAGATGATCTGATTAACGACCCGGACATTTCTGCCATTTATATTGCTACTCCACCCAAATACCATGAGGCATATGCCATTGCTGCCATGCAAGCAGGCAAGCCGGTATATGTAGAAAAGCCAATGGCATTAGATCTCGCGTCATGTTATAGAATGAAAGATTTTTCAGAACAAGCAGGTGTAAAATTATCGATAGCACATTATAGAAGAGCATTGCCGATGTTTTTAAAAGTAAGAAGTTTGCTTAACGAAAAAGCCATTGGTGATATTAGATTAGTAAACATAAAAATGCTACAACCAGATCAGTCTGTGATGATTGCAAAAACTTCAGAAAACTGGCGAGTAGACCCCAGCATATCGGGTGGCGGAATATTTTTTGATCTTGCACCGCATCAATTAGATCTTGTTCATTATTTTTTTGGGAAAGCACAATCCTCTTGTGGTATCGCTACCAATCAGGCTGCCTTGTATCAGGCAGAAGATATTGTAACTGGCAGCATGTTGCTCCAGAACAATATAATTTTTAATGGGGTATGGTGTTTTACTGTTCCTGCAAATTTAGAAGACGATCTTTTTGAAGTGATTGGCTCTAAAGGAAAAATAAGTTTTCCTGTTTTTGGTAATACCATTGAGGTAGAAATAGAAGGCCAGAAAGAACAAATTAGTTTTGCGAAAGAACCCCATATTCAGCAGCACATGATTGCAAAAGTGGTGCAACATTTTTTAGGCAAAGAACAGAATCCCTGTTCAGCATCAGACGCAATTATGTCGATGGAAGGAATGGAGAAATTTGTGTATGGGAAATAAACCAATATCTTGCACGAAACAATTACATGCCAACTAAAATAACTGTCAAGGACAATGGATCGCTTAAGATAGAAGGAGATTTTGAAATAGTAGATAAAGACGGAAAAACTTACAACTTAGCCGGAAGGGAAGTTGTAAGTCTTTGTCGTTGTGGACTAAGTAAGAATAAACCATTTTGTGATGGTTCGCATAAAGGTCATTTTGAACACGAAGCCATCGCATTTGATCTGCCCCCTATAAAAAAATTGTAAGGGTTATAACAGTTCAACTTTAGTCATCACATCACCCCCTTTAATTTCATCGATGATCTCCACACCATCGATTACTTTACCAAAGCAGGTATGCACCCCATCTAGATGGCGTGTACCAGCTCTGTTATGACAAATAAAGAATTGTGATCCACCGGTGTTGCGTCCACGATGAGCCATAGATAAAACACCACGGTCATGCGTTTGCTTTTCACCACTAGTTTCGCATTGAATAGAATAGCCTGGGCCACCAGCACCTGTTCCATCTGGGCAACCAGCCTGAACCATAAAATTGGGGATCACACGGTGAAAAGTAAGTCCGTTATAAAAGCCCTGTCTGATCAATTTTTTAAAATTCGCTACGGCAATTGGAGCCGCATCATCGTATAGTTCAAAAGTCATTACGCCTTTGGCAGTATGAATTTTACCCTGTGTTAATTTTTCTTCGCTCATGATTACATTTTTTGCGAAACTACAGTTTTATCCGCTACCCTTAACTTTGCAGTTCTGTAAAACCTATCAGCTTGAAAAAGCAAAAAGAAATCATTCCGTTTATTGATCAGGAAATCTCTTTGTGGATCCCCGATCAATCTGCCTTACAAATAGCCCATGAAAGCAAGGAAGAAAAAAACGACTTTCCATTTTGGGCAAAACTTTGGCCCTCGGCAACTATACTTGCCGAATTTATTCAGGATTATCCCCTTTGGGTAACGCAGAAAAAAGTGCTGGAATTGGCTGCTGGGCTTGGTTTGCCTTCCTTATACGCCTCCTATTTTGCCAGTTCTGTTTTTTGCAGTGATAATAATATAAACGCAGTGGCATTTATAAAAGAAAATATTGCGTTGAATGCCATCCATAATATGGAAGCCGGGGTTATTGACTGGTGCCATCTGCCCGATGAGCTAGAATGGGATGTTTTATTAATGAGTGATGTAAATTATGATCCCAATAGCTTTGAGAATTTGTTGCAACTCATACAACGCTGTATGGCAAATGGGAAAACCATTATATTAAGCACTCCGCAAAGATTGGCAGGTAAGGCTTTTATTACTGCCATTTTACCTTACTGTATTATGAATGAAGAAAGGATGCAAGATGGGGTTGCTATCAATGTATTGGTTTTAAATAATTAACTATTCAATTGTATTTTCATACCAATTTAAATCAGTACTTACATGGAGGGCGTAAAAAATATCATTTTCGATTTGGGGGGTGTTTTGTTGAATATCGATTTTTCGATAACGGAAAAGGCATTCATTGACATGGGGGTAAATCAGTTTTCAGCCATGTTTACACAGCATCATTCAAATGATTTGTTTGTTCAGTTAGAGACTGGCAAAATTAGTGATGAAGCATTTTATGAGGCTTTTAGAAAGGGTACAGGTACTGATCTAAGTGATGAAGCCATTAAAAAGGCCTGGAATGCACTGTTACTGGATTTTAGAATGCCTACCCTACAATATCTAGACCAGATCAAAACCAAATACCGGATTTTTCTATTTTCCAATACCAATCGGATCCATCACGACGCTTTTATTAATTCTTATCAGCAACTAACGGGCAAAGCAGATTTTGATGCTTTTTTTGAAAAAGCCTACTATTCTCAAAATTTGGGGATGCGAAAACCAGATCCAGCTCCTTTTTTACACATATTAGAGGAGAATCATCTGGTGCCATCTGAAACCCTATTTATAGACGATACCATTAATAATATAGAAACAGCCCAGGCTTTAGGCTTACAAACTGTGCACCTTCAATGGCCGCAAACGGTACCTGAATTAGGTTTATAGTAATCAGACTACTAAGATTTAACCTCTTCGAATTCAATATAATCCTTATCAGTCTTAGCTGCTGAGGCTTTCTGTGGTTCGGCAGCGGGTTTCGATTGTTGCTGCTGAAAGTTTTGCTTGTCTTGCATTTGCTGCATTTTCT
The DNA here is from genome assembly GCA_025363385.1 of Bacteroidota bacterium. Taxonomy (GTDB): domain Bacteria; phylum Bacteroidota; class Bacteroidia; order Chitinophagales; family Chitinophagaceae; genus Sediminibacterium. The sequence continues at coordinate 6,859 of JANYEA010000030.1, read as the reverse complement.
CTCTCATTTGAGAACTGGCTTTGCCAACTGGGATCACCAATTCAAATATCAGCTTATAGATAAGGTATACCACCAGGCCGTAAAAAATCAACTTGATCATAGAAAGCAAATATAATCATCCCAGACACTGAATGATGTTAAAGAGGTGAAAATCGGTAAGAAACTCATTTAAAGGCAATGCAGAATGATATGCGGCGAAAAGCAGATTTGGAAGTATTCGGTCATTTACATTACATTTGCATTGGAAATAATCAACAGAAGGGAACGGCTACCGTTCCCTTCTCCTTTTTACATACCCGAAGAATATACCATTTGGAGGGATTCGTGGCAAAACTGCGAAAAATTTATAGATGGAAGAAAGAATACAACAAATTGAAGCGCTGATCAATCAGTTATTAGCTGATGAGCCTTCTTACTTTTTAGTTAGCGTACGCATAAAGCCTACCAATAATATCAAAATATTTTTTGATGGCGATGAAGGAATATCTATTGAGAAATGCGTGAAATTCAATCGTGGATTAAATAAATTGATTGAAGAGAAAGCTTGGTATCCCGAAGGCGATTTTTCATTGGAAATATCTTCTCCGGGTATTGAAGAGCCCTTGCTTCTAAACCGTCAATATTTTAGAAATGTAGGAAGGGATTTAGAAATCGTATTTACGGATGGTTCCCTAAAAATTGGCACATTAATGGCAGTAACCGCTGAAGACATCTTAATTCAAACAACTGAAGGAAAGGGAAAGAAAGCGGTAACTCAACAAGTGTTAATTCCATTTATTAATATAAAATCAACAACGGTTCAAATTAAATTTTAATCAGCTGCAGAATATTTGCAGAGCGAAAAAAAAATTAAGTTATGGCTAGTATCAACCTCATTGAGGCATTCCAGGAATTCAAAGACGCAGAAAACATTGATCGTCCAACGATGATGAAAGTGGTAGAAGACGTTTTTAAAACGCTTTTGCGCAAAAAATTTGGAAGCGATGATAACTTCGACGTAATCGTAAACGCCGAAAAAGGCGATTTAGAAATCATTCGACGCAGGATGATTGTAGATGATGGCGAGGTTCTGGATCCCTTGGCAGAAGTGGCTTACACCGATGCTGTTAAACTTGAACCCGACTTTGAAGTGGGTGAAGAACTTTACGAAGAAATAGATATACTTGATTTTGGACGTCGTGCTATTCTTGCTGCTAAACAAACTTTAGCGAGCCGTATCAGCGATCTGAAAAAGAATGTTTTGATTCAAAAATATGGTGCTCGTGTGGGTGATATCATCAGTGCTGAAGTTTACCAGGTTTGGAAAAAAGAAGTACTATTGTTAGATGAAGAAAGTAATGAATTGATTCTTCCTAAGTCTGAACAAATTCCACAAGATTATTTCAAAAAAGGGGAGAATATACGTGCCGTTGTTGCGAGAGTAGATCTTAAAAATAACAATCCGGTAATCATCCTTTCAAGAACCAGTCCACTATTCCTTTCTAAATTACTTGAAATTGAAGTGCCTGAGATTTTTGATGGTTTGATCGCAATTAAAAAGATCGTACGTGATCCAGGAGAAAGAGCAAAAGTGGCAGTGGAAAGTTACGACGACCGTATCGATCCAGTGGGTGCTTGTGTGGGTATGAAAGGAAGCCGTATTCACGGAATTGTGCGTGAATTAAAAAATGAAAATATTGATGTGATCAACTTCACTACCAATATTCAATTATTGATTCAAAGGTCTTTAACTCCAGCTAAGATTAGTTATATCGAACTGGATAACGATAAAAAACACGCAGAAGTTTATTTGAAAGCCGACCAGGTTTCATTGGCTATTGGGCGTCGTGGGGTAAATATCAAATTGGCCTGCGAATTAACCGGATATGAAATCGACGTCTTCCGTGAAGATGAAGAAGTGGTAGATGAATTTGATATCGACCTGGAAGAATTCAGCGACGAGATCGAAACATGGATCATTGATGAATTCAAACGTATTGGTTGTGATACGGCCAGAAGTGTTCTGAAATTATCTGCTGAAGAGTTAGAAAGAAGAACCGATCTGGAAAAAGAAACCATTGCGGAAGTGCGCAAAGTATTGGAAGATGAATTCAATACAGAAGAATAAGCAGCTTAATAGAAGCTATCTTTGTCTGAATCTTGATATATATCAGGTTCTGGAAGATAGAACAAGCGATATATAAAAAACTGGGTTAGCCCTGTTTTGTTGACTAAAAAAAACTGAATGTCAGATCTGAAATTACCAAGACTGTTAGCAGCCGCCAAAGAATTCAATATTGGTCAGGATACCCTGATTGAATTTTTGGTGAAGAAAGGATTTAGCCGCGACGACCTAAAGCCTACCGCAAAGCTTACGGAAGACCATTACTATGCTTTACAAGCAGAGTTCCAACAAGATAAGCAAGCCAAAAACAAGGCTGATCAGGTAGAAATACCTAAAGGCGCGCAAGCAGAAACAAGAAAGAAAAAAGACGAAGAAGATATCTCTTTTACGAAGAAAGAAGATAAGTCTGCACATATTGAACCAGCAAAAGTGGTGGAAACCCCTGCTCCAGCTGCGCCAGTTACTCCAGAACCCATAGTAGTTGAAGTGGTTGTTCCCGTTCCTGTAATTGAAAAAACAGTTGAGCCTGAAGTGACACCCATTATTGCAGAAGTACCTCAACCTACACCTGAGGTAACTGAGCAATTTGTTACCAAGATTGATGCTCCTGAATTAGAAGGACCAAAAGTGTTGAATAAAATTGATCTTTCTGCGATCGACTCTTCTACCAGACCTAAAAAATCTGCTAAGAAAACAGAGCCTGCTGCACCAAAAGTGGAAGAGCCTAAAGCTCCAAAACCAGTTGTTGAAAAGGCTCCTGTGAAAGCAGCGATTGTTATACCAACCCCTGCTCCAGCGGAGGTTCCTGAACCAGAACAAGTTTCTGAGGCTGGACCACTTATTGAAAACATAAGAGCAGAGAAATTAGAAGGACCTAAAATTTTAGGCAAAATTGATTTGCCTATTAATAGCGATACTCGCCCTAAACCAATGGGAAGGGATGAGAAACGCAAACGCAAACGTATTCCGATCGACAAAAAACCAGACAACACCAATACGGGTGCTGGAAATAATCAACAGCAGGGTACTGGCGCTGCTAGCGTAGGGGCTCCATCTCGTCCTTCAGGTCCTAATCGTCCCATTGTTCCTGCTAATAATAGAGGCGGAAATAGTAGTCAGGGTAGCGGTGGATTTAATCGTGGTGCAGGAGGTGGAAATCGTGGGGGTAATCAAAGTAGAGATCGTAGCGCAGCTCCACGTAGAGACGACAATAAAGAGATTGATCAAAAAGCAATTCAAGAAAAGATACGCGAAACTCAGGCCAAATTATCTGGAACAGGTGGTAGAGGTAAGAGCTTAAAAGCCAAATACCGTCGTGCAAAACGCGATGAAGCTGCTGAGCATATGGGCGAAATGACTGAAGATAACAGACTTCAGGTTACTGAGTTTGTTACCGTTAGTGAATTATCGAACTTAATGGATGTGAGCTTTGCTGATGTAATCGGAAAATGTATGGGATTAGGTATCATGGTATCTATTAACCAACGTTTGGATGCAGAAGTAATTGAATTGGTTGCAAGCGAATTTGGATTTGAAGTAGAATTCATTGGCTTGGAAGATGATGAGGAAATGGAAGATGATGAAGACGATGAAGACGATATTGAAGCAGTTGAACGTGCTCCAATTGTTACCATCATGGGTCACGTCGATCACGGTAAAACATCTTTATTGGATTATATCCGTAACGCAAATGTGGTAGCAGGTGAAGCAGGTGGTATCACCCAGCACATCGGTGCTTATGAAGTAACGCTTCCAAACGGAAAAGCCATTACTTTCTTGGATACTCCGGGTCACGAAGCCTTTACAGCCATGCGTGCCCGTGGAGCTAAAGTAACCGATATCGCAATCATAGTTGTTGCTGCAGACGATGCAGTGATGCCTCAAACCAAGGAAGCCATCAGCCACGCGCAAGCAGCGGGTGTACCTATGATCTTTGCGGTAAATAAAATTGATAAAGACGGAGCTAATCCGCAAAAAATATACGAGCAACTTTCACAAATGAATATCCTGGTAGAAGCCTGGGGTGGAAAATTCCAAAACCAGGAATTATCTGCTAAACAAGGATTGAATGTGGATCTGTTACTTGAAAAAGTATTGTTAGAGTCTGAGCTCTTAGACCTGAAAGCTAATCCAGAAAGAGAAGCTACTGGTTCTATCATTGAAGCCTCTTTAGATAAGGGCCGCGGTTATGTAGCAACTATGTTGGTTCAAAATGGTACTCTACGCCAGGGTGATTTGATTGTTTCTGGACAGCATTACGGCCGTGTGAAAGCCATGTTCAACGAACGTAACCAACGTATCGAAATAGCTCCTCCTTCAACTCCGGTAGTAATCTTAGGATTGAATGGTGCACCTCAGGCTGGTGAAAAATTCAAAGTATTTGAAGACGAAGCCGAAGCTAAAGAAGTGGCCACTAAACGTGCTCAGATTATGCGTGAGCAAGGATTAAGAGCTAGAAAACACATCACATTAGATGAGATTGGTCGTCGTTTGGCACTCGGTAACTTTAAAGAATTGAACATCATCATTAAAGGTGACGTGGACGGTTCTGTAGAAGCATTGAGCGATTCATTACAGAAATTATCTACCGAAGAAATTGCGGTAAGAGTAGTTCATAAAGCAGTAGGTCAGATCTCTGAATCAGACGTATTGCTCGCAACAGCTTCCGATGCAATCGTGATCGGATTTAACGTTCGTCCTTCTATGCAGGCTAATAAACTAGCTGATACAGAAGGTGTTGAAATTAAACTATACTCTATTATCTATCAGGCGATCGACGAAGTGAAGAGTGCGATGGAAGGTATGTTGGAACCTAAGTACCAGGAAAAAATTACCGCTAACGTGGAAGTTCGCGAAGTGTACAAATTCGATAAAGCAACCGTTGCCGGATGTTTTGTACTGGAAGGTAAAATTGCACGTAACTCTAAGATCCGTATCATTCGTGATGGTATTGTGGAGTATCCGAGAGGTGAAGGTCAGGCAGCCGAATTGGGCAGCTTGAAACGCTTCAAAGATGATGTGAAAGATGTGGCTTCTAATACGGAGTGCGGATTAACCATCAAGAACTTCTCAGACCTACGTGTAGGTGATATTGTGGAGGCTTTTGAAGAAGAAGAAGTAAAGCGTACTTTATAAGTTTGTTAAAAGCAGTTGTGAATCAGGCCGTCCGCGGCCTGATTTGCTATTTTTAAATGATATTGCAATCTATGAAGCAGGTATTAATCGTTATTTTATTGGCAAGTGGATTTCTGAGTGCCCAAGCCCAGTCGAAAAGAATTGTGGCAGACAAAATCATTGCTCAGGTAGGAGATAAAATCATCCTTAGTTCGGATGTTACCAATGCCCTTTCCGATATTAAAAGACAGGCTCAGGGTCAAGATAATGTAGTTATCCCTTCTGATTGTCAAATCCTGGAAGGACAGCTCATTCAGAAAGCCCTAGTTCTTCAGGCACAAAAAGATTCATTATCTGTAAGTGAAGATGAGATCGAAAATGAAATGGAGAATCGTATCCGTAAATACATCGCTTCATACGGTTCTAAGGAAGTGCTGGAAGAGATCGCAGGTAAAACGGTTTATCAGATCAAAGAAGATTTTAAAGACGCTATGAAAGAACAGAAGCTGGCAGATCAAATGCGCAGCAAGATTGTAGACAATATTAAAATGACTCCTACAGAAGTAAAAGCCTTTTATAGCAAAACGCCTAAAGACAGTTTACCATTTTATGAAAGTGAAATGGAGATTAGTACGCTGGTTATACAACCCAAAGCAAATAAGGATGTAGAAGAATATGTTTCAAAGCAATTATACGATTATAAGAAACAGGTTGAGTCTGGCGCTAAAAAGTTTGAGCAGTTAGTGAAATTCTATTCAGAAGATCCAGGAAAAGCAGAAAATGGAGGTCAGTATAATTTGAATCGTAACGATAAAGGAATGTGGGACCCCGCTTTCTTATCTGGAGCTTTTCGTTTGAAAGAAGGTCAGATTTCTGGCATCATCAAATCTAAATTTGGCTTACACATCATCCAGATGGTTAGTCGCGCTGGAGATGATGCAGTAGTTCGACATATTCTAAGAATACCTCCTGTAGCAGATGAAGAAATCAATGAAGCAAAAGCAAAACTAGATTCTATAAGATTGAAGTTGATTGATGGTAGTTTAGGATTTGGTGCGGCTGTGAGTAAATTCAGCGATGATGATGGAAGTAAATTTAGTGCAGGTGCAGTAACAAGCAGAGATGGTAGTTCATTTATTACTTTAGACCAGGTAGATAAAGATATGGTGATTGCACTGAAAGACATGAAACCAGGAACTTATTCTAAACCCCAGGTATTTACTGATGATCGCGGAAGTAAAAAAGTGCGGATCATCTTTTTGAAAAACAGAACAGAACCCCACCGCGAAAATTTAAAAGAAGATTATAATCGCATTGCATCAAGGGCACTGGATGGAAAGAAAAGTGAGATCTTAGAAAGATGGTTCAAAGAACATATCCCTACTTATTATATTTCTATCGATAAACAATATTCAAGCTGTAAAAGTCTGGAAGAATGGACAAAAGCCGCGATAGAAGATAAAAACTAATTGCGATGCATAAAAAAGCCCTATTACAAATGGAGGGCACTGAAAAAGTGTTAAGGAGTTAAAATTAAAAGGAGTAAAAACGCAAGTTTTTGCTCTTTTTTTTTATTTTGTGGTTGTAATTGAAAACATTGCCGAATGCTAGTTTTACAGAATAAAATTCAGCTAAGTGAAT
>JANYEA010000024.1 GCA_025363385.1 Bacteroidota bacterium | reverse complement strand
GTAAAACTAGCATTCGGCAATGTTTTCAATTACAACCACAAAATAAAAAAAAAGAGCAAAAACTTGCGTTTTTACTCCTTTTAATTTTAACTCCTTAACACTTTTTCAGTGCCCTCCTTAATCGAGTGGCTTTTTTTATTGGTGGAGATTCAAGTATACAAATAGTACTCCTCCCGTTCGCTTGCGACTAGGAGGGGTACTATTTGTATTTAATATTCTTCTTTCAGTTTCACCTTCACTCTAAAAGTTTATTTTTACACATAAACTTTCCCACGTGCAATTAGCAGACCTCTACAAAATTTACTTGCAGTTTCCTTCTATTCAAACAGACACCCGAAAAGTACAGAAGGGCGATCTTTTTTTTGCTCTGAAGGGACCCAATTTCAATGGAAATTTATTTGCTATTCAAGCATTGGAAAAAGGTGCGGCTTATGCTGTTGTGGATGAAGCACAGGATGATAATACGGGTCGTTTAATTTTTGTGGAAGACGTACTTACAACTTTACAAGAACTTGCACGCGTGCATCGCGAAACATTTTCGATTCCATTTATTGCGATCACTGGAAGCAATGGAAAAACTACTACGAAAGAATTGGTATCTGCTGTTTTATCCACTCATTTTAAAACGGCAACTACTGAAGGAAATTTAAATAATCATATAGGTGTTCCATTAACCATTTTAAAAATCAAACCCGATACAGAAATAGCGGTGATTGAAATGGGTGCGAACCATCAAAAAGAAATTGAAAGCTATTGTTTCTATACGCGACCTTCACATGGCATTATTGCCAATTGTGGCAAAGCACACTTGGAGGGATTTGGTGGCGAAGCTGGTGTACGAAAAGGTAAAGGTGAGCTATATGATTATGTAAGAGCGCATGATGGGATGATTTTTCTGTTTAATGATTTTGATTACCTGAATGATATGAGCGTTGGAATTGCTCATCGTTTCGAATACAGCAGTACACATGGAGATGTAGTGGGAAATATAGAAAGTAGTGAGCCATTTCTTTCTGTACACATCACAAAGGGATTTGAGCCAATAACGATTCATACAGCACTTGTGGGCGATTATAATTTACCTAATGTTTTATGTGCCGTTGCTATTGGTGCTTATTTTAAAGTTCCGCAAGAAAAGATAGTAGCTGCTCTTGAAAATTATCTACCTACGAATAGTCGTTCACAGTTAATGCAATTGGGTAGCAATCATATTATTTTGGATGCCTACAATGCCAATCCAACCAGCATGAAAGCCGCCATTGAAAACTTTGCAAAAATGCAAGTGCCGAAAAAAATATTAATGCTGGGTGGCATGATGGAATTAGGGCAAGATAGTATTCTGGAGCACGAAGGAATTGTAGCATTGATCAAAAAATTTACATGGGATGCTGTAGTTTTAGTAGGCGGAGATTTTGGAAAAATTAAAAATGAATGCATTTTTCTACCAAATTCGGAAGACGCAAGAGCATGGTATCATCAACAAGGTTTTGAAAACGCATACCTTTTAGTGAAGGGATCTCGAAGTATGCAAATGGAAAAAATTATTCAATAATTTATGGTAAACATCAACACTTTATTTTCTCAGTTTGAACCTGCATTAATGGAAGAGATCATTGCCAATGGCGTGATTAAAACGATCCCTGCAGGTGAAATACTGATGCGTACTGGTCAATTTATTAAGAGCACCATGTTGGTGTTGGAAGGTTCCATCAAAATATTTAGAGAGAATGAAGATGGTGGAGAATTTCTGATGTATTATTTACAACCTGGCGAAGCCTGCGCACTTTCCATTATCTGTGCTGCGAAATCGGAAGCTAGTCAGATCATGGCAAAGACAGTGGAAGAAACAACCGTACTAATGGTTCCTTTAGGCATGATTGATAAATGGATGTTAGATTATAAATCATGGTATCATTTTGTATTGAGTACTTATCGCGATCGATTTGATGAATTACTTACCTTGATTGATCAGATAGCTTTTAGAAATATGGACGAGCGATTGGAATTTTATTTAAAGCGTCATGCCAAGATCAACAATACAAATACCATTGCTTTATCACACCAACAAATTGCAGAAGAATTAAACTCCTCCCGCGAAGTGATCTCCAGATTGCTCAAAAAAATGGAGCAAAGGAATATGGTAATCCTTTATAGAAATGCGATTGAACTGATTTAAGAAAAAAGAAGCTAATTTTGTAAAAGGTTTCCCCTCCATCGCATCCGATGGAGGGGACGCTGATGCCGGACTCGGCAAACAGCTGGGGTGGTTGAAAAGCTTAGACATTTTAATGTAACACAAGTCACCAAATCTCTTTTTTCAGTCAAGTACTTTTGTCAAAACGAAAAACTATGGGATTTTTTAGTAATTTATTCGGAGGCGGCCCGGTGGTAGACTTTAAAGAGATGGTACATAATGGTGCTGTGATTATTGATGTGCGCACACCAGAAGAATTTAAATCGGGTCATATACCTCAATCTCAGAATATTCCTTTGCAAATTTTGCAACAGAAGATCAATGATGTAAAAAAGAAAAACAAGGCTGTCATTGCCTGTTGCGCTAGTGGCGGCAGGAGTAGCATGGCAACAACTATGCTTCAGAATGCGGGTATAGAAGCCGTAAATGGCGGAGGATGGCATTCTTTGCAATCTAAACTGAGATAATGAAAGGCTGGCAATTTAAAATGGATTGGGCATTACTGATTCGAAGCTTATTTGGTATGAGCTTTATTGTAATCGCCATAAAATTCAATGATTGGTTGCCCGCTGCTTTTGGTTCTGCGATTATTATTATTGGAATAATCGCTGCTTTTACCAAAACAGGTTGCGGTTATAATGACCATTGCTAATTTTTAAATGAGTAAATTGCACTCCGAAATTGAATAAAATGGCTTCAAAGAATTCTTTCCCTAAATATCTTCTTGGAATTTTAAGTAATAAATGTCCGCGTTGCAGGGATGGCAAATTATACAAATACAGTAACCCATATAACTTTAAGAATAATATGGAGATGAACAAAGAGTGTCCCTCTTGTGGTCAGCCAACAGAAATTGAAGTGGGTTTTTATTATGGTACGGGTTATGTGAGTTATGGTTTATCAGTAGCATTTTCTGTGGCCACTTTTGTAGCCTGGAAGGTTTTGATAGGCATGACATTCTCTATCGACGACGACAGAATCTTATACTGGATGGGCACCAATATTGCACTACTGATTTTTGTGCAACCTATATTGATGCGCTTATCCAGATCACTCTGGTTGAGTTGGTTTGTTTCTTACGAAGAAAATTGGGAGTCAAACACCATTGAAAAACCAGAAAGGGTAGTTACTGGTCAGGAGTTGAATTGGTAAAATTAAAGGTGAAAATCAAAAATTAGAAAATAAAAGGGCATCTCAATTAAATGAGATGCCCTTTTTATATTTTGCTTTTTTAGTTTTTATTTTAGAAGCTGTACTTGATTCCAAACTGTCCCTGCCAACGAGAGTTGATAGGATCTAAAGTGTAGTAGTGACCGTCGATACCAGTTGGTTTCACATAGTTGAAAGTTGGCTGATATCCAGAAGCAGGAGCACCTGCAGCTTTACCGTTTGCATCAGTTGCAAATTTCAAGAAGTTAACAGTTTGGTTATTAATGTTAGTTACGAAGTTAACATGTCCCCAGCTGTTGTTCAACAAATTCAATACGTTGAATACATCCAATGAAATTTGAATGGCGTGTCTGCTGTTAGATTTGCTCAACTTGAATTCATGCATGATCTTCATATCCAATTGATGTGTCCAAGGAGTACGTAAACCATTTCTTTCTGCATACATTCCTTTTCTTGTACTTAAGTATTTATCTCCATTAATCAAAGCAAACATATCAGTTGCTTGTTGAGCAGCGGTATAAACAACACCATTTAAAGTATAATCTGCTAAACGAATATCGCTTGCATCTTTAGGAATATAAGGCAAAGGCGCGTTAGAACCATTACCGAATGGAGCTGACTGATAAATTAAACTATAAGGGTTACCAGACTGACCAGAATATACAAATGATACTGAAGTTGCATTTGCCTTATTCCACATTAAAGTAGATCCAAACATTCCAACAATACGGTTACGCAAATCGAAGTTTGAGTAAGAAAGATCTGGTGTACTTGGCGTAACTGAAGGATTAACTTCGTAGTTACTTTGGAATGAGTTACGGATACCGTTACTCAAGTCAACAGAGTAACCATAAGTGTAAGCAACCATCCAGTTAAAGTTTAGATTATGTAAACCTAATTTTAAGTTATTGGTAGTTTTAGAAAGTTGTGCAGTAAAGTTATATCGATACCCTTTGGTAGTATTCGTTAACATGAATACGTTAGAATAAGCTGCATTGTATTTTCCACCCACATAAACTGGGCTAGTAATCTGTGGAGTATTTGTGAAATAAGCAACAGAATCTTTTAAGTTAATCTGCTGGAATTTTACATCATATAAAGTTTGTGTATACAAACCGTCGATTGTTAATTTATAACCATGACCAAATTTCAAATCAACTGCGATATCTGTTCTTAATACACGTGGTAATTTAAAACCATTATCAATAATATCTACTTCTCTAGTTGAACTTCTAGAAGCACCGCCATATTTGGTTACAGTATCTTTTAAACCCTGAGGATCTAAAGCTAAAGGAACTTTTGTTGTAGCACTAATACCATTCCAATCGATATTTCCATATGTAGTACCATTTAAAGTATAAGCATAACCCATCCATGCAAATGGCATTCTACCCACAAATATTCCAGTACCACCTCTAAATACTACACTCTGATCTCCATTCACATCATAGTTAAAACCAACTCTTGGAGAAAGCGTTGCTTTACCCAACCACTGATTGTTTAACTGATTAAATGGAGTAGCTGTATAAGTAGGATTTTTAGAAACATAACCCACTGAATTCGTTGAATTCAAAGAAGGATCCAAAGTTGGTTGAGGATTCACACTAGAGTAATCGATTCTCAAACCTGTAGTTAATTTGAACTGAGGTGTAATAGCAATTTCATCTTGAGCATAAGCACTCAACAAAGCCACTTTAAACGGACTTGGAGGGTTATTATAAATAGTATTACGATCATTTGGATATTTTGGATCTGTAGTAAACGCACCACGGATACGACTTGGGTTATCTGCTAAGAAGCTATTGACACCGCGAGAATATTCCCAACGACCATTCCATGAATTAATAAATCCATAAGTTAAGTTGTAGAACTCATTGTGTGTACCTAAGGTAATTTTATGAATCCCTTTTGTGATGGTAACGTTATCGCTCAATTCAAAAGTTTGCTGCTTCATATTATAAATAGAAGCTTCTCTCCAAGTACCTAACCACATTCTACCGTTGTCGATATCCATGAATGGAGCAAGGGTTCCTGGAAAATCTCTGTACTCGTGAACATTGATATAACTTACGTTGAATTGATTGTTTACATTATTGCTAATCTTAGTTTTTAATTCAGCAACTAAGTTGATGTTCTTGGTATACTGTGTAAAATCTGCAGAACCAAATTGGAAGTTCGTAGAAGAACGCTCCAAGTTATTACCCCAACCGTTCGTATATAAAGCACGAATCATTAAAGTGTTTTTTGAATTCAAATTGAAATCAAAACGACCAAAGATCTTATCACTATTGGTTGCAATTTTGTAGGCACCTACATAGCTTCCTGGATCATAACCTGATGCTTTTAATTTATTAGCAACCGCATCAGCTTCAGATAATTTAACTGCAGCACCCGGATCACCAATATTGTAGAAAGTAGGTTCTTGACGACGTGTTTGTTCCACATTAATAATAAAGAAAGCTTTGTTTTTTACGAACGCGCCGCTTGCAGTTGCACCATATTGTGATTCAAAGAAATCAGAACCAATTTTGGTTTTCAAACCATCCACACTTTTACCTATCAAACTCTGATTCTTTCCGAAGTAATACACAGAACCATGGGTTTCATTAGTACCACTCTTAGTAACAGCATTCACACTACCACCTGTAAAGTTTCCCAACTTCACATCAAATGGAGCTAGTTGAACTTGTACTTCTTGGATTACATCAATGCTATAAGGAGTAGTTCTAGTTCCTGATCCTGCAGCACCTGATTGTCCACCACCACTTACACCACCGGCTGAGTTACTAAATCCAATCGCATCATTATTGATAGCTCCATCCACTGTTAAGTTATTATAACGGAAGTTGGAACCACCAAAACTATTGTTGTTTGATTGAGGAGTTAAACGTGTAAAATCTGCCAAGCTTCTACCCAAAGAAGGTAAAGTAGTTAACTGACGACCACCTACAGTTGTAGAACCTGCAATTGTTTTTCTACTAGTTGCACTTACAGTTACTTCTTTTAATTCTGTAGAAGTTGAAATAAGTGTTACACTTACTTCTGGATTATTTCCTAAGCCAAGGTTTACATCTGTATACACTTGATCCCTGAATCCGAGGTTTGAAATTTTTACAGTATATGGTCCACCTACTTTAAGGTTAACCAAAGTAAAAATACCTTTACTATTTGTTTGTGTACTAGTTACAAAACCAGTTGGCTCGTGTTTAACTGTTACAATTGCACCGTTAATGTATGCACCTTTAACATCAGCAACGTGTCCACTCAAATTGGCAACTGTTTCTTGAGAAAAGGAAGGAACAGCAATCAAAGCCAGAGCTAGAAATTGTACTAATACAATCAGCTTCTTTAACATATATTTTGTTTTTAATTCGCTGCAAAGGTGTAAATGCAGTGTTACCGAATTGTTAAGCCAGTGTTACGCCAATATTAAATGTTAATGAATTGTTTCCTTATTGTTATCAAATTTAATCTAACTTATTGATTTTCAAAGAATACCCTGTTCACTTAAAAGTACTGCCTGAGCCTGTTTCTTCAATTTTCGTACAGAATTAAGTGTTTCCTTTGCACTTTTCAGCTGTAAAAATTTAAGATGAAATTTTATATTTTCTTCATTTTCTCACTTTTTCTTTTTTCTAGTAGTCATGCTCAAACTGGCAATAAAGCTTCAGGTTCTTTAAAAATTTCATCCAAGATCTTAGATGCTTCTAATAGTTTGCCCATAGAATATGCCACTATTACTTTAATTGCCGACAGTAGCAAAAAAGTTATTAATGGCAGCATCAGTAATAAAAGAGGGTTGTTTGAAATTCAAAATATTGCTTTTGGAAACTATCGTTTATTCGTTCAATGCTTGGGATATGAAGATTACAACCAAAAAATTAATCTTAGTGCTAGCCTGACTATACCTGAGATTTTATTAAAGAAGAAAGTGGTGGAAATAAATAATGTAACTGTTAAAAGTTCTAGACAAATCATTGAGAATAAGTTAGACAAGATGGTGTACAACCTTGATAAGGATATTACTTCTCAGGGGGGTATCGCTACAGATGCATTGAAAAAAATTCCTGGTGTTACGGTAGATATTGATGGTAATGTGGAATTATTGGGCAACCCGAGTGTAAAGTTTTTGATTGATGGCAAACCATCTGCTATTTTTGGAAATAGTATCGCAGATGCTTTACAATCTATACCCAATAGCCAGATCCAAAGTATAGAAGTAATTACCAGTCCTTCCGCTAAATATGATGCGTCAGGTACTGGCGGGATCATCAATATTATTTTAAAGAAGAGTAAGATTGAAGGGTTCAATGGAAATATAAATCTTGCTGCGGGTACCAGATTAGAAAATGGAAGTTTAAATATCGCTTACAAAAAAGGCCAGATTGCACTGAATGCTTATTTCAGCGGAAACGCACAATTAACTTCCACCACACCAAATGGATCAGACAGGATCACTACCCCACTCACCAATCGTTTTATTCAGGATAATATATCTGATTTTTATCGAAATGGATATAAATCTGGATTGGGTATGGAATGGACCTTATCGAAAACAGAAACATTAAGTGCTTCGATTGGCTTTAGTCATTTTGCTGTCAACAACTCAGGCAGTTCTCATCAGCAATCTATGAGCTATGATAATTCAGGATTGCTGTTAAGTAATACGTTGAGTAATCGAATTTCTGGTTCGAAGTTCAATGTGCTGGACTTCGAGAATAGTGCCGTTTACAGAAAGAAGTTTAAAAAAGAAGGTCGTGAATTAGAACTGACTTATAACGCAACTTTTGGCAACAATACCAGTTCCTATCACCAGGAACAATTTCATCAAGGCTCTAGCAATGCTTTCTCTGGATCGAATAGTGAGAACCCGGGTAAAGAAAATGAAATAAATTTTGAACTGAATTATACAGAACCTGTTTCTGAAAAAGTAGCTATTGAAACAGGACTAAGAACAACATTGATTGATATTATTAGTGCCGCAGATGTTTTTACATTAAATAGTAATTCTGGAACTTATGCGAAAGACAATCAACAATCGTATAGCTCTGATTTTAAAAGAACTATTTATGCCGGATATTTTTCTGTAAACTTCCCACTAGCCAATTTTTTTGAAGTAAAAGCTGGCGCACGATATGAATACACAAAAAACTCAGCATATTATTCTAACTCTTCCAATGTGCATATTCCAGATTATCGGCACTTTGCACCTTCTTTAATAATGGCACATAATTTCCCAGATCAACAGAGTATTAAGTTCGCTTATTCTTATCGAATTGAAAGACCTGAGTTTAGAGATCTGAATCCATTTATGAATTTGGCTGACCCGCATAATATTACAACAGGCAACCCTAATTTAGAGCCAGAGATTGGAAACAAGTTTGAGCTTACCTATAATAAAAGTTTTGAAGCCGGAGGCAATATTAGCATCACTGCTTTTTATCAAAGAAATAGTCCGGATATAAAACCATACATCACTTATTATCCTACCTATAAAATTGGAGACAGTGTATATACCGATGTTACTGTTACCACTCGAGCAACCATTGCATCGGAAGTACGAGCAGGTGTAAATATTGCGGGATCGATTCCTTTTGGAAAAAAAGTTACGCTTCGTCCTAATTTTCAGGTATATAATCGTCACTTGAAAAATCCAAATCCAACGCCTTCAATAACCAATGCATTTGGTTTAAGAGGTAGTGCCAACTTAAGTTATCTTGTTTCTAAAAGTATATCTGCAGAATTCTTTGGCAACTATAATTTAGGCATGCGTTGGCAGGGAAGGCAAGCTGATGTGTACAGTTACACTTTTGCTTTGCGTAAACAATTTAATACGAAAGTAAGTCTTGGCTTGATTGCAGTAAATGCATTTAATAAATATGTGAAGCAGTATAGCCAGCAAAAAACAACAGATTTCTATTCTGATATCTATCGCTTTACTCCCTATCGTTCATTTGGTGTAACCTTCACTTATAAATTTGGCAAACTAAAATTCAAAGACAAAGAAGGAGAAAACTTTAATTACTCAGCACCGGAGAATCAATAAGAAGTGAGAAGTGAGGAGTGAGGAGTGAGGAGTGAGGAGTGAAGAGTGAGGAGTGAGGAGTGAAGAGTGAGGAGTGAGGAGTGAAGAGTGAGGAGTGAGGAGTGAGGAGTGAGGAGTGAGGAGTGAGGAGTGAGGAGTGAGGAGTGAG
>JANYEA010000009.1 GCA_025363385.1 Bacteroidota bacterium | reverse complement strand
AGAACTTAGTAGAGAAGTTTTACAAGCAAAAAATCTGAATTAATAGGCCTTTCAACCCCTTTTTTTTCTAAAATTGGGCGAATTGCATCGTATGAAAACTCAATTCACTTTTTTTAATAATATGAGGTAGGTAGGGAAGTGGTCGCTATACCCCCCTCTATAGTTATTCCCATCCCAGGTGCGCATGGGATATCCCTTATATCGGCCCCGATTTTCGATCATATACCATCGTTTAAAAATCTCCTGCCGGTAAAAATAGAATCCCCCCTGATCAGTCTTCAGCCATGAACTGGATAATAAAATCTGATCAAATAACGACCAACTATCCTGATTCGCTAAACTTCCAAAACCTTTGGCGTAGATTTCTGTCCAGGGGTTAAACAATTCTCCTTTTTTCAATTGATGCCGATTTCCATTTGTTTCTAAAACATGTTGCACACTATAACTATCTGGATTATCATTTAAATCGCCCATCACCATAATTTTGGCAGTTGGTTCAACTAAGAGAATTCGATTAATTTCAGACCTGCAAACAGCCGCTGCAGCATTTCTGGAAGCAGTGGTTGCTTCCTCACCTCCTCTTTTACTTGGCCAGTGATTTACCAAAATGTACATGGTTTCGCCATCTAATTGAGCTTTTACCAGTAAGATATCCCGGGTAGCCATTTTTTCTTTGCTGGTATTTTTTAACCATACAGGAACAGGCTTGCTGAATTCAATTTTTACATAAGCTGGATTATATATAAGAGCCACATCAATTCCTCGTAAATCTTTGGAATCAAAATGTACAAATTGATAATTTCTTTTTTGAATTTGAGGGTGATGAATCAAATCGTTTAGCACCGTATCATTTTCAATTTCCGCTACTCCTAAAATGGCAGCTCCATCGATCGACTTGTCTGTTCCAATCTCTGCAATCACTTTTGATAACCGATCTATTTTATCGCGGTAGATTTTATGGGTATATTTTTTTATGCCTGCTGCCGTAAAATCATCATCATTTACTAAAGGGTTATTTACTGTATCGTAAAAATTTTCAAGATTGTAAAATGCGGCAATACAGATTTTGTATTGCTGATTTATTTTTTGTGCAGCCATTGAAAAAAAACACAAAGTAAAAATGATACACCCACTGATTTGTTTCATTTTTTTATTTTAAAACTACTCAGTAAACCAGTTAATGGAACCTGTTGATATGTAAAATCATTTTACTTACTAGTATTTCTAAAACACATACTATACTTTAGTTATAGCTATTTTTTTGAATCTTAATTTATGAATATGAAGCAGACTATCTGTTTATTTTTTATCATCCTTGTGCCCTTTTACATGGAGGCTCAAAAGCATCAGAAAACAAAAATGATCTTAGATAAATCTTATCAGATCGATTCTGTTTTTCAGCCTTATTTCGGCATTCATCAAGAGGGTAGTAACAATATTGCTTTAATAGATGATCAATCACTTAAAGAAAATGAAGAACCCATTTTTACCCCGGAATTACATGCCGTTAGAGACCCATTCACCTCAGCTACTATGTTTCAGTTTAGTGCCATGCATTTTCGTATAAAAGGTCTTCCTGCAAATTTTTCTGCAATAACATTAAACGGAATTCCGATGATAGATCTATCCAATGGCATGGCACTGAGGAACCTTTGGCAGGGGTTGAACGGCGTTTTTAGAATCGATGAAAATACCAATGGATTTCTTCAAAACAGTTATTCTGTTAGCACAATTGGTACGAACAGTAATATCGACATTCGGGCTTCTAAACTAAAAGAGCAAACCCTTTTTGAATATGGGTTTTCTAATCGAGCATTTAATCATCGATTTCAATGTACACATAGTTCGGGTATGCTAAAAAATGACTGGGCTTTTTCTGTTAGTGCAGGTGCACAGTATACAAATTCTCCTAATATTCCCGGTACTTTTCATAATGCCATTAATGTTTTTATGGCAATTGATAAACGAGTAGGTCATCATATATTTTCATTGAATTTCTTTGTTACTAATTTTCAAAATGCAAGACAAGGATATACTCTCAAAGAATCGATATCATTATTGAATAACCCGCTGTACAATCCCAACTGGGGCTATCAAAATCAACAGTTGCGAAATGCCAATATTGCTTCACAGTTAATGCCAGTGGCAATGTTTACACATGAATGGAAGGTTACCAATCAATCCTACCTACAAACTGCGGTTGCCTTTTCAACCGGATATAAAAATAATACTGGTTTAAACTGGTTTCATGCACCAGACCCGAGACCAGATTATTATCGATACCTGCCTAGTTTTCAAACTGATTCAAATTTGAAAGAATGGGTAACACAAACAATGCAGGAAGACCAAAACCAGCGTCAAATAAATTGGGACAAATTATTTGCTATTAATAGAAGTAGTTATGAAAAAGTGAATGATGCCAATGGAATTAATGGAAATATAGTAATAGGGAAAATGGCTAAATATTTAGTTGAAAATCGAAGAACCGATGTGAAACGATATTATCTAGCAAGTTCCTATCACGGAATTTTGAGGAATACTATTTTTTTTGATATAGGAATAACGGCATCGTTTCAACAAGCACATTTTTATAAAACAGTCAGTGATTTATTGGGGGCTGATTTTTTTGTGAACTGGAACCAATTTGCAGAAAATGAAGTTCCCAATAATCCAAATGCAATTCAATTTGATAGGCAAATGCCCAATCGAATTGTAAAAAAAGGTGACCCTTATGGTTATGATTATTCCATCTTACATACCAAAACTGAATCATGGCTAACAACGAGTATTCCAGTAAAGCAATTCCAGTTTATAATAGCAGCTCAATTTGGGAGTATACATTTTTGGAGGCAAGGGAACACAGAGAACGGGCTTTTCCCCAACCAATCAAATGGAAAATCATTGGTGAATCAATTTTTAAATACGGGCATTAAACTGGCAATTAACTACGCAATCAATGGCAAACAAAATTTGTATCTAACTGCTGCCACTCAAAGCATTCCCCCAAGCTCAGAAAATATTTATATATCACCCAGTACGAGAGATGCAGAAAAAGAAAATATTCAAAACGAACGTATAGTTGCATCTGAGTTGGGTTATCTGATTCAAACTAAAAGTTTAAAAATACATGCGTCACTTTATTATGCTAAATCTAAGGATGGGATTGATATGCTTAGTTTTTATCATGATGCCTATAACAGTTTTGTTAACTATGCAATAAGTGGAATTGGCCAGACACATATGGGCTATGAATTTGGGATGGATGCAAAACTGAATAATCATTTTTCAGTATTAGTTGCTGCAACCAATGGGCAACATTTTTTTAATAGTAGGCAATACGCCATTGTAACCGCCGACAATAGTGCAATAGAAATTGAAAGAGATGTAATTTATGCAAAGAATTATCCCTGTTTAAATAGTCCGCAATCGGCCTATACATTTTCATTAAATATGCGTTCAAATAGTAAGTGGTTTGGAAGTATTACGGCTACCCTTTTTGATGACCAATACCTTGGCTGGAATCCCATTAGAAGAACGGCTGCAGCCATTTACCCTATTGATCCTTTAACCGAAAAAGGACAACAGTTATTACTCGTAGAAAAGATGTCGGCGCAGTCATTCCTCAATTGTTTTATCAGCTACGCTTTTCGCCTGGGAAATAAAAAACAAGAACAGTGTTCATTTTCTATTAGCATCAATAATCTATTGAATCGGCAGAACATTATCATTGCAGGGTATGAGCAACTTAGATTCGATTTCGACAACAAAGATCCCAATAAATTTCCTCCCAAATACCTGCATGCGACGGGAAGAAATTTTCTTTTATCCTTTCATTATTCATTTTAGATTTTATAAAAACAAGACAATGAATTATCCAACTATTTATCAGAAAAAAATTATGTGGGGATTGCTACTCATCTGTCAGTTCTATTCTTGTGAAAAAGTGTATGATGCACCTCCCACAGAATTAGAAGCGGCTTTTGCTGCAGACATTAGCATTAAAGAGTTACGCTCCAAGCACGTGATGGGCAAATTTGAACAAATCAATGAGGCCAAGTCAATAGTTGCGGTGGTTGTGGCCGATGATGCATCAGATAATTTTTATAAATCCCTCGTAGTACAGGATAGTACTGGCGGAATTACCATACGCATGGATGGAATAAAATTAAGTGCCAGTTATCCGATTGGAAGAAAACTGTCGATCAATTTAAAAGGTTTGTGGTTGGGCGACTATGGCAAATTAATCCAATTGGGAGCAGGTGTTGACGTGAGCGATCCGGCGAATCCAAGTTTGGTATCGATTCCGCAATCTTTATTTGATCAGATATTCAGAAAGGGAGAAATTCTCAATTCGGTTTACCCTCTAAAAACCAATATTGCGGCATTAAATAACAACTTTCAAAGTAGGCTAATACTCCTCGATTCTGTTGAATTTGTTCCACTTGATTCTGCAAAAGCCTTTGCTGATTTTACCAATAAACTGTCGATCAACCGCACCCTTCGTTCTTGTAATAATGGTACGATTTTGATTCGAACCAGCGGGTATGCCAGCTTCGCAAATGCTAAAACACCAGTTGGAAATGGGGTAGTTACCGGAATTTATAGCGTATTTGGTTCTACCAAGCAATTGATTCTGAGGGATCAGCAAGACCTGCAATTGAATAAACCCAGGTGCAACTGAGTAAACTGAAAAAGTACGGATTTTCACCAAGGGTAATCTGTCAAAAAATACGAATTTTTCACAGAAAGGATTTAATGCAGTCAACCTGTCAGAAAGGGCTTCTTTGGTATTGTTCTTGACCATTAGTAGCAAAATAGATAACTATGCAAAAAGGACAAATACGTGTACAAACGGAGAATATCTTCCCGATCATTAAAAAATTCCTTTACAGCGATCACGAGATATTTCTACGAGAGCTGGTAAGCAATGCAGTGGATGCTAGCCAAAAAATTAAAACACTTTCTTCCATTGGGGAAGCAAAAGGCGATTTAGGCGAACTAAGAATCGACGTTGAACTGGATACAAAAGAAAAAACCCTGACTATTACCGATAGAGGTGTAGGGATGACGGGAGAAGAGGTAGATAAATACATCAACCAGGTAGCTTTTAGCGGTGCAGAAGAGTTCATGGAAAAATATAAGGATGCCAATATAATCGGGCATTTTGGTTTGGGTTTTTACAGTGCTTTTATGGTGAGTGATAAAGTGGAATTGTATTCAAAAAGCCATAAAGAATCAAGTGGTGTATACTGGACCTGCGATGGCAGCCCAGAATTTGAGTTATATGATGTAGATTATAGTCAGCGCGGAACAAAAATCGTACTTCACATTAATGAAGAGAGTGCAGAGTTTTTAGATGCATCACGTATCAATAGCATTCTTACCCGTTTCTGTAAATTCCTTCCAATACCCATTTATTTTTCTGAAGTGGGAGCCGTTAAAGCAGAGGGAGAGGAAAAATCAGAAGAGAAAAAAGAAGAAAAATCAATTAATAATACTAACCCAATTTGGGTTCGCAAGCCAAGTGAGTTAACAAAGGAGGATTACGAAAATTTCTACAAGGAATTATATCCTTTTAATGAAACACCGTTATTCTGGATCCACTTAAATGTAGATTATCCTTTTAATTTAACTGGGGTTCTATACTTCCCTAAGATTAAGCAGAGCTACGAAATTCAGAAAGATAAAATTCAACTGTATTGTAATCAGGTATTTGTTACAGATGAGGTAAAAGATATTGTTCCTGAATTTTTAATGTTATTGCAGGGTGTTATTGATAGTCCTGATATTCCACTAAACGTTAGCCGTAGTTATTTGCAAGGCGATCCTAATGTAAAAAAGATCAATGCGCATATCACTAAAAAAGTAGCCGACAAACTGGAAGAGTTATTCAACAAAGAGCGAGCTGAGTACGAACAGAAATGGGATAGCCTTGGATTGTTTGTGAAATATGGTATGATGACGGATGATAAGTTTTTAGAAAAAGCATCGAAATTCCTGGTGATGGAAGATACCGCGGGTAAGTTCCACACTTTTGATGAATATAAGATGGCCACTGAAACCTTACAAAAAAACAAAGAAGGAAAACATACTGTATTATATACCACAAATCCCATCCAACAAGACGCGTATATTCAAGCCTGTGTTAAGAAGGGTTATGTAGTGATTAAAATGGAAACATTAGTTGATTCGGCCTTTATTAATAATATGGAAATGAAATGGGAAAACACCCATTTTGTGCGGGTTGATGCAGATATCGTAGACAATTTAATAGACAAGCAAGAAGCGGGTGAGTCTGTTTTAAGCAAAGATGAAGAAGCTAGTTTAAAAGAATTGTTCAACATTCAAATTCCCGAGCTTCATGTAACAACGGAAGTAAAAGGGTTGAGTACTGATTCAGCGCCTGTTGTGGCTACCCGTCCAGAGTTTATGCGTAGAATGAAAGATATGGGGGCTGTAGGTGGAGGAATGACTGCCTTTTATGCACAGATGCCTGATGAAGTTACTTTAACCGTAAATGGGAATCACCCAATTTATCAGACTTTATTAAAGCAAGTGAATAAGGATGTGCAGGAAAAGCAAGTGCGTTCTTTAGCAGACCTGGCTTTATTATCGCAGGGATTATTGAAGGGTGCGGAACTTACCAACTTTATCAATAGGAGTGTAGAATTGATGGAAGCAGATAAAGCCTAATTTGGCTAAAGTATCATAATGAGCTACTCGTGCAAACGGGTAGCTTTTTTTTTGAAATGCATATTAGTTTTCAGATAATTGGATGTCGATGACTTTTAATTGGAGTGTTGTGTTACCATTCCATTCATTTTCGTCAATAGTATATACCACATCGATAGGCTGATTCATTTGTAGCAAAGAAAATTTATCAGACATATTAAAACCAATTCCTGTAAAGCTGATATTTTTCTGTTTTAATACGAAGCGGATATGTGCATCTTTCACAATTTTTGAATAGCCTGTATCCCAAACATTTTTTGTTATAAATATCGGGCGCATATTTTCTGGCCCTACTGGTTCCATCTGTTGTAAAATCTGATAAAGAGCAGGCGTAATTTCAGAAAAGTTTAGCAGTGCATCAATAACAATTTCGGGCACCAGTAATTCGTCTGGAATAGTTTCCGCAACTACTCTTTCAAAAGCATCTGCAAAGGGTTGTACATTTTCGGGAAGTAGCGTCATGCCTGCTGCTGCAAAATGGCCTCCATAACCTAAGAGCCATTCTCTGCAAGCATGTATTGCTTCGTATAAATTAAAACCGGCAATACTTCTGGCGCTTCCTCCTACAATATTGCCACTCCTGGTTAACACAATAGTAGGGCGATAATATTTTTCGATAAGTCTACTTGCCACAATTCCAACTACTCCTTTATGCCAGTGTTCTTGATACACCAAAGTGGTTTTTTTGTGGGTATTTTTGGCATCTTTTAGTAATAGGTCTAATGCTTCTTCAGTGATGCTACTATCCATTTCTTTCCTGTCTGAATTATCGCTATGCAACATCTCTGCAAACTGCAAAGCTTTTACTGGATCTTGTTCAATAAATAATTGCACCGCCTTTTTTGCATCGTCCATTCGGCCAGCGGCATTTACCCTTGGCGCAATCATAAATACCACATTGGTAATGAACATTTTTTTTTGAACACCTGCCAATTGCATGATTGCCTGTATGCCTGGGCTCGGTTGTTCATTTATTTTTTTTAAACCATAATAGGCGAGAACCCGATTCTCGCCCGTCATGGGTACTATATCTGCAGCAATGGCAATAGCCACAAGGTCGATGTATTTTAGATAAGATTCCGCTGGTAGGTTTAATTTTTCTGATAATGCGGTGGCTAATTTAAATCCTACTCCACAACCACAGAGATCTTTGTAAGGATAGCTACAATCCAATTGTTTTGCATTTAAAATAGCAATTGCAGGAGGCAAAATTTGATCTGGTAAATGGTGGTCACAAACTATAAAATCGATCTCCAGTTCTTTAGCATAAGCAATTAATTCAACAGACTTAATGCCACAGTCTAATGAGATGATCAGCGTTATTCCATTTGCTTTAGCAAAATCTATTCCTGCCTTACTAACTCCATATCCCTCACGATAACGATGTGGAATATAAAATTCAACAGGCTCATACATATTTTTTAAGAATTGGTATAAGCATGCAACAGAAGTAGTGCCATCCACGTCGTAATCACCAAAAACCAGTATTTTCTCATTTTGGTCAAAAGCTAGTAATATGCGATTTACGGCTTTGTCCATGTCTTTCATGAGCCATGGACTATGGAGATCCGTTAATTGAGGGCGAAAATAGTTTTTGGAAAGTTCAAAATTATCCAAGCCCCTTTGCACCAGTATCCGACAAAGAGTTCTATTGATTTTTAGAGAAGAAAATAGGGCTTCTACTTTTGCTTCATCTGCGGGTAATATATTCCAGCGTTTTTGCATTAGTAGTCGCGATCAGTTGTATAGAGTACCAATTCCTCCAGTGCCTGGCGAATTTTTGAATCGGGGAACTCGTGCAAAAGCGCAAGTGCATCATCGCGATAAGATTCCATTTTTGTTTTAGCGTAGGCTATTCCACCTGTGTCAACAACGGTATCTATTACAAACTGCACTTTTTCTTTGATTGTATTTTCGTTCTTAATGATATAAATAAGTTTCCTTTTGAGTTCGGAACTGCAGTTGTTTAAAGTATAGATAAGGGGAAGAGTAAGTTTTTTTTCTTTGATGTCATTACCGGTGGGTTTGCCCACATTGGCATTTCCATAATCGAAAAGATCGTCTTTTATCTGAAAAGCCATCCCTACTTTTTCACCAAAGCTGCGAAGTTTTTCAATCTGTTCAGGGTCTTCGAAAGTAGTAGATGCCCCAGCAGCACAAGCTGAAGCTAATAAGGATGCTGTTTTGCCATTAATGATTTCATAATAAACCGATTCCTTGAGGTTAAGGTTTCTTGCTTTCTCAATCTGAAGAAGCTCACCTTCGCTCATTAATTTTACGGCTTCTGATAATACTTGTAAAACCAGATAATCTTTATTATTCAAAGAAAGGAGTAATCCCTTTGATAAAAGATAATCGCCCACTAAAACGGCAATCTTATTTTTCCAGATAGCGTTAATTGAAAAAACACCCCGACGCTCTAGCGCCTCATCCACAACATCATCATGAACCAAAGTAGCAGTATGGAGTAACTCTACTAAAGATGCTGCGCGGTAACTGCTATCATTAATTTCTCCCCCTAAACGAGCACAGAGTAAAACAAACATGGGCCTCAATTGCTTCCCCTTTCGTTTTACGATGTATTGCATGATACGATCCAATAAGGCAACCCTACTCTTCACTGCTTCTCTGAAGTGTGCTTCAAAAAGAACCAGTTCGGCTGATATGACTTGTTTGGCTAGTTTCATTGCTAAAATATCTGCAATATAGCACCCTTCTGTACAATATTTTCATTCAAAGCAACGTAAATGATTTTATAAGTGTCAAATTACTATTAACAAATGGTTTGAACTTAATTAGTTGTGGTTCTGATTAGCAATTCCTAATTTTGACCGATCTATAAAAAACAATTATCTATTAATCTACAAATAGTATTTATGGCAAGTAAAAAGTATTTATTAGTGGCAGCCCTGATTGTCTTAATTCAGACAGTTGGACTAGCTCAGAATGATTTTGGGAGTGACTGGAAAGACAGTTCAAAAATCCCTACCAGGTCATTGCCACAATACAATGAATTTATCAATAATCAGTATCCTTACCCAACCAGACCCCGTGATCAGTGGGAACTGGGAGTTGGTTTTGGAACAGCTGTTTTATCAAATGACTGGACTAATAATGTTGGTTTTGGTGGAAATCTTACTTTAAGAAAAGCAATCAGCCATACCTTTTCGCTTCGTCCAGGATTTTCTTATTATTCAAATAGTGGTGGTGGTATTGATATTAATAACGGTTTAAGAACGGATTATAAAAATAATTCCATGCATTTTGCACTAGATATCTTAACCTCTTTAAATACCATTAGTTTCTATAGGGCAAACCCTAAAGTGAATGTTTATTTGCTAACTGGTTTCGAATATTTTTCAATGAAGATTTCCCAAAGTATTGCGGGTAGTCCATTTGTAGACTATGTAAAGCCAGGTAATTCATTTACAGACAATGTGGGTTTGAACCTTGGAATAGGCGCGGCATTTAAACTAACAGACGGGGTTAACCTGGGTGTAGAAATGAAGCATACATTAACTAATAATGATAAATTAGAAAGTTATTCAAGTCCATATAGTAATGCAAACGATTCATGGTGGTATACCGGACTGAAATTGAATTTTAATATTGGAAACAAATCAAGAAGGGTTCAGCCATTGTGGTGGATCAATCCTGCTAATTATGTTTACAGTGAAATCAATAAGCCTGCACATATGAAGTTGCCTAAAACGGTTCTTCCTGATGGTGATAAAGATGGTATTGCAGACCAGTTCGACCTTGAGCCAAACACACCTACAGGAGCTCCCGTAGATAGCCATGGGGTTTCTAAAGATACCGATGGTGATGGTGTACCTGATTATAAGGATAAGGAATTGCTTACTCCTCAAAAATGTTTCCCTGTAAATGCAGATGGTATTGGAACTTGTCCGGAACCAGCATGTTGTAAGGAAATTAAGGATATGGTGGCTAATATGAAATTAGCTCCATCTGTAGAATGTACAATTGGTGGTTTACCAAGTATTCAATTTAAGGGCTCTGCTAAATTATCGAAAGACAATGAAGCGGTTCTTGCTGCAGCTGCTGCAAAAATCAATGCGAATCCTGCTTGTAAGGTTAAAGTTATTGGTTACGGCGCATCCAGTAAATCTGCACAACAATTGAGTTGGGAAAGAGTAAATGCAGTAATGAAATACCTGGTTGAAAAACAAGGAATTTCTGAAAGTCGTTTATTGTTCAACTATGGTCAGGATGGAGATATCAATACGGTAGATCTGATGGGAACAACTGAAGATGGTCCTAACACCGTACCAGCTCCGCATCCAAATTTAAAATCTAAGAACTAATTTTAATTAGGTAGCATATGAAAGCCCGTCCGATGAATCAGGACGGGCTTTTTTTTATTCTCATAACTTTTATCTTTTCACTCTAATTTCTTCTCTTATTATTGGTTTACAAGATTAAAATGCAGTTCGCCAAAATTTTGTAGAGAAGATAATTTTAAATCTGCCGCACCCCATTGTTCATCTTTTAATTGAGAATAATGAGGTACTACCACGCACTTCATTCTTGCTGCTTTAGCGGCAATCATTCCATTGAAGGAGTCTTCAAAACATATACAGGAAGTAGGGGGCGATTCCATTTTGCTGGCACAGTTTAAATATACTTGTGGATGCGGTTTCCCATAGGGTAAATCTTCGGCAGATGATGTTGCGTGCAGGTATTCACCGATGCCCGTCATCTTAATTACAAGATCAATAAGTTCTTGAGGTGAAGAGGTAGCCAAACCGATCTTAAACTGTTTTTTATAAAAGAAGTCAAAAATATAACCAAGGCCAGGCATCACTTTTGCTTGATTTTCTATTTTATTTAAAACAGATTGCACGATTCTTTTCTCTGCTTTACTATGTTCTTGTTCTCCGATCTGATAATATCGGAACCACCATTGCACAAATTCTTTTGTTCTCAGTCCGGTTGTAGATTTGTATTGCTCTTCGGTTAGGTTTACGCCATAATCTCTGAGTACTTCTTCCGCTGCCGAATTCCACAAAGGTTCACTATCGATTAATAAGCCATCAATATCAAAAATTACTGTGTTTAATTGCATCTTACATTTTTAGCAGGGCAAAAATATCGCTAGCTGATGAAACAAAACGCCTATTTTTAGTTTTTCAAGTAACATTTTGGTTACATTTCATATTTTGCAGCGCGTGTCAACCGAAAATTTTTTGGCAATTTCGAAAGCAATAGAAATAAAATTCATATTATGATATTAGTTGAAAAACTAAAACACATAAAAATCACTAGGTCTTTTGTTTATGCTTTAGTAGGAGCGGCATCTTATCCTGGACTCTGCATGGTAAACAGCATTCGGATTGAGGGCACAGAACATTTAAAAAAACTGCCCAAGCATAACGTACTTTTTGTAAGTAATCACCAAACTTATTTTGCGGATGTGATTACATTTTTACACATTTTTTGTGCAGTAAAATGGCGTAAACAAAACAGGTTGGGATTACCTTATTATTTAATCAATCCTTTTACCAATGTATATTTTGTGGCAGCCGAAGAAACCATGAATGGTAGTTTTATTAGCAGGTTATTTAAAATGGCAGGGGCATTAACCATTAAGAGAACCTGGCGTGCCAAGGGGGAAGATGTGCATAGGTCTAGAGATGAGTCAGACACACACAAAATTGATGAAGCACTGAATCATAGCTGGGTGATTACCTTTCCGCAAGGTACAACCAAGCCATTTGCTCCTGGAAGAAAAGGTACTGCGCATATCATTAAAAACAACCAACCCATCGTTGTTCCTGTTGTCATTAATGGATTTTGGAGGGCATTTAGTAAAACAGGGCTATCCTTTAAAAAGAAAGGAGCAAAACTTTCTATACGATTTAAAGAACCCATGGTAATAGACTATACCAAACCTGTGGAAGAAATTTTAGATGAAGTGATGTACGCGATTGAGCAAAGCAAAGAATTTATGCTGAAGGGCAAACATCATTTGATGGATATACTTGACAAATAAAAAGCCCGAATAAATACGGGCTTTGAGTTATTGATTAAAAAACGCTTTTAATTCACTGGCATCATCTGGTTTCATTTTTCCGGAAAGTATCAACCTCAATTGTCTTCTTCTCAACGATCCATCGTATAATTTAATTTCGTTTTCGGTTTCTGGAATGACGGGTGGTACTAATCTGGGTTTACCATTCGGGTCTAGTGCTACAAAAGTGAAGAAAGCTTCATTGCTTTCATATTTGTATTGATGCAAAAGATCTTCGCCCCAAACCTTCAGGTATATTTCCATCGATGTATTGAAAGCCCTACACACAAATGATTCGATATGAACCACATTGCCAAGTTTAATGGGGTTTTTAAAACTAATATTGTCTACCGATACCGTCATGCTAGGAGTATTACAATGTTTGCCAGCTGCAATGCCAGCTGCTATATCCATCCAATACATCAAACGGCCACCCATTAAATTTCCAAAAGTATTGGTATCATTAGGCAAAACAAGTTCATTCATGATTGTAAAACTCTCTATCGCTTTTTTTCCTTCTATCATCAATTTCAGTTTATTTTACACAAAGATACAGTGGGCAGCTTAAATAACTATCTGTTCCAGGTTTTTCAAAAATGCAGGGTCAACATCTGCACCAATTCCAACTGTGTTGGTTATTGAGAGTTCCATACCATTATATTGTAAACCGCCAAATACAGGATCAATTTTATGACCAACCAAACAAGTATCCAAATCGAAAAATTGAATATTTTTGTGAGCCAGCGCAAAATGCATTTTGGCAGTAAGTGCCAATCTACTTTCTAACATTCCACCTAACATACAAGCAATACCATTGGCTTCTGCAATTTGATTGATTTTAGTGGCTTCCAATATCCCACCACTTTTTGCAAATTTTATATTGATATAAGTACATGCTTTGTGGCGAATCAGTCTTTCTGCATCATGATGGGTAAATACACTTTCATCTGCCATAATGGGGATGGGTGAAATCGCCATTAATTGAGGCAGCAATTCATCATTCCATTTCCTCATGGGTTGCTCACAAAACTCAATTTTGTAGCAGCTTAAATTGGTTAATGCGATTTCAGCATCGTTGAAACTCCAGCCCTGGTTTGCATCAATCCTTATTTTTATTTCATAGCCAATGGCTTCTCTAATTTCCTTTATGCGCCGAATATCTTCTGTAACTTTTTTTCCTAGTTTTACTTTAATGATATTAACCCCTTTCTGTTGAAATTCACGGGCTGTAGCGGCCATCTTTTCGGGCGTGTCAATTCCAATGGTTAGATCTGTTTCAATCCGTTTATTTTGTCCCCCTAAGAATTGATATAAGGGCATCTGAGCATGCTTTGATGAAATATCATACAAAGCCATATCAAATGCACTTTTGGCGGTATAATTACCTGCAGTAAAAAGGTCTAATTCCTGCATCCTGCTTTCAATTTCTAAGGGGTCTTTGTTTTTCCACAAAGAAGCAAAATCTTTCGCCATTTCATAACAGGTAGCCTGAGTTTCACCAGCAATCATGGGAAATGCAGAACATTCGCCAATTCCTATTAAACCATTGTCTGTATGAATCCTTACCAATAAATTTTGTGCAAAATACATGGTACCAGTAGCTATAGTAAATGGAAGCATTGGAATACTGTATTTGTAGATCTCTATTTTTGAAATTTGCATACGCTAAGTTCAGGTTTTATCAGATATTTTTAAATTAATACTAACCGTTTATAAATTTCCTTTTTTACTTAACTAATGTATACGATATTCGCGTAACGAACATCCGTTAGCAATGAATATCTCCTTTGAAAATACCGAAAATGCCTTTGCATATAAGGCAACGAAAGACCTGAAAGGTGCCAGATTCCTTTTCAGAACAATGGGTTACCAACTTTTTGTACAGTTAGGTACTCGACTTACCCCTTTTTTAATGAAGACTGGTCTTCCTATTGATGGATTGATCCGCAAAACAATCTTCAAACAATTCGTGGGTGGAGAAACACTGGAAGAAACTTCAGCAGTATGTGAAACATTGGGAAAATATGGTGTTCAGGTAATTCTAGATTATGGTGTAGAAGGAAAAGAAGGTGAAGACAATTTTGATTTTGCTACAGATGAATTTATTCGGGTAATCAATTATGCATCTACTCAGAAGAATATTCCATTCATGAGTATCAAAGTAACTGGCTTAGCCAGAAATGGTTTGTTAGAAACACTTAACGAAGCGCCTCGATTGAGAAGTGGCATTCACGATCATGAAGAGGAAATTGCAGAATGGGATCGTGTGCGTGAAAGAATGTATATTATTTGTGAAGCAGCTGCAGAAAAAAATATAGGGGTTTTAATTGACGCGGAAGAAAGTTGGATGCAAGATCCAGTTGACAGACTTACCATGGAAATGATGGAGATCTTTAATAAAGAGAAAGCGGTTGTATACAATACTATTCAACTTTACCGTCACGACAGACTGCACTTCCTTGATATTTCTTTTAAAATTGCAAAGCAACAAGGTTTTTTTCTTGGTATGAAACTAGTTCGTGGCGCATATATGGAAAAAGAAAGGGAACGTGCATACCAAAAAGGATATGAATCACCGATTCATGTAGACAAAGAAGCCTGTGATAGAGACTATAATGCAGCTGTACGTTATTGTATAGAACATATTGATAGAATTTCCTGTATTGTGGCATCTCATAATGAAGACAGTAATTTGCTGATGGCTACTTTATTAGAGGAAAAAGGCTTAAGTCATCAACATCCGCATGTGCACTTCTCTCAGTTGTATGGTATGAGCGATAATATTAGCTTTAACCTTGCTAAAGAAGGATTGAATGTGAGCAAGTATTTGCCATTTGGTCCGATCAGAGATGTGATCCCATATTTGATGCGTAGAGCTCAGGAAAATAGCAGCGTGAGCGGACAAACGGGACGTGAGCTTGGATTGATAAAAAAAGAATTGGAAAGACGTAAAGGATAAATTCAAACAGATTTAAATGAAAAGACCCCATCCTAATTCCGAATAGTCGGTAAGGACTGGGTCTTTTTTTTAATTGGGCCGGAAATCTTGTTTATACAATTTGTTTGCGATGTATACTTTGAATGTTTAATTCTTTCAATTGAGCCATATTCAATGGCTTCGTCATATAGTGGGTAATAAATGGATATTGTTTTGAATAATCGATATCCTCCTGTTGAAGAGAAGAAGTAAGTAAGATCACTGAACCTGGTTGTGATAGTTTTTGATATTCGTCTAAAAAGAACCAACCTGATTTGTACGGAAAATTAAGGTCTACAAAGGTTTTCCTTCTCGTATCCGGATTAGCAATGATATGTGAAAGTGCATAATCTACGTCATCGAAAACTTTCACTTGGATATCTGGATGAACCGTTTTAATAACCATTTGATTCATTTCGTTCACGAGCTTATCATCGTCGATCAGAACAATTTCCTCTATTTCCTGATTGAGGTATGCATCAATAGATAATGTATTTGAAGTGGCAAAATTAATATGGTCGTTAAGTTCAAAAATGGCTTTGTTTACTCTCTCTGTTGACCTCTCAATTTCTTCTAATAATTTTTGATATGTTTCTATATTCTGATCCTGCAATTTGATGGTTTGCGTTACCTGCATAATTTTTGTAAACTCATGCCTGATTTCGTGAGAGGTAATCAACGACATTTTTTTAAGTGTGAGAATCTGTTGCGCAATTTCTTTTTCGGATATTTTTTTGATCTGAATATCATTTAAAATGATAAAAAAACCACAGAATTTATTATTCTCATCATAAATAGGTTCTTTAATAAATTCAACCCATATTTTTTTACCAGATTTGTGATATAACAGCATCTCTTTGTGTAAACTGGTTAGGTCACATACACTTGTTTTAATTGCACTGATATCTGACTCTTTGGTTTCTGGGCCACAGAATATTTGAAAATCTTGCTTTCCTACGGTTTCTTTCATTCCAAACCCTGTGATATTATTCATCGCATCGTTCATCCAAGTGATATGATTGATGGTGTCTGTGATAATAATACCTTGATTGGAAATGCTGGCAATTTTTTTAAATTTTGTGTATTCTTTATTCAAAATGCCAATTAATTCTGTTTGTTTTTTCATGGAATTAGCAGCGTCGTGAATCACTGATATGTCTGTTCCATATAAAATATAGCCATCAAAAAAACCATTGTTATTAATCCTTGGTATGCCTAATATCTGTAACCATATTTTTTGATCTCCTACAGTATTGGCATTGATTTCTATCGAGAATTCTTTTTGTTCATTTAAGTATTGCAAGAAGTTTTGATAAGTTTCGGGTAGAGCACTTAATCGAAATCTGTTTAAAAAAGCTTTCTCTAATTCTTGTAAATGAGATGACTTAAACCTTGAATAAATGGTTTCATTGGCATACTTGCAATGCTGATCTCGATCAAGCATCCAAACCATGATTTGTTTGTTGCCTAATAATATTTTTAAGTCTTCATACGGAAGTGAGTCTTTCTTATTCAGATCCACAGGATGGTCAACTGGTTTTGAAAGTTCCTGCCCGATTAATAGAAAACCGATAGGCCCCTGACTTTCATCTTCAATTAAAGCAATCACAAACTGAATGCCAAATTGAAATGTTATATCACCGATACGCTGGATATGAAGAGTTTGCGCTTTTGCGTTTTCTTCCATGCACTTAAGCAAAGTTTTACGAAAAAGAATCCTATCTGAATCGCAAAGCAGATTGGGAAGTTTCAAGCTGTTTTGATGTTGAACAAAATCTAATTTCAATTGCCTTGCCGACTTATCATTGCAATAATTGATATTACCTAAAATATCGGTACTGATAATAAATTGTAAATTTGCCTGAATTAATACCAATAAGGTACTATCAAGGCTGTAGGGGTATTGCATAGACCTTTTTTACAATAGCAAGGTCTATATTGTGTAATTTAGAAATGGTAGTAGAAGGCTCATTTAGCTAGCAAAAATCATTGATAATTTTGTAGTTATTTTACTACACATTTAACATAAAAAAATCTCGATACTGCATAGTACCGAGATTTTTAATGAGAATCTGCTGTATTTGATTCTTAAATTAGGTTATGTTTCATGCTATACTTCACCAGATCTGCATTATTGTGTATATTCAGCTTTTCCATGATACGCGTTCGGTAAGTACTGATTGTGTTTACGCTAAGGCTAAGGATTTCTCCAATTTTTGATATACTTTGTCCCTGCGCAATTAGTTTCAATACCTCAAATTCTCGATCAGATAAAATTTCGTGAGGTGCTTTATCGATATTTTGTTCAATAGATTCAGCCAATACTTCTGCCACCTGAGCGGTAATATATTTCCTGCCTCCTAAAATCTTCTCTACTGCATTAACCAACTCAAAAGGGGCACTCTCTTTTGTTAAATATCCTGAAGCGCCCGCTTTAATGGCTCTCACAGCATATTGTTCTGGAGCATGCATACTTAACATTAATACAGGAATAGTGGGGGCATATTCTTTGATCTGCTTCAATACTTCAATGCCAGATTGACCGGGCATGGTGATATCTGAAATGATGATATCCCATTTTTCGTGAAGTGCTTTTTTTAATAAATCGGCACCATCGCAGACATCTGTAATTTCACAAAAAGGGAAAGCTTCCAATAATATTCTCTTTAAACCTTCTCTCACAATGGTATGGTCATCTGCAATTAAAACTTTCATAGTTCTATTTTAATACTGAGTAAGAATTTGGCTGGATGCCATTTTCTTATTGTTTTCAATGGGGATTTCGGTTTTTGAAGCTAAGTAAAGTTAGTGCATTCCTGTTAAAAAAATTTGTATTTAGGTAAGGGAAATTCTTGTGATGTACTGGCATTAATTAACAGAGAATCCCCAAATGGCTTGCACTATGCTCCCTTAGCTTCAGAAATACTAACTTGCAGCCATGCAACAATACCATCAGCTACTTCAATATATTTTAGACAATGGGGCAGTTAAAACCGACCGAACAGGTACCGGAACCAAGAGTTGTTTTGGGTATCAAATGCGATTTGACTTGCAAAAGGGCTTTCCTATGGTTACCAGCAAAAAATTACATTTAAAGAGTATTGTATATGAGCTTCTTTGGTTTTTGAACGGGGATACCAATGTGAAATATTTGAATGAACATAAAGTAAGTATTTGGGACGAATGGGCAGATGAAAATGGAGATCTTGGTCCGGTTTATGGAAAGCAATGGCGCGCATGGCAAGGTGCTGATGGGGTTGTAGTTGATCAGATTACAGAATTGATTCAGCAGATCAAAAATACCCCTGATAGTAGAAGGATGATCGTAAGTGCCTGGAATGTGGCCGAACTTCCCAAGATGGCATTAATGCCTTGTCATAGTCTTTTTCAGTTTTATGTAGCAGACGGTAAATTAAGCTGTCAGCTTTACCAACGAAGTGCGGATGTGTTTCTGGGTGTTCCCTTTAATATTGCTTCTTACGCCTTACTAACTATGATGATTGCCCAGGTATGCGATTTAGAGTATGGCGATTTTGTACATAGTTTTGGTGATGTGCATTTATATAATAATCATATCGATCAAGCCAGATTGCAATTGAGTAGAGAGCCTTATGCGTTGCCTACTATGAAAATAAATCCGGCTGTGAAAGATATTTTTAGTTTTCAATTTGAAGACTTTACTCTTGAAAATTATCAACACCATCCCCCCATTAAAGCACCCGTTGCTGTATAGTTTTATTGAATTGTTTAATTAGCCTAGAATGAATATAAGCCTTGTAGTAGCTGCATCAAAAAATAATGCCATTGGTAAAGACAACCAATTATTATGGCATTTACCCAAAGATATGCGGTTCTTTAAAAATACAACCTGGGCGATGCCAATTGTAATGGGTAGAAAAACATTTGATTCAATAGCAGGGAAAGCTTTAAACGGAAGGCTAAACATTGTGGTAACGAGGCAAGCGAATTTTAGTGCCCAAGATGTTTCTGCTGTAAACAGCATTGAAGCTGCTGTTGAATTGGCTGAAGTTCAAGATTACAAAGAACTGTTTGTAATTGGGGGATCAGAAATATATCAGCAAACTTTGCCCTTGGCCAATACAGTTTATTTAACGAGGGTAGACGCCATTATTGTGGGTGATAGTTTTTTTCCAACACTGGGAGATGAATGGAAATTGATTTCTGAAGAGTCGTTTCAGGCTGATGCCAAACACGCTTATCCATTCCATTTTCAAGTTTGGAAAAAAACAAAACTTGCTTAAGTTATGTTTGAAATCATTTTTGGGTATTACCTTTTTTTATTTCCAGTGCTGTTAATTGCAGTTCAGTTAATGCCCTTTTCGTTAAGGGCTATTGCTATTGATTTAAGGGCAACCATTCAGGTGTCGTTGATTTTTTATTCCTTCTTTTTAATGAGGCAGTTAATTGGGCTTTACCAATTAACAAAGCTTTTGAAAATGAACCATAGTGAACGGAATTTTTTTGGTACTTCCATAGTAGAAATGCTATTGATAATTGTACTCCCATTTCTTTTTTTGTATAAGAAAATTCGCAAGGGATTTGTAATGGGTTTGTTACTATGGATGATATTATTACATGCACAATTGCAAAAAGAGTTGCTTTTCTTAGGGGGTGGAATATTAATGGTAAATGCCATACTTTTTTATATCAGTTTGCTAACGACTATTTATGCAATAATTTGGTTTCTTAATCAATCTACCCATTCATCATCTACATAAAATGTATTCTCCATTTAAACTGTTAACGAAATTTATTAGGTATAAGTTACATGCCTCAAATGCAAAAGGGCATGGAATACATTCGCCATTTGTGTACGATTTTATTAGAAATGTACTTCTTGATAAAAGAAAGTTTTATGCTTACGAGGCAATAGAATTATGCAGGAATAATCTATTGAAAGACAAGCGGGTATTACATATTGAAGATTTTGGTGCGGGTTCCAGATTGCGTAAAACCAATCAACGAACAGTAAGTGAAATTGCTCATTCTTCCCTGAAGCCCAAAAAGTTTAGTCAGTTGTTATTTAGAATCATCAACTACTATCATGCAACCCATATACTTGAATTAGGTACCTCACTTGGAATCACTAGTTCTTATTTGTCTGCTGCAAATAAGGATGCAAATGTGATTTCGATGGAAGGCTCCGGAGAAATTGCAGCTGTTGCTAAATCTAATTTTGAAAAGCTAAACCTTCAAAATATTCGGATCATTACTGGAAATTTTGATGAAAGATTGCCTGAATTTTTGAATACCGAAAACAGGTTGGATCTGGTTTTTATAGATGGTAATCATCGCTTAGAACCCACCATACGTTATTTTGAAATGCTCATTCCAAAAACGAATGAAGAATCGATTTTGATTTTTGACGATATACATTGGAGCGAAGAAATGGAAATGGCCTGGAAGCAAATTCAACAGCATCCGCAAGTAACTGTTAGCATCGATTTGTTCTTTATTGGCCTGGTATTTTTTCGTAAAGAAAATAAAGTAAAACAGCATTTTCAGATCAACTTCTAATTGCAAAATAATTCAAATTAAGCCCTGATTTCGGATTGCGTATATTTGAAAAAAATATCTTTTGGTAGTTCCAGCGGCATTGATTCAATCTTTACAAACAACAACCGGGTTTCAGCAAGAAACTTTTGAAGCCGTGCATGAGTCGGGAGAGCAGGTTGTTTCTATTCGTTTAAATCCTTCCAAGGAATTTGATACTGCACATTTGCCCATTGATGAAAATGTAAACTGGTGCGAATATGGCAGGTATTTGAAAATACGTCCAATTTTTACTTTCGACCCATTTTTGCACGCAGGTGCTTATTATGTGCAGGAAGCAAGTAGTATGTTTTTGTGGCAGGTGATACTTCAAACTGTACCTGAGCCAGCTGGAAAAAAAGTATTGGATCTTTGTGCTGCACCCGGAGGAAAATCTACTTTGCTTTCTTCTTATTTTAAAGAAGGTTTAGTGGTTGCCAATGAAGTCATTAAAAACCGTGCAAATATACTGGTAGAGAATTGCAGTAAATGGGGGGATGGCCATTTATGGGTTACCAATAACAACCCCTCTCATTTTCAAGCAATCCCCGAATTTTTTGATGTGCTTATGGTAGATGCTCCCTGCAGTGGAAGTGGACTATTTAGAAAAGACCCCTCTGCTGTGGAAGAGTGGAGTGAGTCAAATGTAACTTTGTGCAGTCAGCGCCAACAAAGAATATTGGCAGATGCACTTCCCTGCCTGGCTGAAAATGGGGTACTTATTTATTCCACATGTTCTTATTCCAGGGAAGAAGATGAAGCCATTTGCGATTGGCTATTGGAGGAGATGGAAATGGAATCATTCCCAATAGCCATCGAAGAAAACTGGGGTATTGTTACTACAAGTTCTGCCGCTCATGCAGCATTCTGCTACCGTTTTTATCCAGATCAGGTAAAGGGGGAAGGCTTTTTTATTGCCTGTTTTCATAAGAAAAAAGGTGAAAGTGTTACGAAATCGAAATACAAGAACCTGTCCATGACTTCTAAATTGCAGGTACAGCAACTGCAATCTGCCATACAATTGTCAGAAAATTTATCTTTTTTCGATCAAAACGAAGCCATTCGTGCTATTGAAACAAGATGGTTACAGGAACTAAGTATTTTAGCCAGTCATTTGTATATTAAAAAAGCTGGTATAGAAATGGCTAGTATGAAGGGCAAGGATATTGTGCCGGCACATGAGCTTGCCCTGAGTACCTGGTTTAGAGGCGGGTTCCCTTTGGTTGAATTAGACCTTGAAAATGCCTTATCTTATTTGAGAAGGAAGGAGTTTAGTGCTAAGGGGCCGAAAGGATGGAGTTTAATGTGTTTTGGGGGATTACCGATTGGTTGGGCCAAACTATTGCCAAATCGGATCAATAATTATTATCCGGCTGAATGGCGTATACTAAAAGAGTAATTTTACGTTTATAATAAGTATTTGCAAGTATGAAGAGTTTTGGTTGGTTCATCATCTGTTTCTTTACCCTAGCTGCTACAGCACAGGACCGCTTGGTCGTGTCAGGTACTGGAACCAACCTTTATGTAACCAAAATTATGTCTGGGCCTCAGTCGCTTAGTAGTATATCCGATCAATATAATGTGCCACTTAGTGTTTTAGCAAAGTTAAATGGGTTAAATATCAATTTCGAACTTAGGAAGGGCGAGGAAGTAAAGATTCCTTTAACCCGCGATAATTTTTTCCAAAGAAATATCTACGGGAAATTTCAACCCGTATACCATATTTTCAAAGCAGGCGAAACAGTAGCTAAAATAGCTCTCCGGTATAATAAAATCAATATCGATTCTTTAAAACAATGGAATAACGTTCCAGATGAAATTGTGGTAGATAGTAAACCACTAACCATCGGTTTTATTAGCAATAAAAAATCCCAATTTTCTTCTGCGGCTTATCAAGCAATTGCTTATGACACATTGCCAAATCCCAATGTGCTCGATGCCGCAAAATTTGGTGCTAAAGAATTAAAGGGTGAGCTAAAACCCAAGCCTGTGCCAGTTCCTCTTCCACCTGCTATTTTACCTGTTGCAACAGCAAGCCTTCCAACTCAAAAAGCGATTGTTAATACAAATGAAACTACAAACAATGCGGGTTTTATTAATAGAAAGCCTTCGCTTGTGGCACCTACTTTGGTTCAAACAGAAGGTGATTTCAGTTATCGCCCCAGATCAAATGATGAAGGATTTTTTGCACACACGTATTATACACGCATCAAGGATCGGGCTTATCAGGCAATTACGGGAGACGCTTCCATTTTCAAAACCATTAGCGGATGGAATGACAGAAAATTTTATGTGTTGATCAATGAAATAATTCCTGGTACAATTGTAAGAATTACTTCTACGAATAAAAAAAGTATTTGTGCAAAAGTGCTTGGCCCATTACCAGAAACAAAAGGAGCCGCAGGTTTGGTTATTCGAATGAATAAT
This sequence comes from Bacteroidota bacterium, assembly GCA_025363385.1. Classification (GTDB taxonomy): domain Bacteria; phylum Bacteroidota; class Bacteroidia; order Chitinophagales; family Chitinophagaceae; genus Sediminibacterium. Next base: position 6,869 of record JANYEA010000009.1, on the reverse strand, counting down.
GCAGCTGCTGCGGCTTTGGGTGTAGAAGATCAGCGTTTTATTGTTTCCATTACTTATGTTGAATATTAACTTTTGATATTATTAAAATGAAAAAAATCTTTATAGTACTTTTTGCAGTTGCCAGTATTTATTCTTGTAATACTAATGCTCAAAATGCAGTAATGGATAGCAACACATTCGAAACCGCCATGAATACTGGTAACTATCAGTTATTAGATGTAAGAACTGCAGGTGAGTATCAATCAGGTCATTTGAAAAACGCTTTACAAGCCGATTGGAATAACCAGGAACAATTTGTAGATCGAATTAAATACTTAGATAAATCAAAACCTATATTGGTGTATTGTGCCTCAGGAGTAAGAAGTGGTAATGCTGCAAAATATCTGGCAGGTATTGGTTTTACAAATGTTAAGAATTTAAAGGGTGGTTTAAATGCCTGGAAACTGGAAGGTAGGGCATTTGAATCTGCAGGAGATGTAGCACAATTAAGTATAGAAGCATACGCAGCATCTACAAAAAAATCAGCTACTGTATTGGTTGATTTTGGTGCAGAATGGTGCCCGCCTTGTAAAAAAATGGAGCCTATTTTAAAAGATATACAAGCCGACAAAACCCTACAGTTCTCTTTTGTAAAAGTGAATGGCGGAAATGATATTGAAGTAATGAAAGCAAATCAGGTAAGTGCATTGCCAGTTTTTATTATTTATAAAAATGGCAAAGAGGTTTGGCGTAAACAGGGTGTGGTAGAGGAACAGGAACTTAAAAAATTACTCTCCAATTAATTTCCTTGTTGGGCATTAGCTAAACGATAACCTCTTAAAAAATCTTCAGTGAGCATTCTTTTCTTTCCTTCTAGTTGAAGGTCCAGTAAATGAATGAATCCGTCTTCAGCTGCTATTTTTAAATAAGTTTTCCCGTCACTATATACGGTTCCCGGGACTTCTTTTTTTGGGTGATACTCTTTTTTGCTGCGATAGATCTTTAAGATTTTATTATCCAGCTTTGAAAGTGCTCCCGGGAAAGGAGACAAACCCCGAATGAAATTATGGATCTGATCAATTGATTGGTTCCAATTAATTGCACAATTTTCAGTAAAAAGTTTGGGTGCGTGTTTTAATAAGGTTTCATTGGAAAAAGAAGCTTGTTGCATTTCCTGTAAGGTATTTTCAGCAATCCCCTTAACTGTTTCCACAAGAACTGCTGCACCAATCTCTTTCATTCTATCATGAACTTCACCAGTTGTTTGGTCGGTTTCAATTGGAAAACTTTTTTGAAGAAGAATATCACCTGTATCTATGGCATGTTGTAGTTTAAAGGTTGTAACTCCTGTTTCCTTTTCACCATTGATCACTGCCCAGTGAATAGGTGCAGCACCTCGATACTGTGGCAATAGAGAACCATGTAAATTAATGGTACCCATCGGGGGCATGTTCCAAACAATTTCAGGAAGCATGCGAAAGGCTACAACTACCTGTAAGTCTGCTTTCAAATCTTTTAATGAAGCAATAAATATGGGGTCTTTTAATTTTTCGGGTTGAAGTATGTGTAATCCTTTTTCAATTGCATACTTTTTTACCGCACTCTCTGTTAATTTCATGCCCCTTCCGGCAGGTTTATCTGGTGCTGTTATAACTCCCACAATCTGGCATCCTGCATCTACTAATGCAGCCAAAGCGGCAACCGCAAATTCTGGTGTTCCCATAAAAACAATCCGTAAACCCTGTATTATTTTTTCTTTTTTACCAGCATTCATGGTGCGAAGATAAACTTCACTAATCAAAATCGGGATAGAGTAGATATTTCTTTCTGATAGCTTTAAACGCTTTTAATTTTGGCTCCCAGCTTTTTCTAATTTCAACTTCTGAACTGCCAGCTTTGATTTGTAGCATTAAGTCTTTATTACCTGCTAATTTATTGAAATAATAGGCAGTTGGTAAATCTGAGTTTGGTTTTAAGAAAAAGGCATCTTTATCTGGAAATTGTTGATAGGCTTTGATAATCCATTGGATTTGTACTTTATGATCTATTTGTTTCAATATAGATTCATTTGTGCCGGATAGATTCCAACCATAACAAATTTGGTCTTTTAACTTGGGCTCTTTTGCTCCTGCTCTACTAGTTGGTGTAAAAGAAAAAAGGGTATTAGGAAGTTTAGGTGAACCGAAAATCGCGAAGGGATGATCTGTTCCTCGACCTTCACTTAAAGAAGTTCCTTCAAAAAAACAAGTGCTGCCATACCAATAAATAGAACTCATATCTGGTAAATTAGGAGAAGGTTTGATGGGTAAAATATATTTGGAACGATGCGTATAATTTTCACAAGGAATAACCATTAAATGTGAACGCTTTTCTTCTAAACTAAAACTTGCATATTTTTTATTAGCTGCTTCCTTCAGCCATTTTTCTCCAGCTATCATAACGGCATATTCTCCTATCGTCATACCATACACAATGGGAATGGGTTGCATGCCTACAAAACTTTTGTAGGCCGTATCTAAAACTGGTCCGTCAACATAGAAGCCATTTGGATTGGGGCGATCAAGTATAACTAACGGTTTGTTATTTTCAAACGCGGTTTCTATGAATTCTTGCAAAGAAGAAATATAAGTGTAATAGCGTAATCCCACATCTTGAATATCAAAAAGTAAAATGTCGATATCTTTTAGGTCTTGTGCAGAAGGGTGACTTTTTTTTCCATATAGAGAAATAACTGGAATACCTGTGTTGGCATCTTTATAATTATTAACATCTTCACCGGCATCCGCTTTTCCTCTAAATCCGTGTTCTGGTGCAAAAGCAACAACAATATTAACTCCTAACTTCTGAAGAGAATCAACCAAATGGGTATTCCCTATGGTAGCGGTATGATTGGCAAATACTCCCACCCTTTTGTTCATGAGTAGGGGTAAGTATATTTCAGTTTGATAAGCAGCAGGTCTGATCTGTTTGCTGTTTTTTGGGTTACTGTTTTGTGCATTTGCTAATAAAGTGAATAGGGCAACAATAAAGCCAAATATTGATTTCTTCATAAAAACTCCCTTTGTAACCGAAAGTTAACTAAAAATACTTCCGAATTTTTGTTTTAGGATTGTACTTTTGCCCCGGAAATCGGAATTCCTTACAGTATACTGAGCTCCACATTTTTCAATTACAAATATTAAACATGCAACAAGTTAAAAAAGGTGATACTGTAAAAGTGCATTATCATGGTAAACTAACGGATGGTTCTACTTTTGATTCTTCGGAAGGTCGGGAACCCTTGGAATTTGAAGTGGGTAGTGGAATGGTCATTCCTGGTTTTGACGATGGTGTAACCGGTATGGTAGTTGGTGAGAAAAAAACCATCAATATCCCCAATGCTGAAGCGTATGGTCCAAAACAGGAAGATATGATCATGGAATTTCCGAAAGACCGTTTCCCGGCCGATATGGTTCCTGAAGTAGGCATGCAATTAAATATGAGCAATGGCTCTGGACAGAATTTTCCAGTTGTGATCGTGGATGTTCGGGATGAAGTTGTGATCTTAAATGCTAATCATCCATTGGCTGGTCAGGACCTGACTTTTGATTTGGAATTAGTTGAAATCGATGCAAAGAGCATGATCATTATGCCTTAATTGTGGTGAATAAAATTTGAAATGCCCCCGAGTTATCGGGGGCATTTTTTGTATCGCCTATTGCAAACACTATCTTGCAAGAAATTAATACAATGCCATTTGAATATGAGTTTACCGTTATGGAAAGGTTTTTGCGTTATGTACAGATAGACACACAAAGCGATCCCAATAGCCATTCATACCCAAGCACCGAAAAACAAAAAAATCTCTCCAATTTATTAGCACAAGAATTGCAGTCCATAGGATTGCAGGATGCCCATGCAGACGAATATGGATATGTGTATGCAACTATAGTTTCTAATAGTACCAAACAGATTCCCCGTATTTGTTTTTGTGCTCATGTAGATACCGCACCTGATTGTAGTGGTACGAACGTGAAACCCTTGGTGCATCAGTATTTCAATGGAACTGATATCTTATTGCCTGAAGATGCAACCCAGGTAATCAGTAGTTCTAAATACCCTTATTTATTACAGCAAATCAATGGCACTATTATTACTGCAAGTGGAAAAACATTATTAGGAGGCGATGATAAGGCTGGTGTTTCCATCATCATGGATATGGCAAATTATTTGATGCTACATCCTGAGATACCTCATGGGGATATTCGTATTTTATTTACACCTGATGAAGAAGTAGGTAGAGGAACAGATCAACTCGACATGGAAAAATTAGGGGCAGACTTTGGTTATACATTGGATGGAGGAGCTTTAGGTGATTTTGAAGATGAAACCTTTAGTGCAGATGCTGTAATCATTACTATTCATGGTGTGATAGCTCATCCTGGTGATGGGAAAAACAAATTGGTAAATGCACTAAAAATCGGTGGAGAGATTCTGGCTGCTTTACCTAAAGAGGAGTGGAGTCCTGAAACTACTGCTGGGAGAGAAGGATTTGTACATCCCGTTTCTTTTGAAGGCGGATCAGAAAAAGCAGTGATCGAATTTATAGTGCGAGATTTTAACACGAAGAAACTTTCCGAATATGCAAATCGGTTAAAAGGCATTGCAGAAACTGTACTTGCAAATCATCCCAAAGCCTTCCTGCAATTTGAAGTGAAAGAGCAATACCGCAATATGAAAGAGGTATTGGATGAGCATCCAAAACTGAGTGAGTATGCAAAAGAAGCTTTTGAACGATTAGGAATTACCATGCAAAATACACCCATCAGGGGAGGTACAGATGGCAGTAGACTAAGCTTCATGGGCTTGCCTTGTGCAAATATATTCACGGGTATGCAGGCGATTCATAGCAAACAGGAATGGATTAGTGTGGCTGATATGGAGAAGGCGGTTCGTGTGTTGATTGAACTGGTTCAGGTATGGGAATTAAATAGCTAGTGTAATATTATTGATTGTATGGCGACTTATTTATTACTTAACTTACAACAAAATATAATATATGAATTTCCTACTTGAATTTTGGTGGGTTTTTGTTTTGGCGATTATTGTTTTTAGTGGACTCGTAACAGTAAACCAGGGCTCCATAGCAGTAATTACATTATTTGGAAAGTATCGCCGTATACTTCGACCCGGACTAAATTTTAAATTACCCATCCTTGAGCAAGTTTTTAAAACTGTTAGTATACAGAATCGCTCAGTGGAATTAGAGTTTCAGGCAGTTACTTTAGACCAGGCGAATGTGTATTTTAAAAGCATGCTGCTCTATTCTGTGATTAATCAGGATGAGGAATCGATTAAAAATGTAGCATTCAAGTTTATCAGTGATAAAGATTTGATGCAGGCATTGATTCGTACGGTGGAAGGAAGTATCCGAGGGTTTGTGGCCACCAAGAAACAGGCTGAAATATTATTGCAGCGAAAGGAAATCGTGGAGTTTGTAAAAGAACAAATCGATCAATCTCTTGAGGGTTGGGGATATCATTTGCAAGACCTGCAGATTAATGATATCACTTTCGACCAGGCCATCATGGAGAGCATGAGTAGGGTAGTTGCCAGTAATAACCTGAAAGCAGCTGCAGAAAATGAGGGTCAGGCACTATTAATTACCAAAACAAAAGCTGCCGAAGCAGAAGGTAATGCCATCAAAATTGCTGCGGAAGCAGAAAGAGAAGCTGCCAGATTACGTGGACAAGGTGTGGCATTATTCCGGGAAGAAGTGGCCAAGGGTATGAGTCAGGCTGCTGAACAAATGAAGCAGGCCAATCTGGATACGAATGTGATTTTATTTAGTATGTGGACCGAGGCTATCAAAAATTTCGCGGAATTGGGCAAGGGGAATATGTTATTTCTGGATGGAAGTCCGGAAGGAATGCAAAAAACCATGCATCAAATTATGGGAATGGTTAAAATGAATACCGATAAAAAAGCCTAGTTAGATATAGAATAACCTTTTTTAAACCTTCATGTGCAAAAGCTTTCCTAAAAAAGAAAGCTTTTGTGTTTTTATTCACAGCAGTACTGTTCTTTTGTAGAACCGTTAATTTTAAGTTCACCTTTAATTATAAAAGAGATGTTTGTTCTCCTGCAAATAGATACACTTCAAAAAGCAGCAGCAGCTTTGCCCGTACCCGAAAAAATTTCGATGTGGAATTTATTGGAAAAGGGAGGGTTTATTATGTACCCTCTGTATATTTTATTGGCGGCAGCCATCTTTGTTTTTACAGAACGATTAATTGCTATTCGAAAAGCTTCCCGGATTGATGAAAATTTTATGCGCATCATACGTGATAATATCATCACTGGAAATGTAAGTGCTGCAAGAAGTTTAACAAAGAATACGAACAATCCCGTAGCAAGAATGATTGATAAGGGAATACAAAGAATTGGAAAACCAATTGATGCCATTGAAAAGAGTATGGAGAATGTAGGTAAGCTAGAAATGTATCAGATGGAAAAAAATCTTTCGATTCTTTCATTGATAGCGGGAATTGCACCCATGTTTGGTTTTTTAGGTACCATCATTGGAATGGTACAATTATTTTATGGAATTGCTTCAACCGGAGAATATACTTTGAATACAATTGCAGGAGGTATTTATACCAAAATGATCACTTCCGGAACGGGTTTAATTATTGGGTTGATAGCTTATATTGCACATAATTATCTGAGTACTCAAATTGATAAGACCGTAAATAAAATGGAAATGGCAAGCGCCGAATTTATGGACATTTTACAGGAACCAACTAGATAATCTGTTCTAATTTCAATCGCAATGAACATTCGTAAAAAACTTAGAAATCATCCAGAAGTGCATACAGGTGCTTTGAACGATATATTGTTCATCCTATTAT
>JANYEA010000136.1 GCA_025363385.1 Bacteroidota bacterium | reverse complement strand
AAGCTACTTTTGCTTTTAAAGAGGAAGAGGTTTTCTGGAAAATACAAATGCTGGGATTTGAAAAATCAACTGGTGTGTTACATGTGAAGGTTGTGGATTATCAGGTTATTGAATTTAAGAGTTTGTACCTACAGGATGATCCGAAATATCCTGTGAAAGAAATAAAATTTGAAAAACTTGACTGGTATGAACTCGAACCACTACTGTCTAATGCTGACGTTGACACCTTGCGCCCCTTTCTGCTCCATGCCCCACCGGTTTTCCGAATGGAAAGGCCCGTACAAAAGCCGACTCCACCACCACCCGTTTTTAGGGTTCCTTTCAACATCACAGTAAAAATTCCTTTTAAAGAAATCTTGTTTGGAGAAGGCAAAGCGAGTTTTGATCTACAGCTTGACTACTATGCTTCGTTCAGAGTTGAGTATGGCTACGTTTTTCTACAAGAAAGTTTTAATTTTTGTAAGGACTGGTTTATCAAAAGATTCAAAACGAATCATGTGAATGTAACGGCAAACGGATTTATCAAAAATGGAAAGATTGATGGGTATACTTTACTGTCAAATGACCTGCGATCCATTGATGAGGCGATGATCCTTGCTATTCGAGAGGTCGTATTAAAAGACTACGTAAAAAAAGTATTGAAAGAAGAAAGCGGTAAACATGTTAGAGGAATCAGGCATATAGTAGAAGAAAGTGGGCTCAAAATTCTTAATCCTAAGGGCACTACCCTTTCGGTAAGAGAGCTAGAGATCCTCATGAGTACTATTCTGGCTAGAAATGCACGCAATGAAAAACAGCTCGCTTTCTTGTCTGGCCACACAGCAGTCCAGATGACTCATCTCAAGTTTACAAAACCTCCATATAAAGGGCTTATTTTTTCTTTTCAGGGTAGGATGTTTATGCATTTTGTATGGGAACTTTTACATAGTAATGCAACGTATATTTGGAGTTTCCCAATTGATGGGCATTCCGAACCAGATATGCACGAGTTCCTAGAAAACTATATCGCAATGATCACTGAGGATGGAAGATTTGAATGGAAAAGGAATCTAACCGAGCAGTTGCAAGTGGGCCATTTATTCACATCTGTTAACCACTACCACCAGAGCACGCACCTAAATGAAGGTCTACCTGAATGGATTAACAATATAGAAGAAATAATCTGCAGATAAATAACAAAAAAAAATCCAATTGGAAGCTGGAACCAACTAATATGTATGGTCGGATTTTGCACAATGAATCATAGAAGAATCAAATGCCTTATCAAAATGTTTCAAATACGCGAAAAGAATTTCTATTGTTGTCTATATTTTTGAATTGAAGAAAGACAGGCCCCATCAAATATCGATGAATATTCATTATGATTATTATTAAGTGTAACATACGTTGCAGGTAAAATCAGCCATTCCTCATCTCTTTCTGCATTTGCAATTGAATAAGAAATATTGTCTGCCTCTGAACTTGAAACTAAAAAATCTACTACATCAATCAAGAGAATTCTATATAAAGTATTGAGATGTGAAAATTTTGTCAACGAAGGCTTATATAAGCCCTCATAAACTCCCTTTTCCAACATGGAAACTTTGATATTTGATGTATTTAATTCAATAATGGCAAACTTCCAGAGCTGGTCATCTTCATAGTATTCTACATAAGACTCAAATAGCTCTTCAGTTTTACCGATCTCGCCATGCAGTCCATAACGGATTGCAGTTTCTTTGTTTGCAGAAAAAGAAAGGAAATGTGATTGATCCCAAGGCATACCAACGTGCTTATTAATTAATAAACGCAAAGGTGCATGAAAATTAAACTGCCATCGCCGCCGTTTATTAACTTAGTTTGCAGCTGCTTAAAATGAATTGTATCTCTAAGTTTCCTGTCGCCATTGGCATCGTCATCACCGCGATATAAATACTGTGGAATCATCTAATAAAATTTATATATAATTAACTAACACATCAGGTATTCAAGTCTGTCTTTCCATTTCTTCCAGTCAGGTAGCAATCTGTTTAGCAAATTCAAAAACAGTTTGCTGTGGTTATGATGCACAAGATGGCACAACTCGTGAACAATTACATATTCGATGCAACCCTTTGGAGCTTTTATTATTTCCGTATTTAGAATAATTTTACCAGAGGGTGTGCAACTACCCCAACGTTGGGACATTTTACGGATATTGATTACCGGCTGATGTACTTTATATTTTTTAAATTTTGGTAATACTTCTTCTACTATTTCTCCAAATACAATTTTCGCCCGCTCCTTATACCATTGATCCAACTGCAGTTCCAATGCAGGCTTCGATGTATCTGATGAAAATATAAACAGTTGTCCCCTATAGACTTTAATCTGGTCAGTGGTATCAGGCACAATCTTTAGCCGGTATTGCCGCCCTAAATACAAATGTGTCTCGCCGTTGATAAACCTTCGTGACAGTGTGCCGGGTTTAAAAGAACGGAAATATTCAATTTGCTTCAGTATCCACAGGGCTTTAGACCTAACCTTGGTATACACTTTCACTTGATCAGTTCCAATGGGCGCCAACACTTCCACAACCATAGCAGGATGCACTTTTATGGTCAATGAGCTGCGTTCTGAGTACGATAATGTAAAGTTGATTTCTCTTGCGCCGAACAGTATCTGGTGTTTCATCAATCTTTGTATTTTGATTCGGCGACTTTAATGCTGTCAGCAATTAATACATCCATATGATCAAATCCAAAATCTATATCAAATTTATTTTTGACGTCAAATAACAGGTCATCTATTTCAATGGTCATTTTACCTTTGATGTCTTCATTTTTACTCCAGTCTACTACCGGCTTATTATTTTCAAATAGATTATTCTTGATAATGGTATCTATTCCAAGTGCTGTTTCGGCAGCGATATCTATTTTATTGACCTTCAGAGAAAGACTTTGTTTGAATTCTTCCATCACAAGATTATAATATGCAACGGCTGTTTCATTATCGCTAAGTATGCTGGGAATATTATCTCTTTTACCATTGAAAAAAGTATTTTCATAATCCTTGGCTCGCGCGAGATAATCAGCTTCAGAGATGCGTTGATTATGAAAGTCCTTGATTGCCTGCCTAATCAGTTCAGATAACCTTTTATAAAATACAGGGTCATCATTCATTTTTATGCTGATAGCTTTGATAGTCCTGCTGGCAATATGATCTGCTTTAGCAGCCTTACCTGTAATTTTCTCAATCTCTGCATCTCTCTCTTCCTTATCGAAAATATTGACCAGGTCCGTTATTTTTAATACTTCGCCGTCAGTGGTAATATGTTTATCGATGAGTTTTTGAACCTGTGCTTCGTATTCTTTAAAATCCAGTTCATCAAAATACCTGCGCTTAACAGAAACCCTTAAGCCAAGGAAGAATTTTGCATCCGACTTATATTTATCAATTTGCTTCTGTGGAGTACAGTCAGCAAATTCAACGCTTGACAATGCCAGTTTCAATAAACCGGTAAAAACAGACAGCTTCTCATAAAATGTATGCCTTCTCTCTTCATCAGACAGTAATTCTTCGTAGACCGGCTCATCATATTTGTTTTTGATTCCCTTGAATATATCCCATAGTTCAGAGTGGGCCTGCGGTAATCGCTCCAGTTCTTTTCCCACAACGATAATGGTATCAATCAGATCCGCATCATCATAATCATCATCAACCGCGTACATTTTCAATGCACCATCTAGGTTTTCAAGATTGCCATAATAATCAATGATCAGACCATAATCCTTTCCTGGTGCCAGCCTGTTCACCCTTGCAATTGCCTGCAACAGTGTATGCTCTTTTAAATTTCTTGTCAGGTACAACACCCTGTTGACCGGGGCATCAAACCCCGTTAATAACTTATCAACGACAATAATAATTTCAGGTTCATCCTGCTTTTTAAAGCCATTGATCAGCGCTTTTTCATAATTATCCGGTGACCCGTATTTATCCATCATGGCTTTGTAAAAAGCCCTCACCTTATCATCACTTTCTTCAAAAGCATCTGTATCACCTTCACGTGTATCGGGTGCAGAGATCAATAGTTCAACAGATACCTTTCCGATTTCCTTGAGGATCTCGCGATACCTGATAGCCGATAATTTATTGGGGGCAACCAATTGTCCTTTGAAACCGGTGCCTTGTATATTTTCAGTAAAATGCTTTGAAATATCCCAGGCAGTATTTTCAATAAAACTTGAAGATTGAACGATTTTGTTTTTCGCTGAAAACCTGCGCTTCAAACTGGCTTTACCATATTCGGTCAGATCCTCTGCAACACGGTCAAAATAATTATCCATGGGTTTTGCATTTACTTCCATCACGTTATGCCGTCCCTCATATAAAAGCGGAACAACGGCTTTATCTTCTACTGCATTTTTAATGGAATAAACGTCTATCAGGCCTCCGAATTTAGCCGCAGTATTTTTCTCCTTTTTCATCAAAGGTGTTCCGGTAAATGCAACAAAACATGCGTTTGGAAATACCCGTTGCATATAAACATTGAAATTATTATACTGGCTCCGGTGGCCTTCATCAACGAGAACAAATATATTATTGCTTTCAAACGGTTCGGCAATCTTTATAGCTGCTTCAAATTTATTAATGATCGTTGTGATGATCCCATCGTCATTATCTTTTAGCAGTTCCACCAGGTGCCTGCCGGTACTTGCCTGCTTAACCTGCTTTCCGCATTTTTTAAAAGTCTCCGTTATCTGGTCATCAAGATCGATCCTGTCTGTAACCAGCAACAGTTTTGGATTTTTAATTTTGGGATCCATTGCGATTAACTGGGCAAGCATAACCATTGTCAGGGATTTACCGCTGCCCTGTGTGTGCCATATCACACCACCGCGCCTGGCTCCTGTTGGCAGAAAATTTTCAATCCGTTCAAGCGTGAATTTAACTGCGAAATATTGCTGGTACCTGCAGATCTTCTTCTCTCCATTATCGAACAGAATAAAATGATACATGATATCTAAGAGCCGCTCCTTACTACATAAATTGAACAACAGTTTATCCTGCTCCGTAACAACAACTTCTTCACTTTCCAGTTCATTAAAATATTGCAATACATAACGGAACCGCTCTTTAAACAATACAGTGCGGACCGTATTAGGCAATGGAGCGTTTTTTAATTCAAGAAGGTGAGCGTGATAACCATCCTCCTGCTCTTTTGTACGGAACTGTTCTTTCCATACGCCCCAGAATTCTTTCCGGGTAGCCGTTGTAGCATATTTAGCCTCGTTGACAGCGATCCCCATCACGATATTGGAATAAAGGAACAAGGGTCGGATACCATCTTCCCGCTGGTTTCGTAAACTTTGTTCTATGGCCAGGTCAACAGGACATTTAAGTGTAGGATTTTTGCATTCGATCACGATCACGGGAATACCGTTGATAAACAATACAATATCCGGCCGGTAAGTATCTGTTCGCCCCGAACGAAGCATTTCAAATTCTTCGGTCACATGGTACACATTATTTTCTGAATGATCCCAGTCAATGTATTTGAAAGAAAAACTTTTCTTGTCTCCCAGTACATTTTGCTCGAAACTTTTTCCAAGCGTAATTAATTCATAAAAGAATTTATTGGCTGCAGTAAATCCATCCTGCACCGGCAGATCTCTTATTGCCAGTATAGCTGCATTGATATTAGCTTCTGTAAATGCAAATTCCTTATTCTTATATTCAATCCGGTTGATTTGTTGCAACTGTTTTTTAAGTATGCCCTCAAGCAGGGAATTGGAGCAGCGGTTACTCCTCGCTTCCAATGCCTCCTGTGGTGTCAGGTACTTGTATCCCATTTTCATCAATAACTGCAGTGCAGGGATCTGAGATATATGCTCTTCTTTGAAAGATGGCGTTTCCATACTTTACAATTAATGATTTATAATTTCTATTGCTTTCGAAAAACCGCCGTTAGCTGTATTCTGATCATACACATACAGCGGCATATCAGCCTTGGGCATCCACGCTCTTCCTAATTCAACCGCTTTGGCGATAGGCATAGCCGGAAAAATATGAATAGGTGTATCAGCAGAATAATTGGCCTTTATCTCGTTAAAAAGTTTGCGAATGGCTATGCTGAAATCCTGCAGATGCTTCTTGCTCTTTAAATAATCATTGAAAGGCGAGTCGATTGTGATTGTGTAGATAGAAACATCCTGCCCGAGAACATCAGTTATGCGGTTATTATTGATTGTTGCGCTCAATGAGATATTCAGCGCAACGATTGGATGCTGCTCCTTTGGATGTATGACATGATACTTTATTTCCGTGAGATCATCATCCAGTTTCCAGGTTTTGGGAGTACGCACAGGCTGGTATATTTCAGCTGGGTAGATATCGTTTACCATCGTTCCCAGTTTTATCAACAACGGTATAGGCGCGAAGGCGAAGATCGATAGATGCTGTATCTCGCCTTTAGCAAAATTCTGTAGGAGTTTTTTGTTAAACTGTGCTTCCAGGTTATCAATTTCTGTTGTCCAGAATGCAGTATCCCTGTCTCTTTGTAAACTATTTGTCAAACCGAGATCAATGGTATCCGCAATGGCAGGATAATGCGTTGGAGCTAAGTAAGGACTTAAGGTTTGGTAACTAAGTTCAGGCGTGTGCACTCCTACATTCGCCTTGTATGTAAGCATATGGCTCATCATATTGGGGGCGATACCAGTAGCAATCTGTATTCGCTGTTCGTGTTCCTTTTTCATTTCCAACAGTAAGGATTCCGGATGACCTGCAATATCAGCTGTATCAATTCGCCTGTGATGAGAATCACAAAGCAGCATTAGGTTATTAATATCATCCCTCAACAATGGTGATCTGACTTTGTCCCCTCTTGGGCCTCCTTCAACATCTGCTACGATATGCGCGATATAAGATTGATTATAGTTCGCCTTTGTAAGAATATCCTGATAAAGTAGTTTATTGCATCCCCTGTATTGGCACCGCCCAGCGGTAATAGCCCACAAGAGGAATTTATTTTTTGATGAAATGGATGTTACACTCATAATAATAATTTGTATCTGCTGGCATTATGCTTTCCTTGCTAAAGACAAAACTGATTTCATTGTACCATTGTGACTATGTTGTTTTGTCCAATTGTTATTTGAACCACTTTTTTCGATCACATACTCTTCTTTGCCGTTCTGATAAATCTTATATTTTTTTCCTGAATCATGATTAATAGTCAGTAACCCATTTTCAAACCTATAATCTGGTGTTTCCCTTATGAGTTTATGGATATCAGTAAGAAAAAATGATGGATTTTTATAACGGCTCTGGTGTTTCAAATTGGTAGCGATATTTACCATTCTTTTGAAAGAACTGTCTAAATAGTTGGGTATGGTTAATGAATCAATTAAAGTTCCTTTGGTGATCTTTTTGGATATTAAGTCATCAAATCTGATTCCGCGTTGTACGGAGTTTTTAATTAGTTTCAATTCGTTCTCTTCTCTTTTTGTCATCCACTTCATCGGATCATTAATCGGGAAGAAACCTCCTAACAACTGATGAAAAATAATTCCCACCTGATAAATATCAGATTGAAAATAATACTCATCTTTTGCTATTGACTCCGGGGGCAGGTACAGATAAGTTGATTTTGAAGCGGTGATAAATCCGGTAGCTACATCGATTTTTTTGACGGCACCCAGGTCAGCGATTATAGGAGTGTTCCCTGCGTCAGAATCTATTAAAATATTCCCAGGCTTCAGGTCACGATGCACCAACTTATGTTTAGAATGCAGCTCTGTCAATCCTAACAAAATACCAGACATTATTTCCAAAACCTCTCTTGAAGAAAGCAGTCGTGAATCGATAATGCCCTGCAAATCACCACCGGATATTTTAGGTGTCAAGAAAAATGCATAATTGGGTGGAACAAAACGGCACTCCTTCACTTCTAAAATATTGGCATGTTTTATTTTTTGAAGTATAGCACACTCCTCGGTAGCATCATAATCGGGATGCGACCAATAAAATTTCATTACAACATCATCACCCATTTTTTTACGCTTGCCAAAATACACTTCCCCATTACATCCTCTTCGGATGTAATCAAAAACTTCAATATCCTTATTGCTGCGGACATAATCCCTGATAGTGTCTACACAGTCATCATCGTTCAATTGTACCATTTCTCTCTTATTTACTTAACAGGTAATAAGCCATATCGAAAGCATCCTGCTGATATTTATTTTTGGCCGCTGGAAAATCTCCCGACTTCTTTTTGAAGGCAGCTATGGTCGCCGGCCATATAAAGTCAATATCGCATTTCGTGTATAACTGAATAATGCCTTCCAACTTAAATGATATAGGTGATGGCGCTCTTACGGAACCCTGACTTTTAGCTTTCGCATTGCGCATTTTTACGCCGATAAGGTCAGGATGAATCATATCGAATGTTGAGTTTACCTGGTCTCTAAACTGCTGAACTTGTTTAGAGTTCGTATGATCCGCAATGTTGAACCTAGAGCACTCATCAGTTTGCGTAATTACACCCCTTGCATCTTTAATTAATACAACCAGAATCAGTTTATCTGCATCAATTTGAATTCCTATCGCTTTCATATAATATTTTTTATTTTTATTTTAATTTTACTCTAACCTTACCTGTCAACAAATGCTGCATCAATCCTTTTTTCTGATCCTGCAGTGCCGAAAGCTTTCTCTTATATACAGAGATTTCCTCATCAACCATATCGAGGCATCCAGCTATCTTTCTTTGTACATCAATTTTTGGAACCGGTATCTGTATTTTCAAAAAATCATTTTGGCCCAATGTTTTGTTTCGGCCAGCACCACCCGGCGACGCCAGTGCTAATAAATCTTTCCCTTTGCTTGACTTGAAAAAATGCAGGAGATAGTTTAGATCTAACTCACCTTCTGCTGGTTTATACATCGGAAAACGATGTGATGCAATCATACCAACCTCGTTAACTGTTGTTTTTGCAATTGCATGCTCCCATGCGAAAACAATATTTACTATAAAACAATCAGGTTCAATTTTAAAAACAGATTTATTACCTAAACTCTTACCTGTTACCATCTCTTTGTAGAAGATTCCTTTGGTGTGTGAGCGGATTCCAATCTGCTGATATTGGGCTTCATCATCTACAATAACCGGATTTTTTATCCGCTTCAAAACACGTGATAATGGTGCCGTTTTTACCACAGTCGTCTGCCTTTTTTTAGGCCCGGAAAACAATAATTCAAACGCAATGGATTGCTTTCTTTTCAACAATCCGTCCAATAATTGTTGACATGTTGAAATCGCAGTATCCCATGTATTAATTATTTCTGTGATCCTTTTTTGTTCCTTAAATGGAGGATTAGGTATCGATAAAAACTGATACTCGGAAATCCAATATCTTTTATGATCTGAGGAAATAAATTTTACTAGCTGCATTGCATAAAACACAAACTTCAAATCAAAATCAATTGCCTTTGGTATTAAAATTTTTGCAGCGGATGACCTTAATTGAAAGGAAAAATCAACATATTTATTATCTGTTGTAAAATCATCGAAGATTACTACAGGAACATCCCTGAATGTTCTGTTATCGTTTTCGGCATAACCCAATACAAACGATTTTCCCGCAGTAAGCACTGGAATGACATTTGTTTTAGTTTGTACTTCAGCTATAGATTTAGCCAAAAATTCAGTAGGCTGTAAATAATCTAAAAAGTAGTCAAGCTCTTTTATCTCCCAATCAATGAGCACTTTCCCAATATCAGAGAATTTGCTAATAGAGTTATCCATCAATGTGTGAGCCAGCTCACCCTGTCTGTTTTTAGTTTTACTCATTATCCTTTTTTAAATTTATCAGGAAGGTGAATTCCCCCTCCTGTCCACTCTCCCGTTCCCAACCATATTTCATAATGATACAACCAGTCATAAGCCCACGGTATAATCGTTTTCGTCAGCAGCATAGTATTATGCCATTCGTAATGCTTGGGATAATACAAACAGAGTCTTTGCTGTTTCTGATCGTAACAATGCTCCAGCTTCGTTTTACCTTTTGCCAACGACAGTGGTTTGGGATCAAGCACATACAGTTTAGGCGTCTCAGTCAGGTGATACACCAGCTTGATCTTATAGGTATCTCCCATTGGGGAAGGTGATATCGTATGAATCCACGTAAGTTCACTGTCCAGGCGATTGCTGACCTTCGTCTCCGGGTACATCATTTCGATATTCAGTGCCTGGACAGTTATAGTAATGGGTTTACTCTTCGGTGCCATAAAATGTATGTGGTTTAATAATGTTCGAAGCACCTGCTGCAATACCAAGCTTTGTATCAAATCGTGTTTCACCTCTCGCTGTCATGTCTTTAGTGCGGTTGCCGATATTGCTGAAGGTTTTTGTTACCTCTGCGGCGCCAAATGATCTGCTCATATGTTCCACAAGAAGTCCACCACGCTGCGAAGACAACTCGGAAACATCACGCTTTACAGCATCAAGCCATTTGTAAAACTTGGCTTCCTTGGCAGGTGTCTGGATCCAGCGATCTGCAAAATTTTCAGAAAGGTTAACAGGATTGCCAATGAATTTATACTGCTTGTTATTCGCGCCTAATTTCGTTTGTATGTACGAATCCATCGTATTAATCACATTGACCAGTGCATCATACACGTTTGTCTCCTTGCGGTAAGCGTACCCTGCCAGTGTGGTTATGATAACCGATATTGGCTTTTCCGTATCGCCATCGAACATCAGATCTCTATGGCGCTTTAATATCTGCACGACCTTTTGCAACGGAAATTTGTTGCGTTGGTACTTAGGCACGGGCTTTACCGCTTCGTTTAGAGAAAATAGTTTGGTGGTAGTAATCGTGGCGCGATCTATAAACCAACGCGCATAACCGAACGGGTTGCTTTTTAACCAAAGTTCCGAACTTTTTTCCGATGCGTAATTAAACAGCGTCCTGTCAGTAATACTTATCTGCAGGCTGTCCGTGTTACCAAGATCCCTTTGTGAAAAAAGTTTCTCAAACACCATTTTGTACCCACCCGAAATAATGGCAGGCAGAATATCCATATGATACCGATCGCTTCTATCCGAATTGTTTCTGTACTCAAGCGTCCAACAACGCCTGCCTTCCGGTGCAAGTAATGATTCATATGTTTTATGCTTTTCCAGTTGGTCGCGAACAATCCTTTTAAGATCTTTCTGTGTCCAGCTTGGATTTTTCCCTGACAGTTCACAAACCAGGTCAATATCTATATCATCATCTGGATGCACCGGTTTAACGGTCGTGCCGATGATCATAGAACCCTGTGGTTTAACTTCGGGGTGGTAGGGTTTTAATAATGAATCATCGCCAGTAAGCCATCCACCTATTGCATTGTAACTTTTTACAGCCGCATCAAATTGTGTTTCCGAAATGTCAAGATTGTCACCAAGTTCATCCAAGATCCCGGCAAACTGTTCTTTTTGTTGATTGTTAAGCATTTTAAAAAAGGTTTAATTCTTTTAAATATTTTTCCATCTGACCCTCTACTTCCACCAGTTTTGATTTGAGCTGATCGATGGTATCCTGGGTCGCTTTGATATCGATCACAGCTTCCTCTTCAAACGTATCCACGTAACGGGGTATGTTCAGGTTATATTCATTTTCTTCAATGTCTGCGAGGGTTGCACGATAGCTGTATTTGTCTTCAAGTACAGCTCCTTTACTCTTACCGATTGACGCTGCATTTTTAAATGCCCGGTAAGTGTCCACGATATGTGGAATGTCCTTATCCTCCCGCAGTTTATTCTGATTTTTACCTAGCTCGAATTCACGGCTGGCGTCCACGAAAAGCACATCCGTGTTACTCCCCTTTGCCCTGTCAAAAATTAAGATCGCCGCTGGGATCCCTGTTCCAAAAAATAAGTTCGCAGGCAACCCGATGACCGCTTCCAGCAGGTTCTCCCTGATTAACTGCTCACGGATCTTTCCTTCTGTGCTGCCACGAAATAAAACACCATGTGGAACGATTACACCTACCCTGCCAATATCTTCATAAGTCGTTTCGATCATGTGACTTATAAAAGCAAAATCTCCTTTGCTCTTTGGCGGAATACCACGATAAAAACGATGGTACTGATCGGCATGTGCGTCTTCTGCTCCCCATTTGTCTAGTGAGAACGGTGGATTAGCCCCAACAACATGAAATTTCATAAGCTGATCTCCTTCCAGCAATTTGGGATTGTTGATGGTATCACCCCATTCGATAGTTGCATTGTCAAATTCATGCAGGAACATATTCATACGGCCCAGTGCCCAGGTACTGCCGTTATTCTCCTGACCATACAATGAAAAATTACCTGTTCCAACTTCTCTTCCCATTTTGATCAGCAGAGAACCGGAACCACAGGTTGGATCACAGATTCGATTACCCGGTTTGGGAGCTAACAGTTTTGCCAGCAGTGTAGAAACTTCGCTCGGCGTGTAGAAGTCTCCTGCTTTTTTACCTGCATCACCTGCGAACTTCGCAATCAGGAATTCATAAGCATCACCGATCACATCGTTGCCCTCAAGATGCGAAGGCTGGAGATCAAGTTCCGAAAAATCCACCATCAGGTTTTTTAAACGGCGGTTACGATCTTTGGTTTGACCAAGGTTTGCTTCGCTGTTGAAATCAATGTTGCGAAAAACCCTTTCGAGTTTTGTACGATTGGCATCTTCTAGTTTTTCCAGCGCAATATTGATAAGCTCTCCCAGGTTGGAAGATTTGCGCTCTTCAAAAAGAAAATCAAAAGAACTCTCTGCAGGCAATTGAAATCGTTCATTGCGTAAAGCACGTTCAATACGTACAGTATCGTTTTTGTACTTTTCAACATAGATCACTTTTTTATCCTTCCACACATCTGTTACATATTTCAGGAACAGCATCGTCAGCACATAGTCTTTATACTGTGTTGCATCTATCGTACCACGGAACGTATCACATGCTTTCCATACAATGCGGTTAATATCTTGTTGTGTGAGTTTCGTATCCATATTTTTTATTTAATGAGTTTTGAAATAACTGCGGAATAAAAATTTTGCTTTTGTGAAATGAGTTCTTTAGCCAGCGACATTTCCTGCTGGTGAAGTTTCGATATAGCCACAATGCGCGTTTGTTGCATCATAGGCAGTACCGGGATCTGAAATGCAGCCAACTCTGATTTCCTAATCGAAAAAATATTGGTGCCCGCACCAAGTTGGACAAGCGAGCTTTTTGTTTGCGGTGCATTCAGGATTGCAGCCAAGTACTCCGGTTGAATCATCCTGCTATCAGGACGAAGTACAAAAAAGCTGGAAGATGCGATCGTTGGTTCACCTTCATCCGTATAACACCAGGCAAACAACCTGTTGCCCTTACCTGTAAACAACACGTCCCCCTCTTTAAGGAAGTGAGTTTTCATATTTTCATTTAACTTTAGGTGGTCCATCTCAGCAGGCAAAAACAGCCCGTCTTCATTAAATTGGCGAAGCAGTATAAAGGGAATCTCACCGTCTGCCTGTGGTAGGCCCGGAAACCCCAATTTTACCTCTGCTATGGACTGTATGGCTTTATTCATATTTATTTTGTAGAACTCTGTAAAATGTAAAAATAAAACTATTGTTTCATATTTTTCAAATTATTTTTATAGAACCATGTAATTTTTGAATTAGTTTCTCTATATTGGAATAGTTTAGTTGATTATCAACTGAATACAAACCAAAAAGATTCAGACTTAATTATTTTTATGCCCTTTAATAGTGAATTGGACAAAGAATTCAACACCTTCTGCTGGGACGAAGTAACCCTTGAGATCGAAACCGATGGGAAAGCCCCAAAAAAACACGGAGAGGGCGTTTATAGGCTTTCTGCACCTTTGACATTTGAAGTCATCCTGCCCAGGAGAGGTTGGCAACTGGTCAAAAAAGCAAGGAATTATATCTACATGCGTCCTCCGGCAGACCAAAGCAAGCCACCTTTCTACATAAATATCAAAATCCCAAACAAGGAACAGACCCTGGCGATTGCTAATGCTTTCTACCAGAAGGATCGTCAATGGTACGGCCAATTGGGAGAATGGCCAGCTTTTTACTGGCATAAAAAAAACACTAGCATGTATAGGCTTGGCCGCGATCCTGTAACCGGGCAGCAGACAGAAACACTCGACGGCGAACCGTCTGTATCATCAGAATTTAGAATCGGTGAATTAGGCACCTTGTACATATCAGCATATAAATCAGACGACGGAGATTTTACATATTTTGAGTCCGGTAAAATAAAAAGGGCAGAATGCAAAACGGAACTAATCGAAACCTTCATGGAAGGAGAAGCTTCACTCCTTCCACGGAACATATATGAGAGAAACCCGCAGGCCAGGGCACAATGTATTGCACATTTCAGCGCCACCTGCCAGGTATGTAGGCTGAATTTTAAAAAAGTCTATGGCAAAATTGGTGAAGGCTTTATTCATGTTCACCATACAGCACCAATTGCTGCTAGGGGTAGTGAGTATCTAGTCAATCCTCTCACCGACTTGGTGCCTTTGTGCCCAAACTGCCACGCTATGATCCATCGCAGGGATCCACCTTACACTGTCGCAGAATTAATCGAGCTATTTAAGCATGCCGGTTCTATTTAGTACCGCTTGCAATTCCGCAGTGATTTTTTTACCTTAGCAGTAAACGAAACTGTAATGCCAGATAAATTTCCACAAAAACCACTCAAAAACCCAACTCCTGCAGAAAGGCGTGCCTACCGCGAGAAAATGGAACGTTATCAGGGAATTGATATGGATCCTAAATCTAATCGCGAAATTAGAGCCGATAAAACAAAGAACACGTTGTCAAAAGAGTCTGATGAAGAGATCAGATTAAGCGGTAGCAAGCTACAGCAATATTTTAAAGACGATCGTGGGCTTGGATCTCCATCGAATTACGATGATTATAGCGAAGAATCAGAACCCTAACTGTCAAACTTTTGGAATTTCAGGGTTTATGGTGTAAGGTTGACAGCATCAAAATAGTAGGATAGTATCAGCAAAATAAATAATTCAGAAAATTTTATGATATTTAGGGAATGGGAGCTGCAGTATTTCCACACCGCACCAATTTCTCTTAATGTGTTCAGAAGAAATCAACAGCGAATTAGTGGAACGCCTGTTTGTTAAAGAGCAGGCAGTATGACAAGGTAATTCGGTTATTGAACGAGTTTTACCGGGACAACAACAATGAGTGGAAATTTTTTATTTAAAGGGGACTTGCTTTCAGAGAGTGGAGAGATATACTATCTAAGAAATAGTTCTTTCACAATTTATAAAGTACTGATATACAACAACAAACAACTAGCACACTTGACATGTACCAAATCGTCACTGATCGTATTATTGAATTTTTGGAAGCTAGTATGGAAAAACCACCATTTTAGAACCCCAAATACCATTTGTACTTGACCCCTTCTGAAATATTTCTATATTGAATTTGCGAAATTGACACAACTGTATGAAATTCAATACATCTTGGGGGTCAATTTGATCTGGCGAAGATGGGTCATTGAAACTTGGAGACTATAGGTCAAGTTGCGCTGGGGAATGGGGGTCAGTAGGCTTGGATTTTTATCTTACTCACTACATCCATTTGATTGTTAGTTTACTTTAGATTTAACATGATATGAAACATCTCATATTTATCATCATGTATCGTCTTTGCTATTTTGAAATTATTTACATCAGTAAACTGATTTGTTATATCTATGAATCCTGACGAGCTATTTATGGCAAAATCTTCCGGATAGGAGATATTTAAAACATCATCCTTATATTTTCCCCAATTGGTTTCAAAATCGGCAGCGGAATTAAAATGATAAACAACAATATAGTATCGACTGATGCTGTTGATGTATTGGGGACATTTAAGTATATGCATTTGGGTATAAGCGAAATCTTTAAAAATAAATGCCTCAATAAGGGCAATATTGTTTCCGCCAGTTTGAATAACAAGATCTGCGTTTCCCGCGTCGGCTCCTCCCGTAGATGTGCCCATTCTTGGTTGATCATGTATTGACCAGCCCCAGATTGCAAAACGCATCCGCAAAATGGCTTGTAAGAAATCATTGTACCTGTTCTCATGTGTAACTTGCCTGAGTGCCTCTCTTTTTTCGTCTGTCACTCTGCCAGCCTGCACTATTTCATTGAGTATAAAAGTATTTAACTCCCTTTTGTCGTTAATTGCTTCTGGCGTCACCCGTGGAATATTTTTTGGTGTGAGGTTCCTGATCCTTTCCAGGCTGATTCTATAGTTCGACAATAGCTTAACAGTCTCTGAAGCTTCGAGTATTTCCTGAACGATAGAAGGGATTGGGTAGCCGTTTGCGGTAAAATATTCAAATGCCTTTTGAAGATAATCAAATGCTATCTCATGCATATCTCTTTCCACATAATAGCTATACACTGTCGGTATAATTTCTTCATCATAAAGACACCTGTTCGAAAGCTGGTTAATGGTTTGATCGAACTTAACCGCGTCTTTAATGGCAGCAAAATAATGAAGGCTGTTGCTCGCTGCAGATTCTGCAACATCTACAAGACCTTTCTTCTCTTCTGAAGAAAGGCTGCCAATGAAATTATCCCAATCTTGTTGCGCCTGTGTTAATAATGTCAAGTTCATTTCGTTTCAATTGCATTTAAAGTTTCAGCCCTGTATAATTGAAAAGCATACTGTATATTTTTAGGATCCTCCGATAACAAAGACTTTAAGATCTGTATTCCATCCGCATACTTTTTTTCATAGTATATCCTAAACAAAGCGATAAAATATCTTTGCCTCTTTTCCGCCCATTGGTTTTTTTGAAGGTAGTAGTTTTCGTTTTTCGGAACGGGTAAATTACGAAGTTTGGTAAGATCCTTTTCTTTATAAGCCATTAGAAGATTTACGTCAAAAAACAAATTCGTAGTATTTTGATCGTTATGTTTAATTCTATCAAAATGCTTCTGTATTTTTACTATCAGCGGTTTGGCTAGGTTCCAGTGATTATCTGAATTTATAGCCTCAATCATGGCAGATTGCAACTCGGTGGTCGTACTGGTGGCTTTGATAAACTCAGCAATATCTATCGAATCAATACGCTTGGAAATAATGGTAGCCAGTTCTTTTGAATCCAGCAGATTTATGGCAGTAAGCATCCGGCCAATATTGTTGCTTTTTGCAAAAAAATCTTCAATAAATATATTTTGCGCAGGTCCCTTAAAATAGTTAACGCTCCGGTACAGCAGTGAGGTCAACGGCTGATAATACATATCATATTCCATCCTGAAGCGGTCATCAAATATATCAATTCGTTTTTCCGTTAACAGATTGACAGAATAGGTCAGCGAAAGGTTTTTAATTGAATGTTCCAACTTTTCCAATGTTTCCTTCACAGGCAGGCCTTCCATTTCATACACCTCCTTTTTTTGATTGATAATAATCAACGCAAGCATCTGGGATTTGAGGTATAGTTTTATTTTTTCCAGTTGTTCACGATTCTGGTCAGTATATTCACTACCGGCAGTATCAAATTGCAAGGAAGCCAAAAAAATTTCATCGATTTGTGTCAGGACACCCGTTCTTTCAAAATTCAGGAACAGGTATCCCCAATCGATAATTTCAAAACCATAATCACTCACCCCTCTGCGCGCCTGTCTACTTCTTGGCTCATCTGCATAGTACGTTTCCACCACAATTTCCTCTACCGTATAAAACGCTGTGGTTGATTTCTGCAATAAAGCAACAAGACTTGCTGAAACTTCTTTTACCTTTTCACCCTCCGCGTGTGTTAGTTCAGTTTCAGAAATACGCAGGTTACTTAATCGCAACATTTCAATACACAAATCAAACAAACCGGATTGCAGGTGGATAAATTCGGTATGTGGTAACAATGGTCCTACTGCCTTCTGAGCTAGGTATTCGGTTATAGTCGGTAATACCGTGAAAACGAGCCTGGGGTTTATAGGTGGCCGGGGATATACATAACCGTTTGACATTCTTTTAGTGCTTAGTTTATGTAAAGCCTCATCATACTTTTTCCTGTACGATAGGTGATGAGCTGTATGATCCGGGTTTTGATTATTGGAAATAAATATTTTATTGGCAGCTTCCAGCAAAATTTTCGCTAAAACAAACCCGTACTCCTCATCATAATTATGCGCAGCCGCAATGTTCTCCAGAGTAATATCAAACATTTCAAGCCATAACTGCTGCTTTAACTGATAACCCGCCTCCGTTTTTTTATCGCGATTGGAATCTCCGGGCAGGAAAGCAGGGTCGATTTTTATTTGATCCATCAACTGAAAGGCAACCGGAATTAGCTGCGTATCTGTAAGCAGGTATGGAATAACCTCTGGGTAATGTCTTTGTATATCTTCGTATAGTGTCCATACCAAATAAGGACGTGATACATCTTTCAATATTTTCACGACGTGCTGGAATGGAATAGGATGTAGCGGGTCATTTTTAATGACCAGCCGAAGAAGTGAATGGCAATAAGATCTCATGCCCTGCTGATCGAAAATATCATGCATTCTGAATTTATGGTACTTAACACTTTCAATAAAACCATATGTATCTGTGTAATCAAATACTACCGCAGGGATGGGTAAATGAATATCTACATGGTGATAACTTGGGGAATCAAGCCATACTTTGTGAAACTCATCTTTGGATTGCAATAGATCCGGCTCATTATTTAAAAATGAAATAGCAAGATCTACAATTGAATTGGTTTTTTCCCGGTTTAATAAATCCTTCAAACTACTAACCAATATTCTGGTTCCCTGAATAAGTTTAAAAAACAACACAAATTCAGCATCAGCAGCCTCTTCTCCGGCAACTAAAAGCCAGAGAGTAGCTGAGATCTCATCCCTTAAATGCCTTTCATATTCTCCCCCCATCCACTCAAAGTGATTTTTGAAGGCATTAAATTGTACGATGTTTCTTTTTTCAAAAAATCCGATACTTAAATCTCGAACTCCATTCTGTTTAATAATCTCATTTAGTTTTTTCAATGAGATGAAAAGCTTGGAGTTTTCAAAACATCTTTGATAATACATCTGAAGGCAAAGAGCTAAGTCTTTTTTCTCAGCCGGGAAATCAACAACTTTGCCATCCTTTTCATCACGTCCGATCTTCCAGATAAAACTCTGGACAATGGAAGGTATCCTGATTTCTCCCGAGACAATTCTGATCCAATGAACATGCTCAAAATCTTCATAGGTTAATGCAGTTGAATTTTCCTTGTTATACTCATCAATAATATTTTGAAAAACTTCTTTGCTTCGTTCAACGAAATTGAGATTGATGATGATATGTGCTATCACCCATGAAAGGTTAAACTGTAAATTCTCAGATTTAATATTTTGATCGACATACCCCTGATACGAATTGTCCTCACGCGCAAAATGCTTTAACCGTTCACTCAACGATTTTATTATTTCATCGCCCATATATGAATGTAAAAACTGCATTCCACTAAGTTGAACCATTGCGTTGTAAAAAACAAATATGCTAATCCTGCATATTATTGGTAAGCTAGAAAAATTGCTGACAATTTGCTTTAACCACTTCAAGAAGCGATTATTTTCAGAAATTGCTAAACAAAATCATATTAAAGGTGCAGAAAAAAAGGTAATCTGCGCTATTGTTGCAAATTCAACCTATAAAAAAACGTACAATACTTTCTGTAAACCTATTTCAGAGTTAGACAAGTTATAAAAATCACACGTTTTTATCATCAATCATTTCCAAAAATCTATCAAAATGTAACGAAATTTTATTGACGCGACCGAATACTCTCGATCGTCGCAGAAAGTATAAACTGGAACTTATCTATCTTTTCGGGTTCATAAAAAATTGTCCGGATATGGCTCCTATCGAAAAACAGGTTCTTCGCTTCCAAATGCTGAATAGTTATAATCTCCTTTTTAAAGGCAGCAGCATATCCCAGTTCATAAAAAGCATTTTTGTTTTCGTTCGTTGTATCTGCAATGACAAATTCACATTCCTCAATCTGTCGGTAAATAGTTTCAATGATAACATCATTATCCCGGAAATCATCAGCACGAAAAATATCAATATCATGTTTTTCTTTCAGATATGGCTTGATGGCATGTTTATAAAAATAATCAGTATCATCGCGGAATGGCATAATCATAAATGCACGGTTAGGAGTTACAAAACTGCTGGTTTCGACTCGTTTTACCATGAACCGGATAGGTTTAGGAGATGCGGGGTACATTTCAACAAGCTGATATAATGTAACCCGGTCAAAAGTCAGATATATTTTTTCGCGTTTTTGAAATTCCCCGATATAAGTAAATCGCGTTTCCCGGACATCTGTATGAAAGTGTTCCATTGACTCATTGTGGCCAAGGATTATTTCAAGATAATGGGAGTCAACGCGCCCAATAATTTGATAATAAATCATTGTCTGATAATTTCCGAAAGGCACCTTGTTTTGGATAGCTCTCTTGCGCGCCTCTTCAGAAATGACCCATACTGGATAAGTGCCTGCGGGTTGTGGTATGCTCATTATTAACAATATAACAAAAAAATAGATGTCCAATCGATCTGATTACCTGTTTTTAAATCAGTTGCTAACAAGAATAGCTTTCTTGCGATTGTAATCGAGTTTATGGAGAATCCCCTTCCCCCTTTATGGAGAATTGGCGACCCTAGCGCCGGCATGCACAGAAAGTGTCCGTCATCGCGCGCCAGCATGCGGCACAAACCCTCACCGATACTGGCTTTGGGCACATTTCGATAACGGCTAGTGCCCGCAAAATGGCTCTAAAAAATACCCTCAATAACTCCAAAAATTCGAATTTGTGGAGAATTGGGGCAATTTTATGGAGAATTGACGGACACTACCCACGGCATGCCAATAGTGTCCGCTCTTTCGCACCGGGTGCCAAAACTATCCGCAGCACGCCGCTATCATCCACCGCCGTGCGGTATTTATGGAGAATCGATCTGGTTTTATGGAGAATTAATGGTGCCGGCATGCGGCATGCGAGAAGAGTGTCTGCCCCCGCATACCGCATGTTGGCACCTCACGCATGTATGTCCGCCGCTAACGCTAGGTTTCAGTGGATTCAAGTAACCGTAAAAATTGAGTGCACACAGGCACTATTCCTGTAGCCGCCGAAAAGTGTCCGCCAATGTTATTTCGAGTTTATAGAGAATCAAAGACTTTTTATGGAGAAATTGACGCCTTCGCTTGGTGGATCAGCTTCTGGTATCGTCGTATGTATTGCGCAGGGAATTGACCACTTCAAAAACTAGAGTATCGCCTGTCAACTTGTTGAAAGGATCGGCTAGCGCGTACCATGTACCGCGACCGACACCACCGGATATCACTGTTTTATCCTCAATAAGTTTTCCAAGAAGGTATTTGATCTGGTTGCGATTAAGTGAAGATTGCAAGGCATCTTCCAGCTTGCCGATGGATACTTTACCTGATTGAAGCGCCAACATCATGGCGGATACCTCCGCTACTACATATCGGCTTCCGATCCGCTCGGCACCCGTAGCAAGTTTGTGATAAGCTTCCGCAAGAGAATATCGCCTAGTATGGCCCGAAGAACGGACAATCACACCTCGCTTTTCAAGACCGTTCAATATTTCATAGTTGCCAGTATCGGCAAATTGTCCATTTTTGATTTTATAAAGCGCTACGATCTCGGGAACGTTGAAAAGAGGCATATCATCCCTCTCTGGGTCCTTGAATGATTCAAGAAACATATGAAATGCGCCGTCCTCTATATCAGCCAGTATACGCAAGGTCACCTGAAAGTCATCTGAATCCTCATAGCTAGGTGCAGGTTTGCCTTCCGAAAGAGTAATAGCGAATATTTTATCTACGCCTTGGCCAGAACGTTCAACCAGTCCTGTTTTTTCGAGTACCTCGGCCATCCTGCGGCTCCGCGGGGTACTGTTTACAGTTAGTATGTTTTGAAGCGTAACGCCTTTGGGAAATCCACCGGGATTGCTGATGACAATTTTTTTGGGGAACTGCTTAATTACAACCTCACTGGTGATCCTGTAATCCCTATGTGCTACTGCATTTAGGATAGCCTCCCGTATGATTTCTTCGTGAAAGGAGTTTGTCTTGAAAATATATGCCTTGTTGCGGATAGCCACACTCCCATTCTTATCATTGACCAATTTCCATAAGCGGTCGATACCAATAAAAAGCGGATCATCAACCACTTCCCTAAAATCATAAGGTATTTGGCTGTCTGTATATCGAAATTCCCAGATAGTTTTCGCTTGGGGCAAAAAACGATCTATCACATCTTTTTTACCTAATAGGAGAAGAGCTGCATAATTTAGTTTCCCATCAATCAGTAGCTGTAGATCACTTAATATCTGATGATCTGGAAGAAGTGCAAACTGTGAATTATTCTGCTTGCGGGCATAAGATCTTTTCATAATGGTGATCGCCGTTGGATCAAGATCTGATTGTTGCAGACCTTCGCATATTCGCGCAGAAAAATCAGGCTCCTGCTCCGAAAGTACCTTATACATTTCATCATCACTCATGTTCCGCAGACTTTCCCCAATGCGCATCAGTGCTACACCATCAAACTTTAATAATTTTCCTACAGGCCTTCCTGGTATATGAAAAACAAGTACCCTTTTGTTATCCTCATGAATCTCCTCAATATGTACACGAATTTCAAGATCATTGTAAATTCTGTCTTCCAATGCACCAGTTGATCCCTCTGCGAAGGAGGTCCCAACAATAACATGTGGATATTCATCTTCCATTCCGAAAATTAGCCTACCACCACCTTCATTCGCAAGTGCCACAATATATCCCTGAATACATTTTCGTCTTTCTGCCTGATTACCATTACCGCTACCATCGTAAGAAAAATTATTTCTCCCACGCTTGAATTCCACCTTGTCCTCGCTCTCCTGTAATTGTGCCAATTGTACTAATGTCATAATATGCAAATTTACCAAAACCAATGGACTTAAATACACATTCGCGGCTATGAATAAAATAAATCAAACCAATAGGGCTATACAACGCAACTGGATATGTCTTTAAAAAATGGTATGTGGAGTACTCTTGTGTTAATCCAACAACTGATCAACCAATACCAATCATAACATATTTCACTTAATGAATTAAGGAAATTGCTTTATCCAATTGTAGATCATCACCTGCAAGTAAGGAAGATAAGTTGAATGAAATGGCTATATCTGGAGGGAAACCCAATCCTTCATAACTTTTGCCATCTACATATTTAAATGCAGCAGAAGATGTATAAACTGATAAAAATGATGGTACAATAAATTGCCCGTCGTCATATAACGAATTTTCAGTTATCGGGCCTAAAGCACCCCAAGTATTTTCCCCAATAAATAAACTGTTTGGCAAAATATGTATTGCCATAGTAATGGCCTCCGCTACAGATATTGTTTGACTATCTGCCAAAACGATTATTGGCACTACTAATGCCTTAGATCCTGGCAAAGGATTGATTATTGCATTTATCCAAGGTGTGAAAGATAATCTACCGTTACCACTTTTATAATGAGTACTACCAAAAACTAAAGGCTTATCTATAAAATGCCCTATAAAATAACTTAGATCTGTCAAATTACCTCCTCCATTACTTCTCACATCCAAAATTACACCTTTAATATTTGATGGCATATTTTGGAGTTGATTAAAAAAATATTGCAATACGCTTTTAACACCATTTGTTCCATTTGATGAATTGGCTTCTTGCAAAGCAAATTCGTTACAATAGAAATACAATATTTTTTTGTTAATAGTACCACTAACAGTGGTTAATTGAGTGTTTGATAATGTTAAATAGTTACCAACCACAAAACCTTTATCAAGATAATTTGAATCGACACTAATGTAAGAAAATGGGCTATGAAAATTCTGGCTTACTTTTTTCCTTTCTAAGGAAGGAAAAATAAATGAATCTTTAATATAATTATTTATAAAACTAATTGTGAAATGGTTCTCAATTAATCGTTCTGTCATTTTTCTAAAATACCCAACTGATTTTTGGACATCATTTTTATTCTGTATATCCAGATGCTCAAAAAGTGGTTTATATTTCACATGTATTTCATCCCAATTTGTAGTGTCAATATCCCAGTATAAATAATTGGAATTCATTTTGTTCCAAAAATCATCAAAAACCAGACTAAAATTTACAGGCGTTGTATTAGAAACAATTGAAAGAGTGTTTTTTTTACAAGAACTTAAATAAATAGACAGAATGCAAAATAAAAAAAATACCGCTATTGTTCGTTTTACTTGCATGTTTGAGTTTTATTTTTTAATGGCCATAATAAACTAAAAGAGAGAAATAAAGTTTTATTGTATTGTGGTATTTGGTTAGCCATATAATTATTTTGATTATCAGTAACAGACTGGTAATATAAGCACTCAATAATTAAATTATAGCTATCCTTAGGGCGATATTGTATTCCAATACCTGTGAGCCATCCAAACTCTAAGCGATTATCTCTTTGCGAATTAAATTGATATTTTTGGTCAAAAGCAGTTAGTAGAAACCTTTCTCCAGATCCGTTACCAGTTGTAGTTACAGAAAAAATATTGGGTATTTTCCCTTTTTCTTGTCCGGTGAGCCAATAACCAAAATATGATCCTAGAGTTGCAAATATTTGAACCTTGTTACCATAATAAAAACTTGTGGATAGTGGCAATTGCAAATAAGTGTTATTGTATTGAGTATATATACCGATGAAGGAGTCGATTCGATTAATAGAATAGTTTTTTTGGGAAATATTTGGATCTGTCTGAAAAGATATCCAATCATTTACTTTATACATTATTGGAATGCTAACACTATAACCAATATGACTTTTAATGGCTGTTGATGCTCGATTTGAAATATTAGTTTCAAGGTAATTGTTGCTAATTCCACCTTGTAACCCTAAAAATATTTGACTATAAGAAACATGAGTAAGCAAGAAAAATATTGACAAATAGAATAACCTATTTTTATAATGATACATCAGATAAATAATTTGCACATCAGTGAGCCAGATAAGTTTTAAACTCACCATTTGTAATTTTTACTATTGGTGTGCTGGATTGAATATTTAAATTAATCGTTTTATACATTGAACCACTAAATGTTCCTCTTACCAATTTAGATACAGGATCGTAGCTAATAAGTTTTGCAGTAAAATCGTTTAAATTATTGGATGTAACATATATATTAAATAATTGCCCTGATGAGCCATAAACTAAACTTATATAAGTACCAAAATCACATGTCCCCAAATTCATACAAGGGTAATAGTTGCTTTCTATAATTGGACTATTAATCCTATTTAAGCTTATACCAATATTATAAATACTTTGATCATTATTTTTGTCTCCACCACCAGTCACAAAACCATATATTCTATTTGGATTTCCGATTTTAAAATATCCAGTGTCAGGCAAACTACCATAAGCACTATCTAATAACCCTTCATAATTAATACCCTCTGCTGTACATTTCCAATACATAGTTGTATCTAAAACTGTGTTTATAGAAAAGCTACAAAAAGTATTCCCATCATTTATTGGTACTTGGGTTACTCCTGCAGTCATTGGTCTACCTGTTCCTTCAAGAGTAACAGTATAATTCCCTGCATTCATAAATATCCCTTTTGAGGAGAAAATCATTCCGTTTACCAAAGATGTTTCAATTGAATATGTGCCAGGTAATTTAACCGTAATTGGAACATTTATAGAATCTGAAATATTTAAATTGGCACCTACTCGGTATTTTCCATTTACAATTAAATTTGGGCAATTCCCAGAAAGTGCATTAAAATAAAATAAGGCCTTATTGTTTGGTATAGTAAATGAACATATTGAGGTATCAAAATGCACTATAAAAGTTGCTGCTAAAGGTGTTGTTACTTTACCATATCCTTTTAATTTAAAATTTTGCCTTCCAGTGCTACTAATTGTGCCAGAATCACTAAACCAATAGCCGTTAACTGTATCAGTGTAAATTGAATATTTGCCGATTGATGTTATATTGGCCTGTACAGTTACATAATTATTACTGGAAAGTGAAGTGTCTTTTAAATAATTTCCATTCACAATTATTTGTTGACAATTACCTGACGAATCCAATAAAGTTCCTTTTGCAAGGAATGACATAACTATTGCGCCTTCATAGCTATAGGACTTGCCACAAGCAACAATACAACTAAAACTAATTATTACAAAAATTAACCTACTTTGCATTTATAATTGTTAAAGAAACTATTTTTTTTCAAATGATTTTCTAAAATAGAATTCCTTTCTATCAGTTTCATTTACATATAATGCACGATGTGGAACCATATTAACAAATTCCCAACCTAAATCTTCTAAATAGTTTAGTGCATCTATACAATTATCTAATTCATTTACTTTTTCCAAACTCTTCAACATAGTTGTGTCTTTGTATGCTGAAATTTTATCGTTTTTACCATAATCAATAGTTATTTTATCACCTTTACCTTTTGCAGATTGAGAAATGACATAAATCTTGCAATACCTTTCTACTTTATTTTGCGCCTTTATACCAGTAACCACAAGTAATAAATAAAGTATTAATAGTTGTAGAGTTTTCATAATTTTCCTTTAATTTAATCAGATTTTAAACATTGTTTTGTTAAAACGGTTACCCCCAATATTTGAGGGTAACCGTTTTATTTATATTACGTTAGCAACAAATGTTTTAATTATTTTAATTGAAGGAAACGCATTTGTAGGAGATGAAACTAAAACAGTTACTCGCAATAAAACAGGGCCATTGTTAACTGTTGTATCCCATTTAATTCCATCAAATGATGTATTGCCATGCCAAACAGTTATATTGCCAACATTTTCAATTACCGGAACCGTTTGGTAAAAAAAATCACCTATATTTTCTAATAGAATCTCCTGATTTACTATTGAAACATTTGCGGTTTGGTTTAATGTTGGATTTTTTACAAAAATACTATTTAAAACAGATTGATCTACTGTCATTGTATTAAGGTAATAATCTCCACTCGGTCTATAATCCCATGGATGATTGGGATTATTTGGCTTACCAGACAGCTTTGTTGAGCTAACGTGTATCGTTGGCCTTCCAGTTAAATTAAATACTCCGAGGGAATTATTATATAAAGGTGGGTTTGATCCATTGTTAGCTGTAATCGTTTCTCCAGGAAACACAAAAGTATTAGGCGAAAGTGCATTAGGTGTACTTATAGTACCAGTTAAATTTATAGTTGAATTCATTTTAAGATCAACTTCCTGAGAATTGTTGCTATTACCTCCCAAAATATTACTGAAAAAACCTGTCAGGTTACCACTTAATCCACTTGTCACAGCTTGTGCGAGCAAACTAGGTTGGGTTGTTCCTCCGCTAATCGCCAATCCGGTTATTTCTGCTGCCGCAAAAACTCCATTTATAATTGAACTGCCAGTGCCATCATTCGCCTGCTGAATAATATTACCATTTAAAGTACCAATATTAGTGCCTGCAATATTTATATTACTTATACTAACAGTTCTTGAATTCCACGCAATCCCTAGATTTGGGTATGTAAAATTTGCAAAATTAGGATCATATGCAATTTCGTATTGCATAGCATACCAACCACCACCTTGAGCAATTCCAACATTATTTGTTTTAACAAAAGATGGATTCTTAATAGTAGGATCTACAATATCACTCCCTTCAAAGTTTAAAATACTGGTTGTATTTCCCGTGCCACTATAAATACTAAGTCCATGTTCAATATTGACGCCCCCACCAAACTGGCCAGAAGGGATAAATAAATAATATCGCAACAATCCCCTGTATTTATTATACAATGCGAAATACAATCCACCACTTGATGCGTTAGCTGTATAAAAATTGGGATGAAAAGTATTATAAACTAATTCCCAACCATCACTTCTTTTATAATCTGAAATTATATTTGGATCAATGTATGAACCACTTTGGCTTGTCCAAGGCAATGATGGATTAAGAGGTCCAGCAGGGAGCGAAGGCATCATAACAAGAGAATTCTCCCAATCAAACGGTTGATTAGGAAACCCATCCTTTGTTTGAGAATTTGTTGTAATTGAATCTCCAAAATCTTTTTGACAACTAAACAAGGGAAAAGCAAAAATTGCTATTACAAGTAAGTGTCGGTAATTAAATGGGTGTAGCTTCTTCATGATATATTGTTTAGGTTTATTAAAAACTAAATTTGCAAATGTGAAACACACAAATACATATATTATAAAAATTCCATGATAAAATAACTAACGTTGACCCTGACTAACCTTAAATGATAGCTACTATCTTAAAATATAATTAACATTCTTAAATTTTTTAGGGTGGGGGCGAGAGAAATAGAATTATTTACTCTTGGAATAAATGTATGTAAACAAGATTTCTATCAGTAGAAATCTTAATTATTTTATGCAAAATGAATTATTCGTTATGTGAAAAGACGCTTAATCTAAGACGCTTATAGAAAAATCATATTTGCATCGATTTGTTTATTTCTTCTTTTAATCGACTATTCCTTTATTAAAACTTTTGGTTTTGATAGTAATTTCAATTCAACAGACATAACACAATTGCCATTTCACAATGCTCAATTACTGTTTAATGGAATAGTTTTTTTTTCTGCAAAAGTTGTTTTGAGGTTTGGCTGAATTCATGAATTCAGAAAACAATCTTTTATTACTCAAAACACAAAAAAATGAACACAACATTAAATGTTTTTACCAACCCTATTTCAATCGCTACATTATTAGATAACATTAAAGAATCAAAAACAGCCTTAGTAACTTTTTTTGATTCAGGTTCTTGTATTGATAGTTTTCCAACCATTTAGATACACCAAACATAGATAGTACTGGAGGAGCCATTCTTGGATTCTCTGGTACTGTTTTGATTTAATAAATTTTTAGGATTAGGTATTTAATTCTCGAAGATAAAATAAAGGCTTTGTAATGACTAATATATTTAGTATTTTGTGTCTAAATAATTTAGTTATGTTTAAGGGAATAAACGCCATAGAGTTTTCGAAAAGGTTTCAGACCAAC